>QFOL01000516.1 GCA_003241215.1 Agrobacterium fabrum
GCCGGGCAGGAAGACGGTGTCGAATTCCAGACCCTTGGCGGAATGCAGCGTCATGATGGAGACGGCATCGAGATTTTCGTTCTGCTCGGCATCCATGACAAGCGCGACATGCTCGAGGAAGCCGCGCATGCTCTCGAAGGCTTCCATCGAGCGAATGAGTTCCTTCAGGTTTTCCAGCCGTCCGGGCGCCTCGGCCGTCTTGTCGGCCTGCCACATGGCAGTATAGCCGCTTTCGTCGAGAATCTGTTCGGCAAGCGTGGTGTGTTCGGTGTTTTCCAAGAGGCCCTGCCAGCGGCGGAAATCCTGCACCACATCGAACAGCGCCTTGCGCGCCTTCGGTTTCAGCTCGTCGGTCTCGATGATGTCGGCGGCTGCCGCCAGCATCGGAATATCGCGGGCGCGGGCATAGTCGTGCAGGTTACGGATCGTTGTATCGCCAAGACCGCGCTTCGGCGTGTTGACGATCCGCTCGAAGGCGAGATCGTCTGCCGGCTGGCAGACGAGGCGGAAATAGGCCATGGCGTCGCGGATTTCGAGGCGCTCATAAAAGCGCGGGCCGCCGATGACGCGATAATTGAGGCCAAGCGTCACGAAGCGGTCTTCGAATTCGCGCATCTGGAAGGAGGCGCGAACGAGGATCGCCATGTCGTTCAGATTATGGTTCTTGCGCTGAAGCTGTTCGATTTCCTCGCCGACAGCGCGGGCTTCCTCCTCGGAATCCCAGGCGGCATGCACCACGACCTTTTCATCGTCGGGGCTGCTGCGTTCGGTGAACAGCGTCTTGCCGAGACGCCCCTCATTATGGGCGATCAGATGGCCGGCCGCGCCGAGAATATGCTCGGTCGAGCGGTAATTACGTTCGAGCTTGATGACCTTGGCGCCCGGAAAATCCTTGTCGAAGCGGAGGATATTGTCCACTTCCGCGCCGCGCCAGCCATAGATCGACTGGTCGTCGTCGCCGACGCAGCAGACATTCTGCGGCTCACCCTTGGCGCGCTGTGCAAGCAGCCTGAGCCACATATATTGCGCCGTATTGGTGTCCTGATATTCGTCCACCAGAATGTAGCGGAACTTCTGGTGATACTCCTTCAGAATATCGGTGTGGCGGCGGAAGATGCTGATCGGATGCATCAGCAGATCGCCGAAATCGCAGGCGTTCAGCGTTTTCAGGCGGGCCTGATAGGCGGCGTAGAGTTCGCGGCCCTTGCCATTGGCGAAGGCGCGGCTGTCACCCTCCGGAATATCCGGCGGCGTCAGCCCCTTGTTCTTCCAGCCGTCGATCATGCCGGCGAACTGTTTTGCCGGCCAGCGCTTGTCATCAAGACCTTCGGCCTGAATGAGCTGCTTGATCAGCCGCACCACGTCGTCGGTATCGAGAATGGTGAAGTCCGATTTCAGGCCGACCAGTTCGGCATGACGGCGCAGCAGCTTGACGCCGATGGAGTGGAAGGTGCCGAGCCAGGGCATGCCCTCGACAGCGCCGCCGACGAGAACGCCGATACGTTCCTTCATCTCGCGGGCGGCCTTGTTGGTGAAGGTCACGGCAAGAATCTGGCTCGGATAGGCGCGGCCGGTGGCGAGAATATGGGCGATGCGGGTGGTCAGAACGCGGGTCTTGCCGGTGCCGGCGCCGGCAAGGACGAGAACGGGTCCGTCAAGCGTTTCCACGGCGTCGCGCTGTTCCGGGTTGAGGCCGGAAAGATAGTCGGGCGCGGCACGCGCCTGATCGCGCGCCGCCATGGCGCGGGCGGCAATGCCAAGCCCGCCGCCGTTTTCCGCACCGGCATTGTTCGTCGCCCTGCGTGGCGCCACGGGTTCTTCATCGAAGAACGGCATATCGTCAAAACTGTTGCTCATGCGGCCCAATGTAGTGATTCGGGATATAAAGGCCAGAACCGTGTTCTGC
>QFOL01000112.1 GCA_003241215.1 Agrobacterium fabrum
GCTTTGCCGATAAGGAAATACTAAGTCACGACATAGTCATTCGAATGGCGCTTGTCAGCGGCCAAGAGAGCAATAAGCTATATGCAGCGCAAAATCCGTCCCGGCCCACTGCCAGCAAGACCGGGATGCGACTGTGACAGCGGCGAAGGTATGAGGAGAGCGACATGGGCGTGATGAATACCGGCGAAACCCTCGATGAAAAGGCCATCGTCGCCGCGGCCGAAAAGGCGCTTTCCGACATAGCGGCCATCCGCACGGAAGTCTCCAAGGTCATTTTCGGCCAGGAAAAAGTGGTGCAGAACACGCTTCTCGCCATCCTCTCCGGCGGCCATGCGCTGCTCGTCGGCGTTCCCGGCCTCGCCAAGACCAAGCTCGTCACCACGCTCGGCACCGTGCTCGGCCTCGATGCCAATCGCATCCAGTTCACGCCGGACCTGATGCCGTCGGACATCCTCGGTTCCGAAGTCATGGATCAGGACGAAAACGGCCGCCGTTCCTTCCGCTTCATCAAGGGTCCGATTTTCGGCCAGCTGCTGATGGCCGACGAAATCAACCGCGCCAGCCCGCGCACGCAGTCCGCTCTGCTGCAGGCCATGCAGGAATATCACATCACCATGGCCGGCCAGACCTATGAGCTGCCGAAGCCGTTCCACGTTCTCGCCACCCAGAACCCGCTGGAGCAGGAAGGCACCTATCCGCTGCCCGAAGCCCAGCTCGACCGCTTCCTGCTGCAGGTCGATGTCGGTTATCCCGAGCTTGCCGCCGAACGCCAGATCTTGCTCGACACGACAGGCACCGCCTCGGGCGAAGCGCGCGGCGTGATCGATGCCGGGCGCCTGATGGAAATCCAGGCCCTCATCCGCCAGATGCCGGTCAGCGACAAGGTGGTGGATGCGATCCTCTCGCTTGTCCGCTCCGCCCGCCCCGGCCATGGCAACAAATTGACCGACAAACACGTTGTCTGGGGTCCGGGCCCGCGCGCCGGCCAGTCGCTGATGCTGACGGCCCGCGCCCGTGCGCTTTACGAAGGCCGGCTCGCCCCGTCGCTGGACGATGTCCATGCGCTGGCCGAACCGGTGCTGGAACACCGCATGGCGCTGACCTTTGCGGCCCGCGCCGAAGGCATGTCGGTGCGCGATGTGATTGCGGCCCTCGTGGAGCAGGCGAAGAATTAAAAGACGCGTGCCTAATCTTTCGCGAAAGGAGTGCCTGTGGCATCCATCGGCCAGATCGTAGACAAGACGCCGGGTAGCGAAGTTCTGGCGCGCGCGCGCCAGCGTGCCGCACTGGTGCCGGACTGCATGGTCGAGGCAAAGCGCATCGCCAACACCGTCACCGCCGGCTGGCACGGCCGCCGCAAGCGCGGCATCGGCGAAAATTTCTGGCAGTTCCGCCCCTATGCCGAAGGCGAAAGCCTGTCGCGCATCGACTGGCGGCGCTCGGCCCGCGACGACCATACCTATGTGCGCGACCGCGAATGGGAGGCAGCCCACACCATCTGGCTCTGGGCGGACATGTCGCCATCGATGATGTTCAAATCCACGCTCGGCTCCGTTTCCAAGGAAAGCCGGGCGCTGGTGCTGATGCTGGCGCTGGCGGAAATCCTTGCGCGCTCGGGAGAACGCATCGGCTGCCCCGGCATCATGGAGCCGGTCTCGGCCAGAAACGCCGCCGAACGGCTGGCCGCCGCCATCATGCACGCGCCGCTGACAACGGGCATGCCGGAAACGGGCATGATCCGCGGCGCAAGCGACATTGTCCTCATCGGCGATTTTCTCGATGATGCCAAAGCCGTGATGGAGCGGATTTCGCCGCTCGCCCGGCGCGGCCTGCGCGGCCATGTGGTCGAAATTGCCGATCCGGCCGAAGAGACCTTCCCCTATTCCGGCCGCACCGAATTCACCGATCCGGAAACCGGCGAAAAACTGGTGTCCGGCCGTGCCGAAACCATTCGCGAGGATTACACCCGCGCCTATCTCGCCAGACGTGAGGCGCTGTCCTCGTCGCTGCGCCGTCTCGGCTGGAACTTCGTGTTCCACCGCACCGATCATCTGGCTTCCGAGGCGCTCGTCGCCATGCACATGTATCTTTCCGGCGCGCCCGCGCAAGGCGGTGGCCGTCGATGAACGCATTGCCTTTCGTGTTCACCAGCCCCTACATCCTCTTCGGCCTCTTGGCGCTGCCCGCGATCTGGTGGCTGCTGCGGCTCACCCCGCCGCGCCCCAAGGCGGAGGTCTTTCCGCCGCTGAAGATATTGGCGACGGTGCTGAAACGCGAGGAAACGCCATCGAAAAGCCCGTGGTGGCTGACCCTGCTGCGCATGGCGCTTGCCGCCGCCGTGATTTTCGCGCTCGCCGATCCGGTGGTGAACCCGCGCAACAACAGCATTGCCGGCAGCGGGCCGCTGGTGCTGGTGGTCGACAACAGCTGGGCCTCCGCGCCCGACTGGGAAAGACGCGTGGCCACCGCTCAGGCCCTGATCGGCGATGCGGAACGGGCAGACCGCCCCGTCTCCATCAGCTTCACCGCCGATGCGGAACATGACGCCGTACCGGGAACGACAGCCGTTGCACTGGAAAAGCTCGCCGCAGCAAAGCCGAAGCCGCTCGTTCCAGATCGTATCCGCACAGCGGAAGCCATCACCGAGGCGCTGAATGGCACGGCCCCCGGCACGATCGCCTATATTGCCGATGGTGTTCAAACCGCGCAGGATGAAAGCGCGATGAGAACGCTCGCCAGCCTCTCCCCCGCCGAATTCCGCATCGTGAAGGGCGACGGCAAGGCGATCACCGCCATTACCGGCGCCACCAACAATGCCGATGCCATGAGCGTCACACTGTCGCGGCTTGATACCGCCGAAGCCACCCGGCTGACCGTCAATGCGCAGGACAGCCAGGGCCGCATCCTCGCCAACGGCATCGCGAACTTCGCGCCCGGCGCGGCCGAAACCACGGCGACGGTGGAAGCACCCTTCGAGCTGCGCAACGATTTCGCCCGCCTATCCCTCGAAGGCGTGTCGACGGCGGGTGCTGTGCATCTTCTGGATGACGGTTTCCGTCGCCGTCGCGTGGCGCTGCTCGCCGGCGAAACCGGCAATGATTTCCAGCCGCTGCTGCAGCCGCTTTATTACATCAGCCGCGCGCTTCAGCCTTTCGCCGATCTCATTCCGCAGCGGCAGGCCGATCTGGCGCAGGCGATCCCGGAAATCCTGCAATCCAATCCTTCGGTCATCGTCATGGCCGATATCGGCCGCCTGCCGCAGGAAACCTATGAGCCGATGCAGCGTTGGCTTGCCGGCGGCGGCACGCTGATCCGTTTCGCCGGACCGCGCCTTGCGGCGGCACCCGCAGACGATCCGCTGGTGCCGGTAACGCTCAGGCAGGGCGAGCGCGCACTCGGCGGCGCACTCTCATGGGCCGAGCCGCAGCCGCTGGCCGATTTCCCGAGCTTCGGCGCTTTCGCCGGCATGCCGAAGGCCGATGGCATTCTCGTCAAACGCCAGGTTCTGGCCGAACCGACACCGGATCTGGCTGAGCGCACCTGGGCAAGCCTTGCCGATGGCACGCCGCTCGTCACCACCCGCACTGTCGAGGCGGGCCGCATCGTGCTCTTCCATGTCAGCGCCGAGGCGAGCTGGTCCGACCTGCCGATCTCGGGCCATTTCGTCGATATGCTGCGCCGTATCGTGCAATTGTCGAAGGCGGGCGGCGCTTCCGCCAACGCCAATGCCCCGGCTGCCGCCCTGCCGCCCTTCCGGCTGCTGACGGCCGAAGGCGCGCTTTCAGCCGAAATCGGCACTGCCCGGCCGCTGGAAATGCGCGTCGGCCAGCCGCCCCGCACCGGTTTCGACAATCCCCCCGGCCTCTATGGCACAGAGGATGGTTTCGTGGCTCTCAATCTCCTGCCCGCAGGTGCGACGCTGCGCCCGCTCGACGCATCCGTCGCCGGCGTCAGCACCACCAGTGAAGCCCTGATCGGCGAAACGGCGAAATCGCTGCGCCCGGCGTTGTTCATCGCCGCTTTCCTGATGCTGATTGCCGACAGCCTGATCGTGCTCTTCATGAACGGCGCTTTCGCCCGCCTGCCGAAAGCCCGCAGCGCGACCGCCGCTACCGTGCTGCTGGCGCTTGGCGCCTTTGCCGCCATGTCGCCAACCGACGCCCGCGCCGCCGATCCGAAACCCGGAGACGAGCAGATTTTCGAGCGGCTGGATACGACGCATCTCGCTTATGTCCGCACCGGCGAAAACGATGTCGACCGTATTTCCGAGCAGGGTTTGCAGGGGTTGAGCGAATTCCTGACCTGGCGCACGACGCTGGAACCCGGCCAGCCCGTCGGCCTCGATATCTCCAAGGATGAACTGTCCTTCTATCCGATCATCTACTGGCCGGTATCGGCCTCCGCGCCCATGCCGTCAAGCGCCGCCATCTCGCGCATCGACGCCTATATGCGCGCCGGCGGCACCGTGCTGTTCGATACGCGCGACCAGTTTTCGTCCCTCGACGCCGGTGCGACCAGCGCCAATGGCGAACGCCTGCAGGCGATCCTCGCCAATATCGATATTCCACCCTTGGAGCCCGTACCGGAAGACCACGTTCTGACACGGTCCTTCTACCTGCTCACCAATTTTCCCGGCCGTTACAACGGCTCGCCGCTCTGGGTGGAATCGCGGCAGGGCGCGGCCAAGACCACGTCGGGCCTTTCCTCCTCCGGTGATGGCGTGACGCCGATCATGATCACGGGCAATGATTTTGCCGGTGCATGGGCCGTCGACGCGCAGGGCGCGCCTGTCCTGCCCACCGTGCCGCCGGACGAGCTGCAACGCGAACACGCCTTCCGCTCCGGCGTCAACATCATGATGTATATGCTGACGGGCAACTACAAGGCCGACCAGGTCCACGTTCCCGCACTTCTCGAACGGTTGGGGCAGTGACATGACATTGACCTTCGCCCCCTTCCTGCCGTGGATCGTGATTGCCGTTCTGGCCGTCGCCGCCCTTGCCCTCTCCTTCATCGGCCTGTGGCGCGGCGTGCGCGGCGCATGGCTGCGCGGGCTGGCGCTTGCCGCTTTGCTTGCGGCCATCGCCAATCCGCTTCTGACGCAGGAGGAGCGCGAGCCGCTCTCCACCATCGTCCCCGTCATCGTCGACCGTTCGCAGAGCCAGGACGTGCAGGACCGGCCGCAGATGACCGATACGGCGCTGGAGACGCTGAAAGACCGGCTCTCCCGTTTCCCGCGCATCGAACCGCGCATCGTGGAAGTGCACGACAACGGTGAGAACGATTCACCCTCGACGCAGCTGTTCTCGGCGCTTTCCTCCGCCGTTTCGGATGTTTCGCCGTCCCGCGTCGGCGGCGCGATCTTCCTCAGCGACGGCCAGATCCACGATATTCCCAATGCCCTGCCCAATGCCGAACAGGCGCTCGGCTTCCGCGCCCCCGTGCATGGGCTGATTACCGGCAAGGCCGATGAATTCGACCGCCGTATCGAGATCGTCCGCGCCCCGCGCTTCGGCATCGTCAATGAGGAACAGCAGCTGACGCTGCGTGTCTTCGATGACGGCCGCCCCGCCGGCGGCGGTTCGGCGGAAGTGACCGTCAAGATGAATGGGCAGGAAATCGCCACGTTGCAGGCCACACCCGGCCAGCCGACGCCGTTCAATTTCAAGGTTCCGCGCGGCGGCAACAATGTCATGGAATTTTCCGTCGCCGAGCTTCCGGGCGAAGTGACGGCTGCCAATAACCGCGCCGTTCACCTGATCGAAGGCATCCGCCAGAACCTGCGCGTGCTGCTCGTCTCCGGCGAACCCCATGCCGGCGAGCGGGCGTGGCGCAACCTCCTGAAATCCGACGCCTCGGTCGATCTGGTGCATTTCACCATTCTGCGCCCGCCGGAAAAACAGGACGGCACGCCGATCAACGAACTCTCGCTGATCGCCTTCCCCACCCGCGAATTGTTCGTCGAGAAGATCAATGATTTCGACCTCATCATCTTCGACCGCTACCAGCATCGCGGCGTACTGCCGATCCTCTATTACGATTACATCGCCCAATATGTCGAAAAGGGCGGCGCGCTTCTGATCGCCGCCGGACCGGAACATGCCGGTCAGGATTCGATCGCCATGACGCCGCTCGCCTCCGTTCTGCCGGCGCAGCCGACCGGTCAGGTGCATCAGGCCGCCTTTTATCCGCGCCTTTCGGAAGCGGGCAAAAAACACCCCGTCACCCGCGGGCTGGAAGGATCGGGCAATGAGCCGCCGCAATGGGGCCGCTGGTTCCGCACCATCAGCGTCGACCCGCCGCAGGGCCAGACCGTGATGCTGGGCGACGGGCAGGATCCGCTTCTGGTGCTCAACCGTCAGGGCGAAGGCCGTGTCGCCATGCTGCTGTCCGATCAGGGCTGGCTGTGGGCGCGCGGTTTCGAAGGCGGCGGCCCGCATGTGGCGCTTTACCGCCGCATCGCCCACTGGCTGATGAAGGAACCCGAACTTGAAGAAGAGGCGCTGACGGCGCGAGCGAACGGCCGCACCCTGCAGATCACCCGCCAGACCATCGGCGACGATCCCGGTCAGGCGAGCGTGCGTTTCCCTTCCGGCAGGACCGAGAACATGGCCTTCACCAGCACCGAGCCCGGTCTTTACAGGATCGAGCGCCGCATGGACGAAACCGGCCTGTTCGAAATCAGGAACGGCGATTTCACCACCCTCGTTCATGTCGGCGCGGTGGATGCGCCGGAGTTCAAGGCGATGATTTCGACCACCGAAACGCTGAAACCGCTGGCCGACGCCACCAGGGGCGGCGTGCACCGTGTCACTGACAATTCCGGCCGTATCGCGCTGCCAGATATATTGCCGGTGCGCGGAGATATCAGGGTTGCCGATGAGGATCGCATGCTGATACGCATGACCGACGAGACGGTGCTGAAAGGCGTCAATACCCTGCCGCTCTTTGCCGGTTTTGCCGGGCTTGCCGCCCTGCTGCTCGCCTTCTCCGCGCTGTGGTGGCGTGAGGGCCGGTAAGGGCGTTTCCGTCTCCAGTAGAAACCGAAAGCGGTCGCCGCCCGGCGTCTGGAGAAGAGCATGAATTTCATTTTGAGCGATGTCGCGGACGCGGAGGCCGAAAAGGCCATCCGCGATCCGCTAGTGGCCTATAATCTCGCCCGTTTCGGCGAAAGCGACAAACGCGAACTCATCATCACCATCCGCGATGGCGAAGATACGGTCACCGGCGGTCTGGTGGGTTATACCGCGCGCGGCTGGCTTTATGTGCAGCTTCTTTTCGTGCCGGAAACCATGCGCGGTCAGGGCACAGGCCCGAAGCTGCTTGCAATGGCGGAGGAGGAAGCCAGAAAACGCGGCTGCATGGGAGCCTATATCGACACGATGAACCCGGATGCGCTTCGGCTCTACCAACGCTTCGGTTTCACAAAAATCGGATCGCTTTCGCCGCTCTCCACCGGCCAGTCGATCACATGGCTGGAGAAACGTTTCCAGACCGTCGAATCATAAGCGCTCCCACGGCCCTATTAAGGCGCCTTGGACCATGGCCCATTCGGTAAACGCACAAATTTGGGCGGCTGGTTAAGCGTGCGCCGCCTCAAGGATGAGCGCAGTGACATCAACCGGGTGCGAAGCCAACGACGCGTGGCTGGCTTCGAGTTCGATCTTCTTCACCGGCTTCATTCGATCGGCCATCATCTGTTCGTTTTCCGGGTTAATCATCCGGTCGTTGGTCGAGACCTGATAATAGCTCGGCTTCTTCCGCCAGGCGGGCGCCGTAACATTGTCGCCAAAAGTGCTCCCGACCGGAGCCTTTTGGGTCACGGCCATGACCAGCGCTTCCTCTTCCGACAAATCCTGACAGAAGCTCTCCCGGAACTTCTCGGGCTTGATCCACAAGAAGCCATCGCTGTCCGGCGCGATATTCGCAAAGGCCGCCGGCGGCTTGGCCTGCGAAATCCCGCCCGCGCTCTCACCGGCGTCCGGTGCGAAGGCGGCGATGTAAACCAGCGCCTTCACATTGGGCATGTCGCCCGCTTGCGTAATCACCTTGCCGCCATATGAGTGCCCGACCAGAACGACGGGACCTTCAATCTGAGCAACCATCTTGCTGGTGCGCGCCACATCGTCCGCGAGCGACGTCAGGGGGTTCTCGACCGCATGGATATTCTTGGGCCCATAGCCATTCTTGCTTAACTCATTGATGACCTTGGCCCAATGGGCTGCGCCGCCCCAAAAACCATGTACCAGTACGATGCTTGGCTTGTCAGGCATGTTTCCCTCCGGGAACGGCGTTAAAGGCTGCACGGACGATACAATATGTTGCCGTTCAAGACACGCACATTCTTCCCAGAACGCTCATCCGTGGCGGCTTTTGACCCAATTCGGCATCCCGCATCATGGGTTCACAACCTGGAATTATCATCTAGGCGGCGATGCCCGATATGCCGCAATCAACGGTTCGGCCCATGACCTCGCGGATTTGCTGGCGAAGCCACATGGCGCCAAGATCGGCATCCGTCTGCAAGGTCCAGACCATGGCGACGGGCGGGAAATTCAGGGTCACCGGCACCGGGCTCACCTCAAGCCCCAGCATCGGCGCATAACGCAGCGCGATGCGCGAAGACACGGTCGCGAGCACCGCCGAGGATCGCGCCGTTGACAGAACCGAAAGGAAATCCGGCGCGGCGGTAACGACGTCGATCTCGATGCCGCTCAGTTCCAGCGCATCCTTGAAGCAGCCATGCAGGCTATCCGTCTGCGATATGACCGCGTGCTTGGCTTCCATATAGGCGTCCAATCCCACAGGATTGGGCAGATCAAGCAAAGCCGGGTTGAAACAGCAAAGAACGCTGGAGGAATAAAGCGGCTCGCAATGATGGCGCTGCTCCTGCGAATAGGTGCACCCCACGGCCATATCGACGACGCCCGTATCCAGCATCGCCGTGACTTCCTGCTCCTGCCCGCCGCGGACCAGAAGGCGGATGCCGGGCGCGATCTCACGCAGCAGAGCCGTCAGATCCGGCAACAGCAAAAGCTCCACCTCGCTCGACATGGCCAGCCGGAACGTGCGGCGTTCCGTCGCCGGATCGAACACATCCGCCGTCAGCACCGCCGCCTGCGCCTGCCTGAGCGCCTGCCGCACCGGTCCCGCCAGATTGAGCGCCCGCGCCGTCGGTTTCATCTCCTGCCCCACACGGATGAAAAGCTCATCTCGAAACAGGGTGCGCAGGGTCGAGATATTATGGCTCATGGCCGGCTGCTGGATTTTCAGCCGGCGCGCGGCGCGCGTGACGCTCATTTCCTCCATCATCGCATCGAAGGCGATGAGAAGATTGAGATCGAAGGAACGGAGATTGAAATGATCGATAGTTTGCATAAGTCACATCGATTTGATTGCTGGCCTGCCTACACTTAGCTGGAGTGCGGAAAGTTTCAAGACATTCCCTCAACTCAGGAGCCCTCAATGCCGTCACGTCGCTCACTTCTCAAAGGCGTCGCCAGCGCCATCATCGCCGCCCCCTTCGTTGCTCCCTCACTCGCATTCGCCAAGGCGCCGCTTGCCGCCACGCAGGCCCCCGGCTTTTACCGGCTGATGATCGGCAAGGTGGAGGTCACCGCGCTTTCGGACGGCGTCGTCGCGCTGCCGCTCGCCAAGATCTACACCAACACCACGCCGGAACATGCGGGCAAGGTGCTGCGGGATGCCTTCCTGCCGGAAGAGACGCCCACTTCGGTCAATGCGTTTCTCGTCAACACCGGAGACAGGCTGGTGCTGATCGATGCCGGCACCGGCGCCTATCTCGGCCCGAGCCTCGGCAGGCTCGTCGCCAATATCGAGGCCTCCGGATACAAAACCGCGGATATAGATGACATTATCCTCACCCATATCCATACGGACCATTCCGGCGGGCTGTCGGCAGGTGGCAAGCGCGTCTTTGCCAATGCAACGCTGAGGGTCAATGCGCGCGAAGCCGCCTTCTGGCTTGACGAGGCAAAGGCCAAGGCGGCTCCTGAAGCGCTGAAGAAGGGTTATGCCGAAGCGAAGGAAAGCATCCAGCCCTATGTGGATGCCGGCAAGTTCGAGACCTTCGGCGACAATGCCGCGCCGGTGCCCGGTCTCGGCTCGATCCTTTACGCAGGTCACACGCCCGGCCACAGCGCCGTCACTCTCGAAAACGACGGCCAGAAGATCGTCTTCTGGGGCGACATCACCCATGGCGATATCCTCCAGTTCGATGAGCCCAATGTCGCCGTGGAGTTCGATGTCGACCAGAAGGCCGCCGTCGTCGCACGCGATCTGGCGTTCAAACAGGCGGTGGAAGGCAAATATCTGGTGGCAGGCGCGCATATCGCCTTCCCCGGTATCGGCCATGTGCGCACCGACAGCACCAACTATGATTGGCTGCCGGTCAATTACACGGCGCTGTAAGCTGCCAAACGGCATGGCCTGATCCTGAACGGCTCAGGCCATTGCAGGGGAGCGGCGGGTCAGGTCAGCGCCACCTGCCGCGTTTCCGCATTGATCATGGTTGCGGCAATGGCGGCCAGCACCAGCAGACCGGCGAAAATGCCGATCGCGACACCAAAACCCTGCGCAATGGCATAACCGAGCAGGGACGGCGCCAAGAGGCCGCCGAGCCGCGCCATGGCGCCCGCCGCGCCCATGCCGGTCGCCCGCGATTCCGTCGGATAAAGTTCCGGCGTGTAAGCATAAAGCGCACCCCAGGTGCCGAGCAGTGCAAAGCTCATGATGAGAAGCGAGGCGGCGATCATCGCACCCGCCGAGGCGAGCGTGAAGAGCAGGCATCCGAGCGCGGAGAGCAGGCAGAAACCGATCAGCGTCGGCTTGCGGCCCCATTTTTCGACGCCGTAGGCGGCAAGCGCATAACCGGGGATTTGCGCCAGCGCCACCAGCACCAGAAACCCGTAACCGCGCACGAAACCGAAACCATCCCCGGCCAGTTTCGCCGGCATCCAGGTGAAGACGCCGTAATAGGAAACGGAGACGAGAAACCAGATGGCGAGGATCATGATGCTGCGCTGCCGGAGCGCCGGTGAGAATATCCCCTGCCCCTTGGCCACGTCAGGCTGGAAAAGCCCGGTCCCGGCATCGAGCGGCGCGCGGCCATTCGTCACCAGCATGCGGTTGACGACGGCCTTGGCTTCCTCCGACCGCCCGCTGCGCAAGAGGTAAAGCGGCGATTCCGGCACCAGAAAGCGCAGGCCAAGGCCGAGGACGGCCGGAAAGGCCGTCACGGCGAAAATATAACGCCAGGCATCGGCCACACCGGCAAGGCTCGCCCCCCAGGCCGCCAGCGCCACGATCAGCGTTCCGACAGCCCAGAAGCCTTCCAGAAAGACCAGCCAGCGCCCGCGATTTTTGGCGGGCAGAAACTCGGCCATCATCGCATAATCCACCGGCAGCGTGCCGCCGACGGCGGCGCCGGTGAGAAAACGCAGGATGAGCAGAATGGTGAAATCGGGCGAAAACACCGAAAGCACGCCGAACAGGGCATCGCAGGCCACGGTGACGATCAGTACACGGCGACGTCCATAACGATCCGCCAGCCGCCCGAAACCGGCAGCACCAAGCAGCATACCGAAAAAGAACGCCGTGCCGGTCTGCAAAGCCTGCGGCACCGTCAGCCCGAAGGTCGCGGCAATCGACGCGGCGGTGAAGCCAACGGCCAGAACCTGCATCGCATCCGCCGCCCAGACGAGGCCGAAT
>QFOL01000517.1 GCA_003241215.1 Agrobacterium fabrum
GGGTGGAGAGCGTGGAATGAAAAAATGGGTTTATACCTTCGGCAACGGTGCTGCCGAAGGCAGGGCAGGTGACGTTGCGATATTGGGCGGCAAGGGCGCGAACCTTGCCGAAATGGCAAGTCTCGGCCTTCCCGTTCCCCCCGGCCTCACCATCATAACCGATGCCTGCGCCCTTTATCACAAGAACGGCCGTGATCTTCCTGAAGACCTGAAGCTGCAGGTCATGGCCGGCCTGCACGGCATGGAAACCGTGACCGGCAAGACCTTCGGCGGCAGCCACTCGCCGCTGCTCATCTCCGTCCGCTCCGGCGCGCGCGCCTCCATGCCCGGCATGATGGATACCGTGCTGAACTTGGGTCTCAACGACCGCACCGTGGAGGCGCTGGGCCATGATGCGGGTGACGCCCGTTTTGCCTGGGACAGCTACCGCCGCTTTATCCAGATGTATGCCGATGTGGTCATGGGCCTCGACCACGAACTGTTCGAGGAAATTCTTGAAGACGAGAAAGGCCGGCTCGGCCATGAATACGATACCGATATGTCGGCGGTCGAATGGCAGCACGTCGTTTCGCTTTATAAAAAGCTGATCGAGGAGGAGCTGGGCGAAGCTTTTCCGCAGGATTGTCATGTCCAGCTCTGGGGCGCGATCGGTGCGGTGTTCGCCAGCTGGACCAACCACCGCGCCGTGACCTACCGGCACCTGCACAATATTCCGGGGGACTGGGGTACGGCCGTCAACGTTCAGGCCATGGTCTTCGGCAATCTCGGCTCATCCTCGGCAACCGGCGTCGCCTTCACCCGCAATCCTTCGACGGGAGAGGCGGAGCTTTACGGCGAATTCCTCGTCAACGCTCAAGGCGAAGATGTGGTGGCGGGCATCCGCACGCCGCAATCCATCACCGAGGCCGCGCGTCTGGCCTCCGGTTCCGACAAGCCTTCCATGGAAAAGCTGATGCCGGAGGCGTTCAGCGAATTCCTGGCGATCTGCAAGCGGCTGGAAAATCACTATCGCGACATGCAGGATCTGGAATTCACCATCGAGCGCGGCAAGCTCTGGATGCTGCAGACCCGTTCCGGCAAGCGCACGACCCGCGCGGCCATGAAGATCGCCGTCGATATGGTGGAAGAGGGGCTGATCTCGCAGGAGGAAGCCGTCTGCCGCATCGAGCCGTCATCGCTCGACCAGCTGCTTCACCCCACCATCGACCCCGGCACATCGCGTCCCATCATCGGCTCCGGCCTGCCGGCTTCGCCGGGGGCAGCAACGGGCGAAATCGTCTTTACCGCCGAAGAGGCGGTTGCGGCGGAAGCCGAAGGCCGCCGCGTCATTCTGGTGCGCATCGAAACCAGCCCGGAAGATATTCACGGCATGCACGCCGCCGAAGGCATTCTGACGACGCGCGGCGGCATGACCAGCCACGCCGCCGTGGTGGCGCGCGGCATGGGCATTCCCTGCGTCACCGGCGCCGGCTCCATGCGCGTCGACATGCGCAATAAGGTGCTGATCGGCGTCGGCTGCATGCTGAAACGCGGCGATGTCATCACCATCGACGGTTCTTCCGGCCGCGTCCTGAAGGGCGAGGTGCCGATGACGCAGCCGGAACTCTCGGGCGATTTCGGCAAGCTGATGCAGTGGGCAGACAGCCTGCGCCGCATGACCGTGCGCACCAATGCCGACACACCCGCCGACGCCCGCGCCGCCCGCGCCTTCGGCGCTGAGGGTATCGGCCTCTGCCGTACCGAACATATGTTCTTCGAGGGCGACCGCATCCACGTCATGCGTGAGATGATCCTCGCCGAGAGCGAAAAGGGCAGGCGGGCGGCGCTCGATGAGCTTCTGCCGATGCAGCGCTCGGATTTCACCGAACTTTTCCAGATCATGCACGGCCTGCCGGTAACGAATCGTCGAGGTGGCGGCCGCCATGGGCATGCCGCAGACGGTGTTCCGCCAGCGGCTGGATGCGCTGCACGAATTTAACCCCATGCTCGGCCATCGCGGCTGCCGTCTCGCCATTTCCTATCCGGAAATCGCCGAAATGCAGGCCCGCGCCATTTTCGAAGCGGCCGTTGCCGCAGCGCGCATGACCGGCGCGCCGGTCGTGCCCGAAATCATGGTGCCGCTTGTCGGTCTGCGCTCGGAACTGGATTACGTCACCGAGGTCATCGACGGCGTCGCCGCCGCGGTGGCGCAGGAAACCGGCATGGAGATCGAATATCTGACCGGCACGATGATCGAACTGCCGCGCGCGGCCCTGCGCGCCCATGTGATTGCGGAAGCGGCGGAATTTTTCTCCTTCGGCACCAACGATTTGACGCAGACCACCTTCGGCATTTCCCGCGACGATGCGGCGCGTTTCATCAATACCTATCAGCGCAAGGGCATCATCGAGCGTGACCCGTTCATCTCGCTCGATTTCGACGGCGTTGGGGAATTGATCCGCATCGCCGCCGAACGCGGCCGCCAGACGCGGCCGGAACTGAAGCTCGGCATCTGCGGCGAACATGGCGGCGATCCGGCCTCGATCCATTTCTGCGAGGATGCCGATCTCGACTACGTGTCCTGCTCGCCCTTCCGCGTGCCCATCGCCCGCCTGGCCGCGGCGCAGGCAACACTGGCGGCAAAGAGGGATGAGGGCAGGGTGGCGAGCAATGTCGCCTTCATTCCTGTCAGGGGTTCTGTTGGACGATGATGCGCCGCTCCACCACCACGGGGCGGTAGAACATGTCGCGGTTCATCTGCGCCTGCCAGGCGCGGTTGTCGGCGCGGCGGTCCATTTCCAGATCGAGAAGGCAACCGGCCATCGGGTCC
>QFOL01000004.1 GCA_003241215.1 Agrobacterium fabrum
CCAAATGCATCTGAGGGGAATTATGGCACTTAACCTGAAGCAACGCCTTGAACAGAAATTCGAGGAAGAAATCCGCTTTTTCAAGGGCATGGTCAGCCAACCGAAAAAAGTCGGAGCCATCGTCCCGACATCGTCGATCACGGCGAAAAAAATGGCGAGTGTCATCAATCCCCATTCCGGCCTGCCGGTTCTCGAACTCGGCCCGGGCACCGGCGTCATCACCAAGGCCATTCTGGCGCGCGGCATCAAGCCGGAGAACCTGACGGCCATCGAATATTCGACCGATTTCTATAATCAGCTGCTCAAAAGCTATCCGGGCGTCAATTTCATCAATGGCGACGCCTTCGATCTCGATGCGACGCTCGGCGAACACACGGGCCAGATGTTCGACAGCGTCGTCTCCGCCGTGCCGTTGCTCAATTTCCCCATGGCCGCCCGCGTCAAGCTTCTCGACGAGTTGCTGAAGCGCGTGCCGCACGGCCGTCCCGTTGTGCAGATATCCTACGGTGCGATCTCCCCGATCGTGGCGCAGCCGCATCTCTACCATATCCGCCATTTCGATTTCATCGTGCGCAATATTCCGCCGGCGCAATTGTGGACCTATACGCGGGCCTGATCACCCGGCAGAATGGGCGAGGCCGTCATTTCGCGGTCGCGACGGATGGTTAGGGTGTCGAATTACCCTTTCCATCACCCTGAGGACTGATCTTCATGCATGCGCTCTACATCACCCACCCCCAGGTCAAGATCGACCCAATGGTTCCGGTCCCTGAATGGGGGCTTTCTGACAGGGGCGCCGAGCGGGCGCGCGAGGCGAGCCGCCTTCCCTGGGCGCAGGCATTGCGGCGCATCGTTTCCAGCGCTGAAGCCAAGGCGATCGAAACCGCCCGCATTCTTGCCGAAACATCCGGTGCGAAGATAGAAATCATCGAGGCGATGCATGAAAACGACCGGTCCGCCACCGGCTTTCTGCCGCCGCCGGAATTCGAAAAGGCGGCAGACTGGTTCTTCGCCCACCCGCAGGAGAGTTTTCACGGCTGGGAGCGGGCAATCAATGCGCAGGCCCGGATCGTCGGCGCGGTCAAAGCCGTCCTCGACCGGCACGACCCGCAGCAACCGATAGCCTTTGTCGGTCATGGTGGCGTGGGCACGCTTTTGAAATGCCATATTGAAGGCCGCGGCATCAGCCGCAGCAAGGACCAGCCGCCGGGCGGCGGCAATCTCTTCCGCTTTTCCATCGCCGACTTTTCACTTGCAGCCGCGTCCCCCACATGCGACTGGACGGCAATGGAAACATGGCAGGGATAAGACAATGACCGCGCGCGAAAAACTCATCGTCGGGCTGGATGTTCCGACTGTGCAGCAGGCCGAAGACATCGTCTCGAAAATCGGTGACGAGGTTCTGTTCTACAAGATCGGTTACCAGCTGGTATTCGCAGGCGGCCTCGAATTCGCGCGTGACCTTGTTGAGAGCGGCAAGAAAGTCTTTCTCGACATGAAGCTGCTCGATATCGATAATACCGTCGCCTCCGGCGTCGAAAACATCGCCCGCATGGGCATGTCGATGCTGACCCTGCATGCCTATCCGAAAGCGATGCGCGCCGCAGTCAAGGCGGCGGAAGGCTCCGGTCTCTGCCTGCTGGGCGTTACCGTGCTGACCTCGATGGATGACAGCGATCTGGCGGAAGCTGGTTACGCCTCGGACGCCCGTTCGCTCGTGCTGCGCCGGGCGGAACAGGCACGCGAAGCGGGCATGGGCGGTATCGTCTGTTCAGCGGAGGAATCGACCGCCGTGCGCGCAATCCTCGGCCCCGATCTTGCCGTCGTCACCCCCGGCATTCGCCCGGCCGGCGCGGATCTCGGCGACCAGAAGCGGGTGATGACACCTTACGACGCCATCAAGGCCGGTTCGAGCCATCTGGTCGTTGCCCGCCCCATCGTCAAGGCCGAAGACCCGAAGGCGGCAGCCCGCGCCATTCTGGACGACATGCTGCGCGCCAGCTTCCCGGCAAATCAATAGGGCAATTGAAGGAGACGGCAATGGCCAAGGGATATTGGATCGCCCGCGTCGATGTGCGCGACAATGAGCGCTACAAGGACTATGTCACGACCGCAAAACCCGCCTTCGAGCGGTTCGGCGCCAATTTTCTGGCCCGTGGCGGTGCCTTGACCGAGCTGGAAGGCAAGGCGCGCGCGCGCAACGTCATCATCGAGTTCCCCTCCGTGCAGCACGCCATCGATTGCTACAACTCGCCGGAGTATCAGGCGGCGGCAAAAATCCGCCAGGAAGTCTCGGATGCGGAGATGATGATCGTCGAAGGGATTTGACGGACATCAACCGCATTTCCAAAACCGGCGCCAAAACTAGCCTCGGCCGCGCGACAACATCTCTTCACGTGTGCGCGGCTTTGGGCTAAGAGACTGAAAAACACTTTATCGACAGCTTCTGAGGAGCCTCCCATGACCTTGGCCAACCTTCCACCCCTCGTCACCGTTTTCGGCGGTTCGGGTTTTGTCGGGCGGCATGTCGTGCGGATACTCGCCAAGCGCGGTTATCGCATCCGCGTCGCCGTGCGGCGTCCCGATCTCGCCGGTTTCCTGCAACCGCTCGGCAATGTCGGCCAGATTTCCTTCGCCCAGGCGAACCTGCGTTACCGCGATTCCATCGTCAAAGCCGTGGAAGACGCCGACCATGTCGTCAACTGCGTCGGCATCCTGACTGAAAGCGGCCGCAACACCTTTGACGCCGTCCAGGAATTCGGTGCGAAAGCCATCGCCGAGGCGGCCCGCGATGCCGGCGCCACGCTGACGCATATCTCCGCCATCGGTGCGGACGCCAGTTCGCCCACCGGTTATGGCCGCACCAAGGGCCGCGCCGAGGCCGCCATCCATTCCGTCCTGCCTGGCGCCGTGATCCTGCGTCCGTCGATCATTTTCGGACCGGAAGACGATTTCTTCAATAAATTTGCCAAGATGGCCCGCAACATGCCGTTCCTGCCGTTGATCGGCGGCGGAAAAACCAGGTTTCAGCCGGTCTATGTCGAGGATGTGGCGGAAGCCGTTACCCGCAGCGTCGACGGCAAGCTGAAGTCCGGAGCCATCTATGAGCTTGGCGGTCAGGATGTCATGACGTTCCGCGACTGTCTCGAGGCCGTTCTTGCCGCGACCTATCGGGAGCGGCCCTTCATCAACCTGCCCTTCGGCGTCGCTTCGATGATCGGCAAGATCGCTTCAATGGTGCCGCTGATTACGCCGCCGCTGACGCCCGACCAGGTGACCATGCTGAAGAAGGACAACGTCGTTTCCGCCGAAGCCGAAAAGAACGGCCTGACGCTGGAAGGCATCGGCATCACCCCCGTTCGCGTCGCTTCGGTTCTGCCCTCCTACATGGTGCAGTATCGCCCGCACGGCCAGTTCTCGAACGCTGGCAAAGCCGCCTGAGACCACCCCCGGGCGTCAGGCATTTAAACGGAAGCGGGAATCTTTCCCGCTTTTTGTTTTTGTGCAATTCAATCGCAACCAAACCGTTATTGGCGCATTTTCCCCTCAACTGCAGGGGAGGTGCATCATCGATTGGGGCGATTTGAAAAGCCGGGTAATTTTAAGCGGCCATCCGGCCTCCACAGGCAAGCGTGGCACAAGCGCAACTATGGAAAAGACTTCGTATTAACCCGGTATTCAACAAGCTGCTTTATTGATATTCGCCACATTCCAAACATATCCCGCACCCTCAATTCACACATAGCGGCATGATCCGCGCGAACGAACGTCTGAAAGGCAATCATAAAATGGGCAGATCTATCGCACTCTTTTTTGCGTGTGCGGCTTTGGTGGTTCTGGCGGGTTCTTTCATGGCACCGGGAACGGTTGCAGCGGGCAAGAGCGGCTGCGCTCCCGCCTATGGTGTCGACCCCTGCGCAACGGCTTCGATCAGCACCAACTGATTGGCCTCTACAGCTTTCAAACAAAAAAGCGCCTCCGGTTTTCCGGGGCGCTTTTTTGTTTTTGGTCCAATGGAAGAGACCGGGTCAGCCAATGACCAGAAGCGCGACCAGTCCCAGCGAACCGATGGCGATTCGCCACCAGGCGAAGGGCGCAAAGCCCCGCCGCGAGACGAAATCCAGCAGAGAGCGCACGACGAAGAGGCCCGAGACAAAAGCGGCGATGAAACCAACGGCAATCAGCGCGCCGTCATCGAAGCTCAGCGCATCGCGGTTCTTGTAAAGATCGAGCGTAAAAGCGCCGAGCATGGTCGGCATCGCGAGAAAGAACGAGAATTCGGCGGCGGAACGTTTGTCCGTTCCCATCAGCAGCGAACCGACAATGGTGGCGCCGGAGCGCGAGGTGCCGGGAATCATCGCGAGGCACTGGAAGATGCCGATCTTGAAGGCGAGCGACGGCGGATAATCCATGATGTCGGTATATTTCGGCTTCAGCGGCATGCGGTCGACCGCAAGCAGAATGACGCCCCCGATGATCAGCACCACACAGATGAGCATCGGCGTTTCAAACAGCACTGTCTTGATGAAGTCATGCGCCAGCGCACCGATCACCGCCGCCGGTAAGAAGGCGAGAATGACGGCCAGCACGAAACGACGCGCCTTGGCGCTGGTCGGCAGCGCCAAGGCTATCGACACAAGCTTTTGAAAATAAACAAGAAGGATCGCAAGGATCGCGCCGAGCTGGATGAGGACGGCAAAGGTGTTGCCGGGCGATTTGAAACCAAGGAAGTGTCCGGCCAGCAGCACATGCGCCGTTGAGGAGACTGGAATGAACTCTGTCAGACCCTCGATAATGCCCAGCAGAAGCGCGCTGATGATCGATTGGTCGCCCATGAGGTATCCTTCTTTTCAGGGGGAAAGTGGCAATGGAAGGCAATTGCGTTAAACTTGTTTTAAAGTAGCCAAGCTTTTATAGCGTCTTGATGAAGTGAAACTGAAAAGTTTTTCGGCAAATGCCGATCATGACAACCAATCGTAAAAATTGAGTACCGATGCCAACTCTCTATCACTCCCCGATGTCGACCGCATCCCGGTTCGTTCGTCTGATCCTCGCGGAATACGGGTTCCAGACCGATCTCGTGGAGGAGCAGCCGTGGGAAAGACGGCGGGAGTTTCTGGCGCTCAATCCTGCCGGCACCCTGCCGGTCTATCTCGATGATAACATGCGTTCCCTCAGCGGACCTTATGTGCTTGCGGAATTTCTCGATGAAACGCATGGGGTTCTGAAGCGCGACCGTCGGCTTCTTGCCGAAGACCCGTTTCAGCGCGCGGAAATCCGCCGCCTGACGGAATGGTTTCTGCAGAAGATGGAAAATGACGTGACCCGGCCGCTGGTCCGCGAGCGGGTCTACAAATTGCAGATGACGGCGGCGCAGGGTGGTGGGCCACCGGATTCCAAGCTGCTGCGCACCGCCCGCAACAATATCCGCCAGCACATCAAATATCTGGAATGGCTGGCCGGCTCGCGAACCTGGCTGGCGGGCGACCGGTTGAGTTATGCCGATCTTGCCGCGGCTGCCGCGGTCTCGGTGCTCGATTACCTCGGTGAGATCAACTGGCTCGAAGCGCCGATCGCCAAGGAATGGTATCAGCGGATAAAATCCCGACCTTCCTTCCGGCCGTTCCTCAGCGAACGCATTCCGCGTCTTGCCCCTTCCTCCCACTACGCCGATCTGGACTTCTGAGGTCTGTGGCCTCCGGGTTATTTGCTGTGGCCTGCGGCTGCATCTAAAGCATGTCGTTGTCCCGAAACCGCTGCACACTTTCGGGCGACATGCATTATATATGCCGCAGAATAACCCGCAGGAGAAACGACCATCGACGTCGCGAGCGAAAAGCAGCGGATACGCGCGCATAAACTGACGGACTTCGTTCGTCAGGAAGCGCTTTCGCTTGGCTTCGATCTCTGCCGCATCACCGCCCCGGACAGTATTCCGCTCGCGCCGGAACGGCTGAGACAGTTTCTCGACAATGGCTATCACGGCACAATGGCGTGGATGGAGGAAACCGAGGCCCGCCGGGCAGAGCCGAAAACGCTGTGGGGAGACGTGCGCTCCATCGTCATGTTCGGCCTCAATTATGGTCCCAAGGAAGATCCGCGCGATCTGCTTTCCAAACCCGACAAGGCGGCCATTTCGGTCTATGCCCGCAATCGCGATTATCACGACATCATCAAGGGGCGGCTGAAGGAAATCGCCACCCGTTTTGCCGCGCGTGCCGGCGAGGATGTGAAGGTCTTCGTCGATACCGCACCCGTCATGGAAAAACCGCTTGCCGCCGCCGCCGGCCTCGGGTGGCAGGGCAAGCACACCAACCTCGTCAGCCGCACCCATGGCTCATGGCTGTTTCTCGGCAGCATGTTCACCACGGCCGAACTCTGTCTTGACGAGGCCGAGAAGGATCATTGCGGCTCCTGCCGCGCCTGTCTCGATGCCTGTCCGACGGCCGCCTTCCCCGCCCCCTATCAGCTGGATGCGCGCCGCTGCATTTCCTATCTCACCATCGAACACAAGGGGCCGATCCCGCACGAATTCCGGCCGATGATCGGCAATCGCATCTATGGCTGTGACGATTGCCTCGCCGCCTGTCCGTGGAACAAGTTCGCGGCCAGCGCTTCCGAAATGAAACTGCAGGCGCGCGAGGATCTGAAGGAACCCTCCATCGCCTTCCTGCTGACGCTCGATGACGCCGCCTTTCGCAGTTTCTTCAGCGGTTCGCCCGTCAAGCGCATCGGCCGCAATCGCTTCATCCGCAATGTGCTGATCGCGGCAGGTAACTCAGCCGACCGGCAATTTGTGGAGCAATGCAAGGCGCTTGCCGAAACCGATCCCTCGCCGGAGGTGCGCGGCATGGCCGCATGGGCCTTGTCGCGGCTTATGGACAGGGAGGAATTCCGTACATACTCTGCCGGTCGCGCGCCGGAGACTGATCCGGAGGCGGAAATGGAATGGCAACTGGCAGAGGCGTGAAGCATGCATGTGATGATTTTCGGCGCGGGATATTCGGGAAAAGCCATCGCAAACGCGCTGAAAGACGAGGCTGCAATTATTTCCGGCACGACACGCAGCCGGGAGAAGTTGCCGAGCCTCGCAGCCGCCGGCATGACGCCGCTCCTCTTTGACGGCGTTCACCTCGATGACGATCTCGTTGCCGCAATGGGCAATGTCACCCATCTCGTGCAATCCATCGCGCCGGGCAAGGATGGGGATCCGCTGCTTGCGTTGCTGGGCGACGATCTGAAAAAGCTTCTGCCCAATCTGAAGTGGGTCGCCTATCTTTCGACCGTCGGCGTTTATGGCGACCATGGCGGCGCCTGGGTGGACGAGACAACACCCTGCAGTCCGGTTTCCGCCCGCTCCGTGGAACGGGTGGCTGCCGAAACCACCTGGGCTGAAGCAGCCCGAAAGGCGGATGCGCCGCTTTCCATCCTGCGCTTATCAGGAATTTACGGCCCCGGGCGCAACGCCTTCATGAATTTCGAGAAGGGAACGGCGCGGCGGCTGGTGAAGAAGGACCAGGTTTTCAACCGCATCCGCGTCGAGGATATCGGTGCCGCACTTGCCTTTCTGGCACGGAAAAACGAACGCGGCATCTTCAACGTGACCGATGACGAACCCTGCCCGTCACAGGATGTGGTGAGCTTTGCAGCGACCCTGATGGGTGTGGAGCCGCCACCCGAACAGGCCTTCGAGACCGCCGATCTGACGCCCATGGCGCGCTCTTTTTATGGCGAGAACAAGCGCGTTTCCAACGCCAGAATACGCGATCTCGGCTTCGATTTCCGCTTTCCGGAGTACAGGCTCTCCCTGAAACAATTGTGGGAAAACGGCCTCTGGCGCGGCTGAGAATGCCACCATCGAAAGCGATGAAAAATTCTTCCAACCGGGCTTTTGCGGATGGTTTTCGTCTTATTTCAGCTAATTAGGACTTTATTAACCATCCAAAAATCGCTAAAATCATAGTCATTAGAAAAATATTTCACTCACATTTCGTGAAGTGGATTCACGAAGCCGTGACTTGCAATAGCATTTCCATTGAGCGTTGATTCTGCATTATTTTTCCGAATTGTGACAGGAAGGGCCTTATGACGCCTTTCCGGCTAACGATCACGAATATTACAGACTGTAACAGTTCGTGATTTGAGGTCAGCTTTTTTTCGCCATTTTTCCCTCGCCCTACAATCTCGCATCAAAAGGCGTTCAGGTCAGTTTCTGGCCGTTTAGCAAGGGCACAATCAATCGGCGCGGGGCCGATTTTCAGGGAAGCACAGTTTGTTGAATATCCGTCGTATAACTTTCACCGCCGCAACTATTGCCGCCTGTTCCATCATTGCGCCTCTTCAGGCGAATGCGGCAAATGGTTGCGGAGGCGCATCGTGGTATGCGTTGACCTCCAAGACTGCTTCGGGCGAGCGCATGAACGCCGCCAACCTGACCGCCGCTCACCGTTCTCTGCGGTTCGGCACCAAGGTCAAGGTCACCAATGCGCGCAACGGCAAGGCCGTGATTGTTCGCATCAACGACCGCGGTCCGTTCATCAAGGGCCGCGTTCTCGATCTTTCCAAGGCAGCCGCCAAGAACATCGGCATGATCAACTCCGGCACCGCCAAGGTCTGCTACGAGGTCGTCAAGGCCGATTGAGCCTTGCCCTCGCCGCCATTCGCGTCTACCAACCGGGCTTAGCACAGGAACGAGGTAGACAATGCGTTTAGGCGGGCGTTTGGCCGGAGCAATCGAAGTATTGGCGGATATTGAGGGGCGCAGGCGTCCCGTCGCCGATGCTCTGAAAGATTGGGGCCTTGCCCATCGTTTCGCCGGTTCCGGCGACAGGGCCGCAATCGGCAACATCGTCTATGACGCGCTGCGCATGAAACTGTCGCACGCCTGGCTGATGGATGACGACAGCGCTGCCTCGCTTGGTTATGCCGTGCTGCTGCGCCAATGGGGCAAGAGCTTTTCGGACCTTTCGGCGGAATTCGACGGCGACAAATTCGCCCCCGCCGCGCCCGACGGGGAGAGGCAGCAAGCCTTTCTCTCCCGTTCCCTCGATGACGCGCCGGCCCATATTCAGGGCGATATTCCCGAATGGGTGCAATCTTCCCTCGAAACGGCATTCGGAGAGCGCTGGCTCGCCGAGGCGCAGGCGCTGAACGAGCGGCCCACGCTCGATCTTCGCGCCAACACCTTGAAAGCGACCCGCGACAAGGTGCTGAAGGCTTTGGAAGAGAGCGGCGCTGAAGCCACGCATATCGCCCGGCAGGGCGTGCGCATTCCCGCCGGCGAAGGCCCTTCCCGCCTGCCGAACGTCACCGCCGAACTGTCCTTCCAGAAAGGCTGGTTCGAAGTGCAGGACGAAGGCTCGCAGATTGTTGCCGACCTTGCCGGCGCACATGAAGGCGAACAGATCCTCGATTATTGCGCCGGCGGCGGCGGCAAGACACTGGCCATGGCTGCCAGCATGAACAACAAGGGTCAGGTCCACGCCTTTGACGCCGACCGTAAGCGCCTTGCGCCGATCATCGAACGGCTGAAGCGAGCCGGTACACGCAATGTGCAGGTGCACGACCGCGCCTCCGGCCTTACGCCGTTCCAGGAAAAATTCGACCGCGTTCTGGTCGATGCGCCCTGCACCGGCACCGGAACATGGCGCCGCCGCCCCGACACCAAATGGCGGCTGACGGCCCGCAATCTGGAAGAGCGTGTGCAGCAGCAGGGCGAGGCGCTTTCACAGGCCAAGGGTTTCGTGCGTCCGGGCGGCGAATTGCTTTATGTCACCTGTTCCGTTCTACCTGAGGAGAACGAGCAGCAGGTCAGACGTTTCTGCGAGGAAAATCCAGAGTTCGCCATCGGTTCCGCTCTGGAACGCTGGCAGACGACTTTCGGCGCAAATGCGAACAAACCGCATTCCTCTGACGGAAAGACAGTCACGCTGACGCCTGCAACCACAGATACGGACGGTTTCTTCTTCTGCTTGATGAAACGCAAAGCATAAAAGCCGATTTGCACGCAGCGATTTTACTTGGAAAATACCGCACTGGCTTGTTTCAAAGCATTCTAAACTAGAATGTTTGACACAAGTTTGTGATTGGGTCAGAACTCGCTGGCCGCAGCGTGAAGTCTTTTCATGTCTGCCCAAGGAGAGGGATCATGATCCGCAAAACCATTCTCAGCGCGTCTTTCGCGCTTCTTGCCGCATCGGCGGCTTTCACCGCGCCTCCCGCCCAGGCCGCCACCGACGCGGCCGCCGTCGTCAAGCATTATGCCGATGTCGCGCATGCGAAATATGAGGATTCGCTGACCACAGCGAAGGCGCTGGACAAGGCCATCGATGCGTTGATCGCAACGCCGAGCGAAGAAACCCTGAAGGCCGCCCGGGAAGCATGGATCAAGGCCCGCGTTCCCTATCAGCAGTCGGAAGTCTACCGTTTCGGCAACCCGATCGTCGACGATTGGGAAGGCAAGGTGAATGCCTGGCCGCTGGACGAAGGTCTGATCGACTATGTCGACGGCTCCTACGGCACGGAAAGCGACGAGAACGAGCTTTACGTTGCCAACATCATCGCCAATCCGAAGATCAAGATCAGCGGTGAAGAGGTCGACGCCTCCAAAATCACCCCTGAGCTGATCGAAAGCCTGCACGAGGCGGGCGATGTCGAAGCCAATGTGACCACCGGTTACCACGCCATCGAATTCCTGCTCTGGGGGCAGGACCTGAACGGCACCGGACCCGGCGCGGGCAACCGTCCCTATACCGACTACGACAAGAAAAGCTGCACGAACGGCAATTGCGACCGCCGCGCCGATTACCTGAAATCCGCCTCCACCCTGCTGATCAAGGATCTTCAGGAGATGGTGGATGCCTGGGCGCCGGAAGGCGAAGCCACGAAGACGGTGGAAGCCGATCCGAAAGCGGGCCTGACCGCCATTCTCACCGGCATGGGTTCGCTCTCCTATGGCGAGCTGGCGGGCGAGCGCATGAAGCTCGGTCTTTTGCTGCACGATCCGGAAGAGGAGCATGATTGCTTCTCCGACAACACCTATAATTCGCATCTGAACGACGCCATCGGCATCGCCTCGGCCTATACCGGCGACTATACCCGCGTGGACGGAACGAAGATGACGGGCGCCTCACTGTCGGAACTTGTGGGCGCCAAGGACAAGGCGCTGAACGACGAGATGCTGGCGAAGCTGAACAAGACGCTCGACGCCATGCATGCGATGGAAAAGCGCGCCCAGACCGTCGAGGCCTATGACCAGATGATCGGCGAAGGCAACAAGGAAGGTAACGCCGTGGTTCAGGCAGCCATCGACGGCCTTCTCGACCAGACAAAGACTGTCGAACGCGTCATCGCGGCGCTCGATCTCGGCAAGATCGAACTTGAAGGTTCCGACAGCCTCGACAATCCGAACACCGTCTTCAAATAAGCGGTAAAGCGGGCCGCAGATCGCTGCGGCCCGTTACTCCTCACTACCCCAATTGCCATGCAATTTTTGCTGCAGCCGATCCGCAAGCCATTCTTCTTCGCCGGGGCAGCCTGCCTCGTGGCGTCGATGGCGTTCGCCGAACCGCTGCGTAACGACCTGACGGAGAAAGATCGCAGCCGCGTGCTGGCCGCGACCGCGCCAACCGCGGACTTTACCAGGCCGGAACCTTTCGAGGCCATGTCCGGCGGAGCGACAACCAGCACCCGCAAAGCCGATGGCAACGCATTCTCGCAACCTTCCGCCTCCATGACATTCGAGCGGCAACAGGATTTCAAGCTCGGCAACGCGCTGTTCCAGAAGCTCTGGGTCTCCTCTCCTTCCTCCACCCAGGCTTCGGACGGACTTGGGCCGCTCTTCAACGCCCGGTCCTGCCAGACATGCCATGTGAAGGACGGCAGGGGTCGCCCGCCTCTTGCCGGAGAAGATGCCGTCTCGCTGTTTCTGCGGCTGGCGCGACCGGCGCAAAACGAGGCGGAACGGGCAGCAATTGCGCGCCACGACGTGCTGAATTTCCCCGATGAAACCTATGGCCGGCAACTTCAGAACCTTGCCATTCCCGGCCTTGCCGCTGAAGGCAAACCGATCATCACCTATACGGAAAAGCCGGTTCGGCTTGCGGATGGGGAAGTGGTGGTGCTGCGCGAGCCTGCCTATGACGCGGCGAACCTGCAATATGGCCCGCTCGGCGCGGACACCACGCTTTCGGCGCGCATTGCCATGCCCACGCTTGGGCTCGGCCTTATCGAAGCCATTGCAGAGGCCGATATTCTGGCCAAAGCCGACCCTGACGACAAAAATGGCGATGGTATTGCCGGGCGCCCCGCATGGGTGAAGGACCATCGCACCGGTGAGGTGAAACTCGGGCGCTTCGGCTGGAAAGCCCAGAATGCGAGTGTGCGCGATCAAAGCGCCAGCGCCTTCTCCCACGATATCGGCATTTCCACACCAGATGCCCCAAGCGCTTATGGCGATTGCACCGATGCCCAGAAGGACTGCCTGGCCATGCCGACCGGCGTGCAGCCGCGGCTGGGGCCGGTGGAAGCCCCGGACCCGGTTCTCGATCTCGTGACCTTCTACACCGGAAATCTCGCCGTGCCGCAGCGGCGCAATGTCAATGATCCGACCGTTCTGCAGGGCAAGCAGATTTTTTACGCTTCCGGCTGTACGGCCTGCCACACTCCGAAATTCGTCACACGTCGCGACGCATCCGACCCCATGCATTCTTTCCAGTTGATCTGGCCCTATTCCGATTTTCTGCTGCATGACATGGGCGAAGGACTTGCCGATGGCCAGCAGGTGGGTGAAGCAAACGGCAGACAGTGGCGCACCCAACCGCTCTGGGGCATCGGCCTGACGCAACAGGTCAACGGCAACGGTTTTTACTTGCATGACGGGCGGGCGCGCAGCCTCACGGAAGCGATATTATGGCACGGCGGCGAAGGGCAAAAGGCGCGCGATGCCTTTGCCGCCTTGCAAAAATCCGACCGGCAGGCTTTGCTGGCCTTTCTGGAGTCCCTTTGATGAAAAATGCCATGCGAAAAATCTCCGGCCTCTTTTCCATACTGCTGCTTTTGGCCAGCCAGCCGGCAATGGCGCAGGATGTGGAACTGATGCCGCCGCCGCCTCTCGACCCTGCGCAGGTGCGGGGCGTCATGGAAAAAGCCGTGAACGGCTTCATCCGCCCCGGCTATGACCACTTCCGGCAATCCGCCGAGAAGCTGGAGAGCAGCATGCAGGCGTTCTGCGCAGCACCTTCCAAGACAACGGATGAGGCGGCCAGGATGGCTTTCGCCGATACGGTCTCCAGCTGGTCGACCATCGAGATTGTGCGTGTCGGCCCTGTCATCGAGAAGAACCGTTTCGAGCGTGTGCTTTATTATCCCGACAAGAAGGGCCTCGGGCTGAAACAGGTACAGCGCTACCTTGCCGAAAAGGATGAAAGCGTCACCAGCGCCGACAGTCTGAAGGGCAAGAGCGTCGCAGCGCAAGGGCTTGGCGCGCTGGAATTCGTTCTCTACGGAACCGGCGCGGATGAGCTTCTCGGCAAGAAGGGCGATTTTCGCTGCCGTTACGGCGCGGCCATAGCCGGCAATGTCGCGAACGTAGCGGCGGAGCTTTCCGATAGCTGGAACGCACCCGACGGCGCTTTGAAGAACTGGACACAACCGGGACCGGACAACCCCGTCTTTCGCGATGAGCGCGAGGCGCTGGTTGCCCTCCTCGGCATTCTCGTGCACGCTTCCGAGGCGGTCCGCGACCAGCGGATCGAGACCTTCTACAAGGGGCCGGACAAGGCGAAATTCCCCCGCACCGCCATTTACTGGCGCTCCGGCCTGACGTGGAAGAGCATTGCGACCAATATCAAGGCCGTTCAGACGCTGCTGCACACAGCTGATATGGTCGAACTCGTGCCGCCAGACCAGCGCTCTATCGTCAACTCCATCGACTTCATCGCCAAATCGATGATCCGCGTTGCCGGAACAATCGATACGGATGTGCAAAAGGCGCTGGATCAGGACGATCAACGGGCCAAGGTGGATTATCTCCTGCTCAATGGCAAAGACCTGATCTACCGCCTCAACGACCAGTATGGCGGCGCCATAGGTCTCAGTTCAGGCTTTTCCTTCGCTGACGGGGACTGAAGCGATGATCCCCGGCAATAAGCGGATGCTGATAGACCGGCGCGGCTTCATCAAAGCGGCGGGAGTTCCCTTCCTCGCCGCGCTGGCTCCCCGTTCCCTTTATGCGCTTGAACGGGCAGACGCGGTCTTTGCTTCTGCCTTCCGCGCCCGCGACGGCTCCTACGGCATCGCAACGGTGAGCGAGCACGGCGAGATCATCGACCGCGTTGCACTTCCCGCCCGCGCCCATGGAATGGCGACGAGCCATGTGACCGGTACGACGGTGGCCTTTGCACGCCGGCCCGGCACGTTCTTCGTGGCCTTCGACCCTGCGCGGCATCGCGAACCGATCGTGATGCACACGCCGGAGAACCGCCACTTCTATGGTCACGGGCAATTTTCCCCTGACGGCGCTATCCTCTATGCCAGCGAAAACGACTTCGACGGCAATCGGGGCGTCATCGGGCTCTATAACGCCCGCAACGGCTTTGCACGTATTGGCGAATACGATGCCCACGGCATCGGCACGCACGACATGACGGTGAGCGATGACGGACGGTTGATCGTGATCGCCAATGGCGGCATCGAGACCCATCCGGATTTCGGCCGCACGAAACTCAACATCGACAATATGCAGCCGTCCCTCGTGCTTCTGGACGCCGCGACCGGGCAATTGATCCAGAAACACGCCATGCCGGCGCACCTGCGGCAGCTTTCCACCCGCCATGTCGATCTCGACGATGACGGGCGCATCTGGTTCGCCTGCCAATATGAGGGGCCGCGCAACGATCTTCCGCCGCTGGTCGGCCATTTCTCGAAGGGCGAGGATATCGCCTTTGTCGATCTGCCGCAGGAAACGACGATGCGCCTTGCCAATTATGTCGGGGCCATCGCCGTCAACCGGCGCGAGGGTTTGGTGGGCCTGACCTCGCCCAACGGCAACGCCGCCGTGACGCTGGACGCGAAAACCGGGCGCGTCGTTTCCGAGACAACCGTGCGGGAAGCGGCAGGTGTCGCCCCGGCCGCCCGGGGCATTGCGGTTTCTTCCTATGACGGATTTTTCGAGACCCGGCGCAGCGACGTGGCGTGGGACCAGCACATCGTGCGCCTTTCCAGCTAAAATACTGAAAAGACACGGGAACAAAAGCCAAACCGGCGCATTGGACGGGTCATGAGAAACCTAGCCGTTCATGTAGTTTTTGTGGTTGCTGTTGTTGCCGTCGGGGCGCTGATCGGCGTCAACAATGTGCCCGGCGAATGGTATCAATCGCTGCAGAAACCTTTCTTCAATCCGCCCGACTGGATCTTCGGACCCGTCTGGACCGCGCTTTACGTGCTGATCGGCATTGCCGGCGCGCGAACCTGGATTAGGAAGCCGAAGGGAACGCGCATGCGCCTCTGGTTCACGCAGATGGTGCTGAATTTCCTGTGGTCGCCTATCTTTTTCGGCATGCAGAGCCCGGCGGGCGCATTCATTATCATCATTCCGATGCTGATCTGCATCATCGCCTTCGTGGCGCTCAGCTACCGCCGCGACCGCATATCCATGTGGCTTTTTGTGCCCTATGCGCTATGGGTCGCCTTTGCCACGGTGCTCAACGCAAGCATCGGCATGCTGAACTAAATCGCCGCACCACCCTTGCCTTGCCTGCCGCCACGCGCCATGTCAGTTTGCGATGAGGCACAAGCGGGCAGGTAGGCCATGGAGATCACGGATCCCGGCGATTTTCGTCAGCGGATAGAAAGAAGCTTTGCGCTGCAGGGCGTGGTGCAGGCCATCGATGCACAGATCAGCCGCATCGAACACCGTCTGGTGGAGATCGAGCTGCCCTTCCATGAAAAACTGACACAGCAGCACGGCATATTGCATGCGGGTGTCATCGCCGCCGGCTTGGACACCGCCTGCACCTATGCCGCCTATACGATCATCGAGCCGGAAGCCTCGTTGCTGACCATCGAGTTCAAGGTCAACCTGATGTCGCCCGGCCGTGGCGAGCGGTTCCTGTTTCGCGGCGAAATCATCAAGCCCGGTAACAACCTCATCGTCGCCGATGGCCGCGCTTATGCGCTTTCGGACGGGCCGGCAAAGCTGATCGCCTCGATGACGGGAACGATGATGGTGGTGAAGGGACGCGAGGATATTAACGGATGAACTACCGTCTTTTGCATGTTGCAGATAAATCCGTCCTCTTCGTCATGGCGGCTTCCGCTGAATACGGCCCCCATCTACAGGTGCGCATTGCGCCGCTGATGACTGGTGTCGGCCCGGTGGAAGCGGCGATTTCGGTAACCGCCGTTCTTGCAGGCCTCGATGCAGCCGACCATCTCCCGGACCTTGTCGTTTCGCTTGGTTCAGCCGGTTCGCGGACGCTGGAACAGACGGGCATCTACCAGGCGATTTCGGTTTCCTATCGCGACATGGATGCCTCCCCCTTCGGTTTTGAAAAGGGGCGCACGCCGTTCCTCGACCTGCCGGCGGAGGTGGCGATGCCTTTTCGGATACCCTATATTGCCGAAGCCAGGCTTTCCACCGGCGGCAACGTCGTTTCCGGCGATACCTATGGCTTGATCGATGCCGACATGGTGGAAATGGAAACCTATGCCGTGCTCCGGGCCTGCCAGCGCTTTGGCGTGCCGCTCATCGGCCTGCGCGGTATTTCCGACGGCAAGGCGGATGTGAACCATGTGGACGACTGGACGGAGTATCTGCACATCATCGATGAAAAGCTCGCCGATGCCGTCGACCGGCTTTGCCGCGCCATTGAGGATGGCATGATCGCCCTCTGAAACCCTGCTATTTTCGCAAATTTCCGCCGTTTGACGCCCGCTTCCGGGTTGCCTAAAGCCGCCATTTTCTTTAAAGGCTCGCCATGACCCAGATAGCCCATCCCGACAGCATCCTCATCATCGATTTCGGCAGCCAGGTGACGCAGCTGATTGCGCGCCGCATCCGCGAAGCCGGGGTCTATTGCGAAATCCACCCGTTCCAGAATGCCGCCGAGGCGTTCGAGAAGCTTCAGCCGAAGGGCGTGATCTTTTCCGGCGGCCCCGCATCCGTGACGGCGGAAGGAAGCCCGCGCGCGCCGCAGGCAGTGTTTGACAGCAAGGTTCCGATCCTCGGCATCTGCTACGGCCAGCAGACGCTCTGCACGCAGCTGGGCGGCGTGGTCGAAGGCGGCCATGCGGCGGAATTCGGCCGTGCCGATATCGACATCAAGAAGGCAAGCCCGCTGTTCGAAGGCTTCTGGGAGCAGGGCAAGAGCTATCCCGTCTGGATGAGCCATGGCGACCGCGTGACGAAGCTGCCGGAAGGCTTCGAGGTCATCGCGACCTCCGAGAACGCGCCTTTTGCCATCGCCGCCGACGAGAAGCGTCACTACTACTCCACCATGTTCCACCCGGAAGTGGTGCATACGCCCGACGGCGGCAAGCTGCTCTCCAACTTCGTGCACAAGATCGTCGGTCTCAAATCCGACTGGACGATGGCGGCCTATCGCGCCGAGATGATCCGCAAGATCCGTGAACAGGTCGGCACCGGCCGCGTGCTCTGCGCGCTTTCCGGCGGCGTCGATTCCTCGGTTGCGGCGATCCTCATCCATGAAGCGATCGGCGACCAGCTGACCTGCGTTTACGTCGACCATGGCCTGATGCGGCTTGGCGAAAGCGAGCAGGTCGTCGGCATGTTCCGCGACCACTACAATATTCCGCTTGTTCATGTGGATGCCGCCGATCTGTTCCTCGGCGAACTGTCCGGCGTTTCCGACCCGGAAGTGAAGCGCAAGACCATCGGCCGCCTGTTCATCGAGGTCTTCGAAGCCGAAGCGGCCAAGATTGCCGCCGATGGCAAGGGCGCACCGAATTTCCTGGCGCAGGGCACGCTTTACCCTGACGTCATCGAGAGCGTTTCCTTCTCCGGCGGCCCCTCGGTCACCATCAAGAGCCACCACAATGTCGGCGGTCTTCCAGAGCGCATGAACATGCAGCTCGTCGAACCGCTGCGTGAGCTCTTCAAGGATGAAGTGCGTGCGCTTGGCCGCGAACTCGGCCTGCCGGAAAGCTTCATCGGCCGCCACCCCTTCCCCGGCCCGGGGCTCGCGATCCGCTGCCCCGGCGCGATCACCCGCGAGAAGCTCGATATTCTGCGCAAGGCGGATGCGATCTATCTCGATGAAATCCGCAAGGCCGGTCTTTACGACACCATCTGGCAGGCTTTCGCTGTGCTCCTGCCGGTGCAGACCGTGGGCGTCATGGGCGATTACCGCACCTATGACTTCGTCTGCGCGCTGCGCGCCGTGACCTCCGTGGATGGCATGACGGCGGATTTCTATCCCTATGACATGAATTTCCTCGGCCGCGCGGCAACCCGCATCATCAATGAAGTGCGCGGCATCAATCGCGTCGTTTATGACGTGACGAGCAAGCCGCCGGGCACGATCGAGTGGGAATAATTTTTGCCCATCCGGGTATATCCGGGACTACGCTACGATACGATCTATCGCGATGAAAACATTGATAAAAATGATCGTCATCATTCGGCATCTATCGAGGGGTTAGCCTCAATTTTGTCGGTATAGCCGACGGTATGGCTGACCTTGTCTCAGGCCGAAATCAAATATACCGTCAGGCGAATGGCAACGCCTGACGGTATATTTTTATAGGCTAACCGCTTGTAAAGACATCGGAAATCGTCAGTGACCACCCGCAAAATGCGGGTGACGGTATAGTTGGGCGCTGTTCGGCGAATTCGAGCCGTTTTTGGAGGCGCACATGCTAACTGACGCATCGATTAAAGCGTTGAAGCCAAAGGATAAATTGTACAAAATTGTGGACCGTGACGGTATGTATGTCGTGGTCCAACCGTCTGGCGCGATTGTGTTTCGATACGACTATCGGCTCAGCGGTCGACGCGAGACGTTGACACTGGGGCGTTATGGCCCGTCAGACCTGTCGCTGGCGCGTGCCCGAGAAAAGCTGATCGACGCAAAGCGGGCGATCGTCGAGGGCCGATCCCCAGCCCAGGAAAAGCAACGCGAGAAGCGGCGCCTCAAAGAGGCAAAGAGCTTCGGCGAGTTCGGTGAGCGGTGGTTCGGCGAAGCCCGGATGGCGGACAGCACGCGGGCGATGCGGCGATCAATTTATGAGCGCGATATACTGCCCACATTTCGCAACCGCCTTCTGACGGAAATCACGCCTGACGACCTACGGGCGATGTGCTCGAAGGTAAAGGAGCGCGGGGCACCGGCGACGGCCGTCCACGTCAGAGACATTGTGAAGCTCATCTATGCGTTCGCGATCCTGCACGGCGAGAAGGTGGCGAATCCGGCCGAGGAGGTTGGCCCAGCGTCGATTGCGACCTTTGTCCCGAAGGACAGATCGCTCTCGCCGGCCGAGATACGTGTGATGCTCGGCCAGCTAGAGCATGTCCCGACCTTGCCGACCATCCGGCTGGGAATGAAGCTGTTCCTGCTGACGATGGTTCGGAAGAGCGAGCTGCAGGACGCGATTTGGGACGAGGTCGACTTCGAAAACTCGGTGTGGTCGATTCCTAAGGAGCGGATGAAGCGATCGAAGGCGCACAACGTCTACCTGTCGCAACAGGCAATCGACATCTTCATTGCCCTTAAGACCTGCGCCGGGAATTCCAAATACGTCCTTCCGTCACGTTATGACGCCGACGCTCCGATGTCGCGGGCAACATTCAACCGGATCACGACAGCGGTCGTCGTGCGTGCAAAGAAGGAAGGATTGCCGCTTGAAGCCTTCACAGTCCACGATCTGCGACGTACAGGCTCGACGCTCCTAAATGAGCTGGGCTTCAATAGCGATTGGATCGAGAAATGTCTGGCGCACGAAGATGGGCGCTCTTCGCGGGGCATCTACAACAAGGCCGAGTATGAACACCAGCGCAGGCACATGATGCAGGAATGGTCCAATCTGGTGGATGCGTGGGTGGCGGGACAGAAGTACACGCCGACGCTCTATCCGCCCACGATGGATCTGCTTACGCTTGAGCCCGATGTCTAACGGGGCGAGACTTCCGAAGTTGAACGTCGGGCGTCGGCGCCCGTTGAATTGTCTTGGCGCGCGACGCTTGCCGGCGGCCATCAAGCCAAGCTTCGACCTCCGCAAGGTCCCACACAACGCAGCGAGCGGTGAGGTAGAACCGTTCAGGAAACTCGCCGCGTTGTTCCATATCGTAGATGGTGGTGTCAGCGAGCGGGACCAATTCCCTGAGTTGTTGTCGACGAATAGTCCTTCGGCCGGCAGGGGACGATGCAGTCATGGGTGATCTCCGCGTGTGAATCTCTCTGCGGAGATAGAAGACGATAGATTTGAAGAGTTGAAAGCCCCCGCGCGCAGCAGTGCGAGGATATCGCGCTCTGGCGTGCATATCGGATAGTTTGCGTCGCCGCCAAACCGGATGCTATCGCGGGCGTGCAGGGAGCACCACGATTTCCGCGGAGAGCCGATCGCGGGCCTGTTGTTGCTCGGACCGCTCACTTTCGACGCTGACCGAGGCGGCGCGCGCAGCGTCGTCGATTGCGGACCATGTAGAGGACGGCGAAATCATCCGTAGCAGTTCGGGGCGCAGCCCATCGCCGCGCTGGGCTGCGATGGTGTGCAGGCGATGCAAGAGCGTCATCATCGATCGAGTACCTTTTTCACATTCGCTGCATGAATGAGAACGGTGACTTCCGCTCGGCCGATATCCGAATGTTACTTTCAAATTGAATTTCGTTTTCTGCTCGGCACACGAGATGAACGGTGAGTATTTTGATTTGAAAGCAAGGACCGGAGAGAGCCGGCCCGTCTCGACTTCTATGTTCGCTTCACAACGAATAAAGAAGGTTACGACGATGCGTGAGATTATTCGCTTTGCATGGGGGATCAGCTCCCTTGGCGACTTTGTAGTCGCTATGTCCGACAAGGGGATCGTGGCGCTGGAATTCAGCTCGATGCACACGGCGATGGAAGATGCGCTCCGCATCAGGTTTCCGGAGGCCGAGCTGGAGCGGAGCCAGGATGAATTGGCCGACGTGATGAATGTCGTGGCCGATCTCATCGACGATCCTGCCAAGGATTGCGACCTGCCGCTCGATCTTCGCGGCACGCCCTACGAAGTTCAGGTGTGGCTGATGCTGAGGGAGATCCCCGCGGGCCAGACCACGAATTACGGGGCGCTTGCGGCCAAGCTGGGCTCTCGCGATCCGCGGGACGTGACAGCAGCTATCGCGAACAATCCGGTCGCGGTGATCGTGCCGTGCCACCGGGTCATCAAGAAGGATGGTTCGATCTCCGGCTATCGCTGGGGTGTCCGGCGCAAGCGCGCTCTGCTGGAGCGCGAACAACGCGCAACGGAGCACTGAAAATGACCGGAGTACGTATTGTTGAGCGTGGGGCGTTGGATTGCCGGCGCCCCACCACTTCGCCACAGGGTCCGTTACCGGAAGCTCTGGAGGTCATCAAGTGCGCGCTGTCGTCATGTGAGAAGGCTCGCGCCGACTTTCCCGGCTATCGGCTAACGCGCCTTGTCGGCGCGCGGATCGAGCTTGATCAGAGCGACATGGATCGACTTTCAAACATAATCGGCATCGATCTTCTGAGTCCGATTGAAGGTGTGTTGAGGCCATTCGATCATCACTTGCGGCAGATCATCGATCGCTACGGTTTGGAAGCGCTGTTCGCCGATGATGGGCACGCGCCTTACCACCACGCGATAAGGCCGACCGGCTACGACTTTCATCGCGACGAGGTACATCCGACCGGCATGGAGCGATGGCGTGCCGACTACCGAGCTATGTCAGACGTGAAGCAAATGATGGCGGCTTCCATCATCTGGCTCTACCGGGCCGGGAAAGATAACGTCTGGCTTCGCCGCGTACCATGCACCTGGCACGCAGCCGACGCCATCGCGTGCCTGCGCGAAAGCGGTGCGTTGGAAGATTGGGCACGTCTCTACGCGCTCTATCCGGGCTGGTGAACCCAATCAAAGAAACAATCTTCGATTTGACAATAAGAATCGGAGAGAGAGGCGGCCATGTTGCCCGTACAGCTTGTGTACGGCATGAGCATGGCCGCTTGTCTTATGTAAAGTCGGCCTGCATCAAGCGCATCAAGCGTGCCGGAAATCGCAATGCTGCTCTTCGCGGTTCGCACGTTCACATTCAACGAAGCCATCGCGACCTGATAATGCCCTGAACAGCGGGTTGTGTCGGTGCTGGCAGCGTTGCTTGCGAATGAACCGAACAACACGGAGGGGCAGATGTGGAAACCCACATTATCCATCGCAATTGCGCTCACCCTGGCTTCGTCGGCCTTGGCGATCGGCAGGTATGACACCCAGGCACGCAGTTGCCAGCGCGTCCAGGAACTTCTCAAACAGGAAAAGCAGGCGATCCTGCGTTACCCGTCCCGCAATGGGCGGATGACGCTTTACGATCGCTATGTCTCCAATGCAGCGGAGTGCGGACCCGGCAAATACGGTCTCCGCGCCAGCGTACCCACGGCCGATGGCGTATGCGGCGTGGTGAGCTGCCGCCCGCTGAGCGACTTCGCGCCCTGATCGGAGATTGGAGCAAGGCGTCGCCGAGCGGAATCATCACTATGGCGACGCCTCCAGGGCGTGTCGCCTTCGCCGAATTCTTCGATCTCAAGGTAAGAACCGGAGCGCTCACGTAGAGGTGGGCGAATACCGTGAAGATCAAGAAACGGCGAGCGCGATCGCGCTGCTAGATCACGAGGTCATCAGAAAGGCGTCGCGCCATGCCAGATCAATCCTGTGCTGTGTCTCCCGAGGGCGACAAGATCATCATCGCGTTGCATAGCAAAGAAGGCACGCCACAGGAGATCACGTTGTCATTCGACGAAGCCAGTGCGCTCGCGATGACGTTGCCGCGTCTGCTAACGATGGCGATGAGCAAGCGATTCTCCGATCCGTCGCTCCGGCACGTCTATCCCGTGCATGACTACACGGTCGAATGCGCGTCGGACCAGCGGCACGTCCTGCTGACGCTGTCCTGCGGCGGCGGCTTCGACATCGTGTTCGGAATTGACGTCAACATGGTCACGCCGCTCGCGCGTGATCTGGTCGGTGGACAGGCGCTTCTCGAAACACCCCCATCCCTGCGCCCGAACTGAGCGAACGGCTCCCGCGTACACCATAGCCGAACGCTCCATCCACCGATGGTCGCCTGCGCAGCGTCGACTGCGAGGAGGCTGGCGACGCTCTCCGGTGGCAGAAAAAGGAAGGAGGGCCAGGAGGCCCCACCGGTCCGGGCCGCTGGGGCTACTCTTTTGCCTATCGCGTGCGCGACAGCAGCCGAGCCAGGCTGAGCAGGCGCCGGCATGCCGGGTTGTCGTTCGTCGGCGACCAGACCGCGCAAAAGGGCAAAACCTCCCCAGCGATCGGGCGATACACGATACCCGGAACCTGTGCCGCGGTCGCAGCCTCGCTCATGACCGTCAGACCGCGACCAACCGCCACCAGCGACAGCAGGTTGTCGCGGCTCACATATTGAAGGTCGATTTCAGGGTGGTGGCCGAGGTCGGCCAGACGTTGAACAAGATAGTCGTGGATCTCTTGGCCAGGCGCGGCATCGCTGACGATGAAGCGCTCGCCGGCAAGGTCCTGCCACGTTACGGCTTCCTTTTCGGCGAGCTGATGATCAGCCGGGAGGACGACGAAGGCACCCTCAGACCACAAATGCTCGGCCTCGCAGCCGGGCCATTGCACCGTTCCGGTGATGAAGGCGACATCGAGCTTCATTTGACGGATGGCCGCTACATGGTCCGCTGGCTCGCCATCGATAAATTCGATGCGCACGCCAGCGTGTTCCCGGTCGAACGCCCTGAGCAGCTCGAACAGGAAGCCCGACGCCATAGAGGAGAAGATGCCGACGCGAATGCGCCCATCTTCCGATCTTCCGATTGCCGCCACATCCTTTGCACCCTGGCCGATCTGCCGGAGCGCCTTGCGGGCGTGCTGCACATATTTCTGGCCCGCGATCGTTAGTCGAACGCCCCCATTGTGACGAATGAACAGCGATGCGCCGAGCTGATCTTCGAGATCGCGAATTCGCCGGCTGACCGTGGATTCCTGCACGCCGAGACTCGACGCAGCCTTGCGGAAGCTGCCGTATTCGACAGCCGCAAGAAAATACGTGAGTTGGCGTAGCTCAATCATGATCCTTGTCGTGCTTCAGGCGTAGACGTGCGAAGGACCGGCTCGGCCGGGGCGCGGCAGAACGCGGTCGCTCTTCAGGCGTCGGATGTGATGGTGGCCGTGTACCGTGGCGCTTCAGGCGCGGATCGGATTTTGAAGGGACCTCCGACGCCGCGGCTTGTGCGGCGTCGGTCTCGCGAGATCAGCGCGCGTCGTGGAAGATGATCCCGACGGTGTGGCGCATCCCGGACCGGATGCGACTGACACCGTGACGCAGATTGACGCGGTAGTTGCCTTTCGTTCCCTGTACCGGCCGATTGTGGACCGCAAAGGCGACGGCATCGCCCTGGCGCAGTGGCACAACCTCGACTCGGCTCTGCATGCGCGGCCGCTGCTCGGTCAGCGCGAACTCGCCGCCCGTGAAGTCACGATCCGGCTCGGAAAGCAGGATCGCCACTTGAATCGGAAACCAGAGATCACCGTAGAGATCCTGATGCAGGCAGTTGAAATCACCCGGAACGTATTGGAGCAGCAGCGGCGTCGGCCGTGTCTGGCCAGCGTCGTGGCATTGCTTCAGATAAGAGGCGTGATCGACAGGGAACCGCTGGTCCATACCCATCCGCTCGTTCCCGTCGTTGGCAACACCGGCGAGGCGCGGATAGAGCGCCGTGCGGATGCCGCCGATCAGATCCGGCAGCGGATAATTGAAATAGCGATACTCGCCCTTTCCGAAGCCATGCCGCGCCATGATGATGTGGCTACGAAAGTGGCTTTCATCGGGATAGAGCGCAGCGATGCCGCGGCATTCATCCGGCGTCAGAAGCTTCGGCAGGACTGCACAGCCATAGCTGTCGAGCTCGCCGGCGAGCGCCTTCCAGTCGTAGGCGCCAGCCCGTGCCTCTGCGGACGAATCCGCAGAGGCCGGGGCGATGAAGTCGACGAGAGGCTGTCTCATGCCATCGCCTCCCGACGGATCAGTTCGCGCTTGCGCTCGATGCCCCAGCGATAGCCGGCCAGGTCGCCGTTGGTGCGGACGACGCGATGGCACGGGATCGCCAGCGCGATCGGGTTAGCGGCGCAGGCGCTCGCAACCGCGCGCGGATTCGCCAGCGGGCTCATCCAGTGCGCCAGCTCGGTGTAGCTCACGGTGCGGCCGGCCGAGATTGCTTTCAGCTTCTCCCAGACACGACGCTGGAACGGCGTGCCGCGCATGTCGAGCGTCAGATTCAAGCCGTCGGAGGGCTTGGCGATGTAACGCAGGACACTTTCAACGTCGCCCTTCACGGCAGCTTCGTTCGCGACGATGCTCGACCGCGGAAAGCGGTCTGCGAGGTCCGCCGCCAGCTCCTCGGCATTGTCGCCGAGCAGGATCGAGCAGACGCCCTTCGCGCTGGAAGCGACCAGCACCTTGCCGAGATCGGAGTCGGCAACCGCATACGAAATAACGTCTGCGGCGGTCGAAGCGGAATTCACCTGCGGATTGGACCGCAGCGTGTCAGTCTTAATCATGAGGTTCATTGTCGTAGCTCCTTGCTCTGTCCTCATGTTCGAAACTACGCTCGTAGGAGTGCTTCCAAACTCCGATCCTTCTTTTCAAATCGAAACTTCATTCGTCTGCCTGCGGCGAAAATGAAAAATGCCGGACGCAGATGCGCCCGGCATTTGAATTGATACTTCGGTCATACTTGGCGCGAAAACGTCGCGCGCTTGGCTACTTGGCGTCGTGGAAAATGATACCGAGCGTATGACGATGCCCCGAGTGAAGGCGGCTGACGCCGTGACGCAGGTTCACCCGTGCCGTTCCGCGTGCGCTCTTCGCAGGACGGTGATTGACCGCGAATGCGACCGCATCGCCCTGGCGTAGCGGAACCACCTCGGCTTTGGAGAGACCTCGCGGATTTTGTTCGACCAGCAGAAACTCGCCGCCGGTGAAATCTCGCTCGGGCTCGGCCAGCAAGATCACAACCTGCATCGGGAATGCGAGATCGCCATATAGGTCCTGGTGCATGCAGCAATAGTCGCCTGCGCCGTATTCGAGCAGCAGCGGTGTCGGCCGCTTCTGGCCGGCACGATGGCAGACGTCGAGGTAGTCGGCGTGCTCCGGCGGGTAGAAGGTGTTGATCCGCATGCGCTCGTTCCAGCCGTTGGCGATCGGCGCGAGATGCTGATAAAGCGCGGTGCGCAGCTCGCCGACGAGATCCGGCAGAGGGTAGCTGAAATATTGGTACTCGCCCTTGCCGAAGGCATAGCGCGCCATGACGACCCGGCTGCGAAAGATACCGTTCTGTGGATAGAGGTCCGTCAATGCCTCGCATTCCTCGCGCGTCAGGAGCTGACAGGCAACGGCCGAGCCACCATCGGCAAGGTCTTTTGCCATTCGATCCCAGTCGATCTGATTGACGCGCGCGGCGGGCGAGAGATTTGAGGGGCGAGTTTTTTCGGCTTGCAAAGTGGCCATGCTACGATCTCCGTCGGTTGGGTTCGCTGGCTGCGGTGTGATCACGCGGCCGCGTCATGGAAGATGATGCTGAGCGCGAGTTGCCGACCTTCGCGAACCTTGCTGAAGCCGTGGCGCAGATTGACCCGATACGTGCCCCGCGTGCCGCCGACCGGGCGGTTTGATACCGCGAATACCACCGCATCACCCTTGTTGAGGGCGACGACTTCGGGCCGCGTCTGCATCCGCGGGCGCTGTTCGGTGATCACGAATTCCCCGCCGGCGTAATCGATTCCCCGCTGGGAGAGCACGACCGCGGCCTGCAGCGGGAATGTGTGGTCTCCGTAGACGTCCTGATGCAACAAGGTCTGCTGCCCTACGCCGTGTTCCAGCAGCATCGACGTCGGAAGCGTCTGACCGGCACGCTGGCAGATCGCAAGATATTCCTGATGGGTCATCGGAAAGCGCTCTGCGATTTCCATCTTCTCGTTCCAGGCGTTCGCGATCGGCGCCAGATGCGGAAAGAGATCGGTCCGCAGCGCCGTCATCAGCTTCGGCATGGGATAGCGAACATAGCGATATACGCCGTTGCCCCATGACCGCTGGTCCTCGACGGGCGGAATGCGAGAGAGTGCCGTATCCGTGGCGAGTGCGAAGAGATTGGACGCGGTGGCGCATTCATCGGCGGACAGAAGGCCGGGCAACACGGCCGCGCCGTAAGTATCGAGATCGCTGGCGATGCGATCCCAGGCATATTCAGAGATTCGCGTTTGATACGCCGCAAGCGGAATGTCCGGGGCGGCGAGGTCCAGTTGTGCTTTCATGATCGAGACTCTTTCGAAGTAGGCAACCGACTTGAAAATCGGCGCGCGGTTGCTTTGCCTAGATCGAGCACTTTCGGACCAGACGTTGTTCCGCTGCTATGCTCTTGCTATCATTCACTATCGTCCAAGCGCGGCAGTCGCACTCCGGTTCTTACTTTCAAAGTGCCAATGGCCGAGCTATCGGGCCATTTCACCCGCCGCGGGAATGCACTCCGAGGCGAGATCGCCGTAGTCGATGAATTCCTCGGCGACCTTTTCGAAGCTGGCCCAGGCAGCATCGGCGAAGCTGTCGCCCACGCTGACGCGGCGGACACCGAGCTGGCCTAGCTCCGCAGCGGTAAGGCCGGGCGTCATCAACTGAATGTCGAGCGGTTTCGGCGAGACCGCCAACACCACCGCTTTGATCGCATCCGCGTCGGCGAGACCGGGTAGCGCAAGAACATGCGCTCCTGCGGCCGCGAGAGCGATCAAGCGTGCGGTCGCTGCGCCGATGCTCGCACCATCCATTAAGAGGGTCTCTGTCCGGGCGACGAGCATGACGTCTGCGCCGCTAGAGTCGATCGCGCGTCGGCAGGCTTGAATCCGCTCAACAGCTTGCTCAATCGGAACCAAGCTATCGCCGTTACGATCACCGATCGAGATTGCAGCGACCCCAGTGTCGATCGCCATACGCATGTTGTCGATCAGGTCGACCGAGTTTGCCCCGAAACCGGAGCCGAAGTCGGCATTCACGGCGGTCTCGGTTGCGCTGACGATCTGACGCATGTGCGAAAGAACGTCGTCGCGGGTGAGGTCGCCGACATCTCTGCCGAGTGTCGCTGCAAGGCTCGGGATCGTGGTGGCTATTCCCGCATATCCCAGGGCTTCGAGCCGCTTCGCGCCACCCACGTCCCAGGCGGTCGGTAGCAGGAAGTAGCCCTCGTCGTGCAGCGCACGAAAATCAAAACGCCTTGCAGCGATGTCTAGCAGCATTTCACACCCCATCTCGTGTTTGGGTCGAGCGGCCGCGAAGCCGAACCTTGACCACATTTCGCAACAGCAGGGATGAATACCCCTGATTGCTCAGACCCTACCGGCGTCCACGCGTCGCCGAACTCCGGTTCTTGCTTTCGAAGCCGGAATTTCGACGCGCAGACGTGCGGCTTCGTCTGGGATCTGACGACGCTCATTGGTGCGGTGATTTAGGCTTGAGGCAGCGTCATGCGCGGGGCCGGTGACGCTCGGCTCACTCAGTCGACTACGTCAATCTGAGGATCGTGGTTGCTGCGAGCAAATAAGACTCGCCGGAGGTGAAGCGTACTTCGACTTCTCCGTTGTCGAGCATTTCCCATTCTGCATAGCCATCGGCCACGAGCTGGCCGATGTATTTCATGACGAGCGCCTTATCCGGATTGTCTTGGGCAAGCGCGACCAGCGCGTCGATGGCCTCCTCAGTTCCGGGTAGCTTGCGCCGGCTCGTCTTAGCGTCGAATCCGCCGCGCGAAAACATAGTAGTTGGTGTCCTTGTTTTAGTCGTTGCGGTCGACGCATTGTGAAAAATCCGCCGACCGCAGATCGACATTCCGAATGATAACACATTTGGCCACAAGGCTGGTCTGGCAGCACTCCGGTTGTTGTCATCAAACCGAAAGAAGAGTCGAAAATTACAGCGCGCCTCGGAACGTGAGATTTATGCGCATCCGTCCGACGGTCTCGTGGACGCCGTCCTTTAGTTCCGGAACACCATGATAGAAGAGCCGCGACGGGCCGCCCCAAACGGCGACGTCGCCATGGCGGAGCGGATACTTCCTGACGGGGTCGTTACGCTTGAGCCCGCCGAATTGAAAGGTCGCCGGCAAGCCGAGCGAGACCGAAACGATCGGATTGCTGAAGTCGCGCTCGTTCTTATCCTGATGCAGCGACAGGCGTGCGCCAGGCTCGTACCGATTGATCAGGCAGGCGTCCGGCCGAAAGTCGGGATAACCAGCCTTGGTCGCGGCCTCGACAGCCAGATCAAAGAAGCAGGCGGGCATGGCAGGCCACGGACGTCCGCTCTCGGGGTCGTTCCGATCATAGCGATAGCCGGTCCGATCCGTGACCCAGCCGGCGGCGCCGCAATTGGTCATCGCCACCGACATGGTGAAGCCGCCCGGCGTGACCATGTGGCGGAATGGGGATTGAGCTGTGATGCTATCGAGCGCGGCAAGCAGATCCTTCTCGTATGGCAGCGCCGCGCCGCGGAGAAGTGTTGCGCCGTCCGCCATGATTTCGGTTACGGGTGCAGTTGGGACAATGGTGTCAAACAGATCGGGCATCGTCGGGCCTATCAGGTGTCGTGTTGATCGATGGGTGAAGCACGGGCCGGTAGCCCGCGATGAGCGCCATCACGCTCGAAGGCGGCGTCAGCAGCCAGTCGGCGTCGTGGAGGATTTCGGGCCGGGCGTAGCCGGCATCAGTCCAGCGATGGGCGAAACCGCCATGCAGCGTGTACGCGTCCGCGCCAACCGCGACGACGGAGCCATCGGGCAGCTCATCGAGGAGGAGCGTGAGTGGATGCAGGCGCTTTCTTCCGTGCTCGAGGCGCTCTGCGTGAAGCACCGCGTCCATCTGCGCGGCCGAAGGCATGACCTCCTGGTTCCCAGAGGCCCATGATGCGCGATAGCGCTCGGCAGCCTCGCGCCGGCAAAGGAAACAGGGGCGATGGCCTGCGGCCAGCGCTACCGCTTCGTCGAGGAAGAATAGCTCGGTCCAGCTCCGTCCCCCCATCACGGCTCGGCGTTGGTTCTTGTATTCGCAACTGCAGACCAGCCAGGTCCGCGTTGCCCAGCGCTTCCGCAGCAAGGTCTTGGTCGCGGGGTCGTGAATGATCCCACGATTGCCGGTAAACATGCCCCGTTGCGCGATGGCGACGATGTCGCCGAACGGCGTGACGCGATTCTGAAGGTGCATAGCGTTCTTCCTGGCCGAGCATCGCGCCACGGCCTTCATTCGTTTGTCGCACCCTGCAGCGAGGCCGATCCGTCGGCACTCCGTCTCTTGTCGCTAAATCGACAACTGCGGGTCATTCCCTATTTCAGGACGTTCCCGCGCTCGCGCGGGATGCGCCACAGATACCAGGCGGCGACGGTGCGATGCGGCGACCACGCCTTCGAAATCTCACGCAATGCTTTCGGCTTTGGCTGTTCGGGCAGCGACTTCAGCGCGCGATAGCCCTCGCGAACGCCGAAATCATCGACGGGAAACACGTCCAACCGCTCCAGCGAATACATAAGGAGCATTTCGACGGTCCAGCGACCGATGCCCTTGATGCCGACCATGCGTTCGATCAGCGTCTCGTCGTCCATGGCGACGGCGTCGTCTCGCGCCGGGATCACGCCGTCCACGGTCCCCTGCGCGATAGCCTTTATCGTCGCGATCTTGCTCGCCGAAAATCCGCAGGTCCGGAGCAGATCGAATTCGGCCGCGATCAGGTTCTCGGGGCTCGGAAATGGCTGATGCTCGAAGAGGCCCTTGAGACGGCCGATGATGGCGTCTCCGGCTTTGGCCGTCAGTTGCTGATATGCGATCGCACGGACGAGCGCTTCGTAGGGCTCGCGTGCCGCTTTCGGGTCATGTCGACAAGGGCCAATCAACTCGATCAGCCGTGCCCAGTCGTCGTCGTGACTAGCGAGAAAGGCGACGGATTCGTCATAACGGGAGTGTTGATTCATACTTTGGCGCGGCCTTCGTCGGCGAGCGCAAAGCGCAGCCGGTTCCAAATTGTGAGAATGAGAGCGCCGTACAGTAACGGCAGCAGAATGTGCGCACTCTCTGGCAGACCGTCGAAGACCGCGATTGCGAGACCAAGGGCGGCGAGAATGATGGACCGATCGGCCTTGCCCAGCGGACCTTCAAGCCTGCGGTCGCTGCCGAGTGCCGGGCCGATGATGCCGGCGATTTCGGCGAACACGATAAGCGAGATCAGGAACGCGATCGATGCGGCGGAGAACGGCGCGATGAATGCCAGCGGAAGGAAGAGTGCAACATCCGAAGCAATGTCGCCAGCTTCGTTGAGGATGCCCCCGAGACGGCTTTTCTGCCCGAAATCGACAGCAAGCGTCCCGTCGAGCGATGCGCAGGCCGTCCGGATGGGCAACCAGAGCGGCAGCAGGATGAACAATGTCGTCGCGCCGGGATTGGCATAGAGAAGACTGCCAATGCCGATGGAGCCCGCCAGCGAGGCCAATGTCACCTGATTGGCCGTGACGCCGACGCCAGCGAGTTTTGCGGCGAGCGGTCGGATCAACCCCTTCAGCCGCGGCTTCAAGAAGGTGAGCGTGGAGGCCGCCAGGAAAGGTGCATCAAGAACGATATGCTGCTTCGGAGAGGTCGGCCGCCGGATGGTGTCGAACGTCAAGGTCATGATCGTCGGTTCCGATTGAGAGACGGTATGTCACGGCCGCAAGCGGCCATGACTTCACTCGGCATGCGACGCTTCGCGATCGAGAAGCTGACGCTTCCGCTCGACGCCCCAGGCATAGCCGGATAGAGCGCCATCGTTGCGGACCACGCGATGGCACGGAATGGCCACCGCGATATTATTGGCGGCGCACGCGCCGGCGACCGCCCGGGTCGCGCTTGGCGAACCGATTCTGCGGGCGATCTCGGAATAGGAGACACGCTCGCCGACCGGGATTTCCTGCAGCGCCTGCCAGACGCGCCGCTGGAAGGCCGTGCCACGGACGTCGAGGGGAAGATCGAGGCCGACGCTCGGATTTTCCACGAAGCCGCAGACACGCGCGATCAGGGCCTCGTATTCGCGATCCATGCCGATCAGGCGTGCCTTCGGGAACCGGTCCTGTAGGCTGCGGACGAGCACGTCCGGGTCGTCACCGAGCAGGATCGAGGCGACGCCCTTCGTGCTGGATGCGACCAAAATTGCGCCGAGAGAGGATTCACCTACGGCGAACTTGATCTCTTCATTGGCGCCACCAGCGCGGTATTGTGTCGGCGTCATACCGAGCATGCCGGTCGACTTCTCGTAGAATCGGCCGCTCGAATTGAAGCCGGCGTCGTAGATTGCCTCGGTGACGCTGGCGCCTGTTTCCAGACCCTCCCGCACTTTCTTCGCGCGGCTCGCCGACGCGTAACCCTTGGGCGTCAGTCCGGTCGACGCCTTGAACACGCGATGGAAGTAGCTCGGGCTGCGATCAACAGCAGCCGCCAGTTCTTCGAGCGACGGCTCTTCCTCGCTCTCCTCGATTATGCGGCATGCTTTCGCGACCAACGCGGCATTCTCGCTATCAAGCGAGAGGCCTTCGGGATTGCAGCGTTTGCAGGGACGGAAGCCTGTGGCACGCGCACTCTCGATCGTGTCGTGAAGCGTGACGTTCTTCGGGTTCGCTGTGCGGGACGGGCATGAAGGACGGCAATAGATCCCGGTTGTCGAGACCGAATACCAAAGTTGCCCGTCGGCAGACTTATCGCGGGTGACGACACGAGCCCAACGCGGATCGTCGGCGACCGGAAGGATTGCGGTGGTGAGTTTCGTTGCGGGCAGCGTGTTGTTGGTCATGGTCGGTTTTCTTCTGTTTGGATGGTTCTGGCTCGACCGTGCCTCCAATCCGTGCTGGTCACACTCCGATCCTTGCGCTCAAATCGGAATTGCCTCTGAGAGCTACGATTTCAGGAGTCGCAGGTAGTGCCGCCGCAAAAGGTCGCCGCCGATTTCCGGCAGACGCTGCGAAACGTCACGGACAATCGCCTGCATCCAATCGTATTTCAGGCTCTCCATCTGGCGTGTGAGGGGCACGAGCTTCACGCCGCAAGGGCTCTGGAGGAAGCGTGTCACAGCGTCATGTTGCTCGCTGCTCATGCTGGCCGATAATCGCTCAGAGAGTGGAGCGCTGAGGACATCGGTTTCCAGTGACTTGACGAAGGCAGTGTCACGCAGCTCGCCGATGATCCGCTCGCGCTGGAACGCAAGCGCGGTTTGAAGCTCATCCGGCGTGAGGCGAGACCCGAGGAAATCTTCGAACTCAGATCGAAGGCCCGGAATCCGTTGGGATATGGTGCGCCGAACCTCCTTGTCGATCTGGCGGCGCAAGCGCGCGTCAAAGCCGGGAAAGCGACGGTCGATCTCCAACATCTCCTTCGAGAACCCGACCATCCCCGTCGAAATGAGCGATGTGATCGTCGCGGTCATCTGCGTGATATCGAGTATGTACGCAACCACTTGCCGCAAGTCCTTGGATGCGGCGTTTCTATCGGATTTTGCTCTCATATCTTTGACTTGTTCGTTGGGTTTTAGCTCCGATCTGCATCGTGTGATTTTTTGAAGCACTCCGATTCTTGCTTTCAAATCAAACGAAGTTCCACCCGATTCCTGCGGGCTAGGATGACGTTGGGACAAAAACAGTAACGGGGACCATTTGGTCCCCGTTCGTCCGGCAGCATGACATGGGCTCAACTCACCCCATGCTGGGGAGCTTCCTGTTGCGACCAAGGCTGAAGATGCCCCGACTGCTCCAAGCGTAGAACGCCACCACGAGCATGAAGATTATCACGGCAACCGTGGGGTTGCCGAACCACCCGACGAGGGCAGCGACCACATACATGGCGATACCAACGAGCGGTCGTGTTACTTCTACCGCGAGCGCGGCCCTCGGCATTTCGGGCTTCGCCAGCTCGGCATGTCGGAAGAGATGCCACAGTGCCGGCAACCAGGCGATGGACATCAGGCTGGCGATAGCAGCATACAGCAGAACGGCGGCCCGCTGATCGGCGATGTTCCCGTCGCGAAAGGCGTCTGCAAGCACACCGGTCGGAAACGGAATGAGCGCTGCCGTTCCGATGATACCGAGATTGATCAGGTTGGTGGTGAAATCCACGCAACGAAGGCGATCAAACAGATAGTGGTGATTGAGCCAGATCACGCCGACGTAGATGAAGGCCACGGCATACGCGACATATGAAGCCCACGCCTTGAGCAATTCGTGCGCGAGTTGACCTTCGGCAGCGTGCGGCCGATGGATCTCCAAGACCAGCAAGGTGATGATGATCGAAAACGCGGCATCACTGAAGCCTTCGAGACGCCGAGGCTCCGGTAGGAAGGACGACCGTTCGTCCCTGGACATGGCCTCTTCTTGCTGAATACGCATGATGAATTCCTCTCACGATATGGGTTTTCAGGCCGCGCGCGCGGCGTCGATGGGGTTGAGCGGGAGCATTCCGCGGCCCGCCAATGCGTCGATGTTGTGGAGTGTCTTCCGCAGCGCGCTGCTCGACGTGGAGAGCGTGTAGGGGAAGTAGACGATCTCGACGCCAACGGCGCCGAAATCGCGTTCGAGCTTGTCGCCCTTCTCGGTGCCGCGCCAATCATCCCCTTTGAACAGGACGTTGAAGCGGAGATCTTTCCAGATCTCGATTTTGTCGTTCGTCATGGCCGGATGTGCAGCGTCGACGAAGCGAATATTGCGGACGATCTCCAGCCGCTCGGCGAGCGGGATTACCGGCGTGACGCCCTTGTGCTTGATCAGCACCTCGTCTGCGACGACACCCGCGATCAGGAAATCGCAGTTCTCTTTTGCGCGACGCAGGAGGTTCAGGTGGCCGATGTGAAACAGGTCGTAAGCACCTGGGGCGTAGCCGATGCGGATCATGACGATAATTCCTCTCTCGGGTGTTCGAATTCATTGAGAAGAAATTACCGACCTTGTTCGACATCGACGCTCCGATTCATCTTTTGAAATCAAGAAATTATCGAGATTTACTTTGAGCCAGAATGTAAAAGAGGCCCGCACTGGGGTTTGTGCGAGCCTCAATTCTCCTGGTGGAGATACGCCGCCCGAATGAGCGCACGCTATGCGGTTTCGATCAGGCCTTCTTGATCAGCCCGAGCTGCATCATCGCCGTCAGACCGTCATCCAGGCCGTTCTCTTCCACGATCAGGCCGTCGACCACCTTCAGCACGGTCTTGCCGGTGAAGTGCATCTTGCGGCCGGTCGCGGCGGGAAGACCTTCGAAGCCGGGCAGAACATCGTTCCAGGCAGCGCCGGTGTGCGTGCCGCCACCTTCCCACTGGCCGACGACATAGTCGCCTTCGGCGATCAGGTCGGACGTGCCCCAGAAGTTGAGATCGGGAAACGCGGCGCGGAAGTCGGTCATGAAGGCCTTGATGTCATCGCGGCCACGGCGCGGCTCGTGCAGCGAATAGTGCAGAAGCATGTCCGGATGCGCGATGTCGTCGATGACGGCGAGATTGACATCCTTGCCCCAGAATTCGGTAAACCAGCGGACGACGACGGCCTTGTTGTCTTCTTCTTTGCTCATTGAAAAGAGTCCTTTCCTCAACTTCGGGCGACCATCGAAACCGCTCGATGACCTGATGAAAGGAATATTTGAGCTTGCCGGACCTCAAACTCCGTTTCTTACCTTCAAACTGGAAACTGCGCTGCGTGTCCGGCGACAACGGATGGAAGACGGCGATCGCGCCGATTTTCCGGTGACAAAAGGAATGGCGTCAAATGTTCAACGCCCGCAGTTTTTCGGGATTTTCGGATTTGAACGCAAGAAACGGAGTGCCGTGACTCCGCTCGCTCGCATTGTGCGAAGATGCTTTCAAATTCTCCACAAGGTTACAAAATCGCCTATAGCGCAAAGACGAATATAGGTGTCATGCTGGAAATGATCCCGGAGGATGAGGCGCTCGGTTGTTGGACAGAGATGTTCACTGTTCAGATCATGCGAAACATCAACCGATATACGCCGGACAGCTTTTACGCCGGCATGAAAGAAGCATGGGCAGATATGTGCCCGTGTGGCTCAACCGCGATCGTAGAGCGTGGACGCGAGCAGCTCCAGCCGACGCTATATTGGAAGCATGGATGCCCACTAAACAAGAACACCGGCCAGCCCGAGTATACGTGGTTCAAAGTGCTCGTGCGCGGCGGCCACGTCATCGTGGCGCAAAAGGCATTCAGATTCGAGCCATGTGATAGCGATGTCACCTTCTGGCTCGACTTTCTCCGTGAACTTCGGGTGAACCATAGGCTTGCGGCCTATCATTGATCGCCGGCCGCCGCCGCGGCCGGCTTGTCATCAATTCTCACCTGCGGCGCGCGGCGGCTCCGAACGCCGGCTGCCAATCGCGGCATTCTTGGCCTTCGCAAATCCACGATCCGTGGCGATGAATCTCTCCAGCATAGGAACGATCAGTCGAGTTGGATCGGTGGGGTGCCCGGATTCCCGGCCGAGTATTTCGGCGTAGGTCGTCAAGTCCCGATGGAGCGAAGCCGGGACATCGAGTGTGACTTTAACTGGTTTGTCGTCTGCGATAGGACCGAGTTTCAATTTGCCCACGTCAGCCTCCGTAGGGTTCAAGCACGAGATCGCGCGTGACGATAACGCGAACGGGGAAGCCAGGCCGGATCGTCAGGGTCGGCGCAATGTTGAGCTGGCGCTGGACTATTTGCTGGCCGGTCTGATTGATGCTGTCGGACGCGCCGCTGCGTAGCGCGCGCACGATGTCGCTCTCCTGGCCGGATGATCCGGCCTCAGCGCCGATGCTTAGGATGGTCGAGAGTGCGGCAGCCTTGAAGAGTTCGCCCCAGTGATAGTCGACGCCATCTTCGAGGCCGGCATAACCCTCGGCATCCGCGCCGGGCTGTCGCTCCAGCACGATCGAGCGGCCATTCGGGAAGATCAGCCGGTTCCAGACAAGCAGGATACGGCGCTGCCCGAAGCCAACGCCATTGTCGTACTGACCGATGACGCGCGTGCCTTGAGGGACGAGGAGGATCTTTCCGGTCGGGCTGTCGTAGATGTTCTCCGTCACCTGGGCGGTGATCTGACCGGGAAGATCAGAACGGATGCCGGTGATGAGCGCGGCGGAGATCACCGCACCAGCCTGCAGGACGTTCGCTGACGCGGGCGCCGCAACGCGATCGGGTGAGACCGTGCGTTTGTCTGGCGGCTGATTGAGGAAGGCGAGCTGGCGATCCTGGGCGATGGGTGTCGCCGGTTGCGGAGCGAGGCCGAGGTTCGTCAAATCGGGTGTAGATGCGGCCGCCGTCGTGCTCGTGGTCGCAGGCGGCGCCGAGGCGGTGCGCGTCTCGGTCGATGCGAACAGCCGAGCTGTGCGTGCTGACTCCAGTTCCTGAAGCCGACGCTGCTCCTCTGCGCTGATACCGGGGTTGGGTGTCGCGATCGACGGCGGCGGCACCGCGTTTTGCGCGTTGAGGATCGGCCGGCCTAGATCGCCCGGCAGCGGCGGGCCGAGCACCGGCCCTGTGTAGTCGCGCGGAAGGCTGTTCAGGCCATCCGGGGTCGCACGATTGTCGGTCGCGTATAGCTCCTCGTTTCCCTTGTGGCCGCTCTGAATCTGGAGGGCGTAGATCAATGCGCCGCCGATCCCGACACTGGCGACCAGGCCGAGCCCGGCCAGGACTTTACGCGACAGCCTCGTCACACGCGGCGGTTCCGGTCGCAGCCGCATCGGCGAAGCCGGCTCGCCGGTCAGCGGCAGGGCGCCGTCCTCACCGGACGGCTCCGGCCCTTTCTCCTTTCCGGGTTCGATCTCGCTCATGACGCCGGCCTTCCGTCAGTGCGCGAGATCCGCACGCGCTTCTGGTTGCGATCGGCGCCGAAGCGCAGCTCGGCGGCGGCGAAGAGCCTGTCGACGATCATGTAGTTGCCGCGAACGCGGTAATTCACGAGTTCCGATGTCGCGCCCTCCGGGCCGACAACGAACAGCGGCGGCATCTCGCCCTGGCCGATGCCACGCGGGAATTCGATGAACACCTGCTTGCCGTCATCGAAGGCGCGGAGCGGCCGCCACGGCGCGCGATCGCCCGTCACCTCGTAGCGAAAATTGACGCGCGATAGGTCGATGCCGGTGGAAACGGGCTGCGAGGCCTCCGCCTGCGCATTCTGACGGCGCAACGCGATGAGCTGGTCCTGCGGATACTGCCAGGATACGGACGCCATGTAGGTCGAGGACGTCGAGCGCAGCTCCATGTAATAGGTGCGCAGGTTGGTGTTGATGACGAGATTGGTCATCAACTCGGGCCGCGTGGGCTTGACAAGGATGTGAACCTGTTTCGCCGCGCCCGTCCCGCTCTCCGTGTCGCCGATGATCCAGCGCACGGTGTCGCCGGCCGCCACGGGACCAGCGCCCACGAGTTGTTCGCCGGGCTGGAGCGCGATGTCCGTTATCTGCCCGACGGCGGTGTAGACCTGATAAAGCGCGCCTTGGGTGAACGGATAGACCTGCATCGAGTTGATGAAGCCGTTGCGCACCGGCTGCACGCGCGCCTGTGCATTGGCCTGATTGACACGGGCGGCGGGATCGGTCGCCTCGGCTGGCTGGCGCGTCCCGTCCACCAGCTTCATCTGACCGGGCAGAGGCAAGGGCTTCGGCAATTCGACGATGCGCACCGGCGACGGCGGATCGACCGTCTGCACGGCGGGCGCGGCGTTGTCATAGCTGATCTCGGGCGGCGGCGTGTTGGTCGCGCAGCCGGCGAGAGCCGACGTGCAGGCCAGCAGAAGCGCAAGCGAGGATTTACGGAGAGCCGGCATTCCGGCTGTGCGGAAGGCAGGCGTCATTGTCCAAGCTCCTTCGACCAGTTGATTGCGTTGACGTAGATTCCGAGCGGATTGGCTCGAAGCTTTTCGGCGTCGCGCGGTGTTTGCACGACGATGGTGAGGATGGCGGACCAGCGCTCGGTGGCGGCCAGCGAGCCGTCCTGATAGCGGCGCTCGATCCAGGCCACGCGGAACGAGTCCGGGGAGGCCCTGATGACGCTCGACACTTCGATGGCGACCTGTTGCTTGCCGACCTTGGTGAAGGGGTCGTTGGCGCGGGCATAGTCGTTGAGCGCGAGCGCGCCGCCCTGCGTGGTGAACTCGTATGCGCGCAGCCAATTCTGCCGCACGATGATCGCGTCGGCCGGAATTGAGCGGACCTGCTCGATGAAGCGGGCGAGATGGAACGCGATCTGCGGATCGGAGGGCCGATAGTCGGCGACGGCGGGCGCGATCGCCTGCGCCTGGCCGAGCTTGTCGACCTGCACGACCCACGGAACGATGGTGCCGCTGGCCGACTGCCAGACGAGGCCGCCTGACAGGCCTGCCGAAAGGGCCAGGCAGCCGAAGGCCATATAGCGCCAGTTGTGAGCCTGCACGCGGGCGGAGCCAATTCGGTCGTCCCAGACCTGTGCGGCGCGTTGATAGGGCGTTTCGGGTTGTGGTGCTTTCCCGTAGTGGGTCGATGGTCGTTTGAAGAAGTTCATAGTCAGTCGCTTTCGGAGAGGTTGACGGAAGAGCCGCCGCCATGGCTGTCGCCGGATTTGACGGCATGGGCGGCGGCCTGGACGCCGTGGGCGAGTTGCTGCGAGCGTTTCATGCGCTTGGCCCAGGCAGGCGGACCGTCGCGGGTGGCAGTCGCGGCGGCAGCGGGCGCGGCTTCCGTCGCGCCGCCGTCGCTGGATGCGCCGCCGGAGATCTCAGAGGCGGCACGAGAGCCGGCATCGAAGCTGGACTTGAGGCTGTCGGACGCACGGGAAACGGCGCGCTTCAGCGGCGAGGCCGCGGCCTTCGCGCCAGTGCTCGCGACATTGCCGAGACCGGACGCAATGTCCGACGCGCCGGACTGACCGGCCGCGCCGAGGCTGTAGGCGGTGGAAGCGCCACCAGCGACGGTCGCGCCGCCACGCGCAGCGGCGGCTGCACCACTGGCGAGGGCCGCGCCGCCAGAGGCGACGGTGCCGACCGCCGCAGCGCCCGCCGCGACCATGCCGCCGGCAGCAACGCCCGCACCGACCGCGGCGCCGGCGCCGAGCTGTGGGCCGCCGGAGACAAGGCCGTTGGCGATGCCCGGTCCGAAGATGCCGAGACCGAGCAGCGAGAGCGCGGCGAGCACGATCGCCATGGCGTCGTCGATGGTCGGCGTCTGGCCGCCGAAGCCTTGAGTGAATTGCGAGAACAAGGTGGAGCCGATGCCGATGATGACGGCGAGCACGAGCACCTTGATGCCGGAGGAAATGACGTTGCCCAGCACGCGCTCGGCCATGAAGGCGGATTTGCCGAAGAGGCCGAACGGGATCAGCACGAAACCGGCGAGTGTCGTCAGCTTGAACTCGATCAAGGTGACGAAGAGCTGGACTGCCAGAATGAAGAAGGCGAGCAGGATCAGCGCCCAGGCGAACAGCAGGCACGCGATCTGGATGAAATTCTCGAAGAAGGCGACCCAGCCCATGAGATTGGAGATGGATTCGAGCAGCGGCCGTCCTGCATCGAGGCCGGTTTGCGCCACCTTGCCGGGCCGCATGAGATCCGTGACGGCGAAGCCCGTGCCAGAGGCCTTCAAACCAAGGCCCGCGAAGCTCTCGAAGACGATACGGGCGAGATTGTTCCAGTTGGAGATCAGATAGGCGAAGACGCCGACGAACAGCGTCTTCTTCACGAGGCGGGCGATAATGTCGTCGTCAGCGCCCCAGCTCCAGAATAGGGCGGCCAGCGTCACATCGATGACGATGAGCGTCGTGGCGATGAAGGCGACTTCCCCGCCGAGCAGGCCAAAGCCTGAATCGATGTAGCGGGTGAAGACGCCCAGGAAGTTGTCGATGACGCCGGTGCCGCCCATGTCAGTGCGTCCCCGGACGCGCGGGCTCCGGCTGCATAACCGGCGCGGTATCCTTGAGTGCCGTGTCCGGCGCCGGCGCGATCGTCGCGGTCGGGGTCGGCGCATCCGGCGAGGCCGTTCGCGGCGCTTCCGGGTTCTGGCCCAGGAAGCGGTCGCGGTTTGCGGCCCAGAGTTTGAGACAGGCGGGGTCGCGGATCGCGGCCTCGCCTATATCCCGGCAGCCACGAAGCTGGCGCTGTAGGGCATCGACATCGACGCCCGGCCGCACGGCCAAGGAGTGGACTTCCGGCTCCTCCTCCTTCCGGGTCAGTTCGATGACCGTGGCAGTGATGGCGACGCCGACGAAAACGACGGCGCCGAGCCGGGCGAACATTTTACCGTCCATGGCGATCGCCCCTGCTTAGTTTCGATTGTTGAACATCTGGGCGTTGCCGGGCTGGTAGCCCGCGCCCGGCGTCAGGAAGCGGCGGCGCTGCTCACGGCCCTGTTCGGCCGCGGCCGCGCGCTCGGCCTCGGTCAACATCTGCGCGCGCCCATTCGCCGCGACGACGGCGGTAAGATCGGCGAGTTGCTGGGCCTGGAGGGCGAGGAGCTGATTGCCAGCCTGCGTCGCCTGCAGCGCGCCGGTCGCGCCCTGGCTCTGGCCGACGAGGGCCGACATCTGCGCGCGATTGGTGTCGATGTTGCCAACAACGCCGGCCTGAACCCGCATCGCATCCTGCAAGCCGCCGACGGTGTTCAGCCAGCGCGAACGGGCATCGGAGACGAGCTGCTGGTCGCTCGCCGACATCGAGACGTTCCCGTATTTCTGCTGGAACATCTGGTCGATCTTCTGGACGTCGTAGGCGATGTTTTGCGCCTGATTGAGGAGCTGCTGCGTCTTCTGGACCGACTGCTGCAACTGTTGGAGCGCGGAGAACGGCAAGCTGGTCAGGTTCCGCGCCTGATTGATCAGCATCTGCGCTTCGTTCTGAAGCGAGGTGATTTGGTTGGTGATCTGCTCCAGCGCGCGGGCGGCCTGAAGGACGTTCTGCGCATAGTTGGTCGGGTCGTAGACGATGATCGCGTGCGCCGGCGTTGCCAGCATCGGGGTGAGCGAGATCGGGGCGGTCAACAGCGCGGCAGCAAAACGCGCTGCGCGGGAATGACGCAGTTTCATGTCAATTCTCCTTGGGTGTTGAGGGCGGGAACGAGATCTGCCGCCCAGCCGACATCGCGGTGATGCAGCCAGGCTGTGAGGAAGCCGTCGCGGCCATGTTCGGCCACGATGCGGGCGATCGCGGTCTGGTCGGTCTTGGCGGAGGCAGCGCAAAGCGCGAGCGCGACAGCGGACAGGCCGAGTTCGAAGAGGCGATTGCCGCGACGCGATTGGCAGTAGTAGTCACGCTTGGGCATCGCCCGCGCGATGATCTCGATCTGGCGATCATTGAGACCGAACCGGCGATAGATCGCGGTGATCTGCGGCTCGATCGCCCGCTCGTTCGGCAACAGCAGACGGGTCTGGCAGCTCTCGATGATGGCGGGCGCGATCGCCGAACCATCGATGTCCGACAGCGATTGCGTTGCGAAGATCACGCTGGCGTTCTTCTTGCGCAGCGTTTTCAGCCATTCGCGGAGCTGGCCGGCGAATCCTTCATCGTCGAGGGCCAGCCAGCCCTCGTCGATGATGATCAGGGTCGGTGAGCCGTCGAGCCGATCATCGAGGCGATGGAAGAGATAGGCGAGGACGGCGGGCGCCGCGCCGGTGCCGATCAATCCTTCGGTCTCGAAGGCCTGGACCGACGCCGTGCCGAGATACTCGTGCTCCGCATCGAGCAGGCGGCCATAAGGACCGCCGACGCAATACGGCCGTAGCGCCTGCTTCAGGTCGTTCGACTGGAGCAGCACGGCGAGACCCGTCAGCGTCCGCTCTTCGACCGGCGCGCTGGCGAGCGAGGTAAGCGCTGTCCAGAGGTGCTCCTTCACTTCCGGCGTGATGGTGACGCCTTCGCGGATCAGGATCGCAACGAGCCAATCGGCGGCCCAGGCACGCTCGGGCACATCATGAACGCGAGCGAGCGGCTGAAGGCTGACGCTGTCGGATGCGCCATCGCTGAGATCGCCGCCTAGATCGTGCCAGTCGCCGCCCATGGCGAGGGCGGCGGCGCGGATCGAGCCCCCGAAATCGAAGGCAACGACCTGCGAGCGGGCATAGCGGCGGAACTGAAGCGCCATCAGCGCGAGCAGCACGGACTTGCCCGCGCCTGTCGGGCCGACGATCAGCGTATGGCCGACGTCGCCGACATGGATGGAAAGCCGGAACGGGGTCGAGCCTTCGGTCTTGCCGAAGAGCAGTGGGGGAGCTGCAAAGTGCTCGTCCCGTTCCGGTCCCGCCCATACCGCCGAAAGCGGGATCATGTGGGCGAGATTGAGCGTGGAGATCGGCGGCTGCCGAACATTGGCGTAGACGTGGCCGGGCAGCGAGCCGAGCCAGGCATCGACCGCGTTCACGGTCTCCACCATGGCGGTGAAGTCGCGGCCCTGGATGACCTTCTCGACCAGCCGCAGCTTCTCGTCGGCCGCGCGCGGATCGGCGTCCCAGACCGTCACCGTCGCGGTGACATAGGCCATGCCGGCGTAGTCGGCGCCGAGTTCCTGAAGCGCCATGTCGGCGTCGGCGGCTTTGTTGGCTGCGTCGGTGTCCACGAGGGCGGACGCCTCGTTGGTCATCACCTCCTTGAGAATCGCGGCGATCGACTTGCGCTTGGCGAACCATTGCCGCCGGATCTTGGTCAGCAATTTGGTCGCGTCGGTCTTGTCGAGCAGGATCGCGCGCGTCGACCAGCGATAGGGAAAGGCCAGCCGGTTCAGCTCATCGAGCAGGCCGGGTGTGGTCGCCGTCGGAAAGCCGGTGATCGTGAGGACGCGAACATGCTGATCGCCCAGCCGGGGCTCGAGGCCTCCGGCGAGCGGCTGATCGGCGAGCAGTGCGTCGAGATAGATCGGCGTTTCCGGGACGCGGACGCGATGGCGCTTCGTCGAGACGCAGCCGTGCAGATAGGTCAGGGTCTCGGCGTCATCGAGCCAACGGCATTCCGGCATGAACGCTTCGACCAGGCGCAGGATGCGGTCGGTGCGATCGGCAAAGCCGGTCAGGGCTTCGCGCGGGTCGATGCCCGATTTCTCGCGGCCCTCGTAGAGCCAGGTTTCCGCGCGGGCGGCGTCCTCGGCCGGGGGCAGCCAGGCGAAGGTGAGGAAATAGCTCGACTCGAAATGCGCACCGGCTTCCTCGAAATCGGCCTTGCGTTCAGCATCGACCAGCGCCGACGCGGAGTCGGGAAATTTGCTGCTGGGATAGCGGTTCGAAGGATGGCGTTGCGCCTCGACGAAAATTGCCCAGCCGGAGCCGAGACGTCGGAAGGCGTTGTTGAGGCGGCCGGCGACCGCGACCAGCTCGGCGGGAACGGCCGAGTCCAGATCGGGGCCGCGGAATTGCGCGGTGCGCTGGAAGCTGCCGTCCTTGTTGAGGACGATGCCGGAGCCGACCAGTGCGACCCAGGGCAGGAAATCGGCGAGCCGGCTGTTGCGGTTGCGGTATTCGGCGAGGTTCATCATGGCGACGCTCCCCTCAAACCGCGAGATGCGCGGGGATGCGCAGGTGCCGGCGCACGACATCGACGAAAAGCGGGTCGCGCTTGGCGGCCCAGACGGCCGCGACGTGGCCGATCGCCCAGATCGCGATGCCGACGAGCCAGAGGCGCAGGCCGAGGCCGACGGCGCCGGCAAGTGTGCCGTTCATAATGGCGATCGCGCGCGGGGCGCCGCCGAGCAGAATTGGCTCGGTCAGCGCCCGGTGGACCGCGACCGTGAAGCCCGGCACTTCGCCGGCCTGATCCACGATGCCCGCCATCAGACGAGCGCTCCGCCGCCGAAGCTGAAGAAGCTGAGGAAGAACGAGCTGGCCGCGAAGGCGATCGAGAGGCCGAACACGATCTGGATGAGCCGGCGGAAGCCGCCGGACGTATCGCCGAAGGCGAGCGTCAGGCCCGTGACGATGATGATGATCACGGCAATGATCTTGGAGACCGGCCCTTCGATCGATTGAAGGATTTGCTGGAGCGGCTGTTCCCACGGCATGGATGAGCCGGAGGCGTGCGCGGCGGGTGCCATGGCGATGCTGATGACAAGCATCGACGCCGTCATCATCAGGCGGCGAGGCAATATGCGGGCATGCGAAATCATGCGGATTCTCCTTCGTTGGACTTCGGGGTGATGGCGGTGACGCGGTAGTCGCCGTCGGGGCCGAGACCCTCGACGCGTGCGAGTTCGGCAAGCCGGCGCTGTGAGCCGCGGCCGGAGAGGACCGCGACGAGATCGATCGTCTCGGCGATCAGCGCGCGCGGGACGGTGACGACGGCTTCTTGAATGAGCTGTTCGAGACGGCGCAGCGCGCCGATGGCGCTGCCGGCGTGGATGGTCCCGACGCCGCCGGGATGGCCGGTGCCCCACGCCTTGAGCAAGTCGAGCGCCTCCGCGCCACGAACTTCGCCGACCGGAATGCGGTCAGGGCGAAGGCGCAGCGACGAGCGCACGAGATCGGAGAGCGAGGCGACGCCGTCCTTCGTTCGCATGGCGACGAGGTTCGGCGCGGCGCATTGCAGCTCGCGCGTATCCTCGATGATGACCACGCGATCAGCGGTCTTGGCGACCTCGGCGAGCAGCGCATTGGTGAGGGTTGTCTTGCCGGTCGATGTTCCGCCGGCGACAAGGATGTTGGCGCGCGAAGCGACGCCGTGGCGGAGCGCGGAAGCCTGTTCCGCAGACATGATTCCGGCCGCGACGTAATCTTCGAGCATGAAGACGGCTACGGCGGGCTTGCGGATCGCGAAGGCCGGCGCCGCGACGACAGGCGGAAGCAGGCCCTCGAACCGCTCTCCCGTCTCGGGCAGTTCGGCGGAGACACGCGGGGCGCCGGCATGAACCTCGGCGCCGACGTGATGGGCGACAAGGCGGACAATGCGTTCGCCGTCCGCTGCCGACAGCCGCTCACCCGTATCGGACAGTCCCTCGGAGAGACGATCGATCCAAAGCCGCCCGTCGGGATTCAGCATCACCTCGACGATGCTGGCGTCGTCGAGATAGCGCGCGATGGCGGGGCCGAGCGCGGTGCGAAGCATCCGCGCGCCGCGCGCAAAGCCTTCTGAATTTTGATGAGACCCCGCCATACAACCCCGATTCAAACGGGGCTAAGACAGACCTTCCCCGGACCGGGATGATTAAAAGGGCCTGATTTTGGGCCGATTCAACAAGGATTCATCGGCGTAGTAGTGTAGCGTGCAAATACAGGAGAACGGCGGTGTCAGAATTCCAGGGGCGGAGGATGAATGGTTGATGACGGGAGATCTTCCGCGTGGAAGGACCGACTCGGCGACGCGATTCATCTCAGCGCCAGCCGACGCGATCTATCGAGCCTTCGTTGACCCGGCAGCTTGGCTGGAATGGCTTCCACCTAAAGGCATGACGGGCGAAATCTATGAATTCGACGCGCGGCCCGGCGGCACTTACAGAATGGCGCTTACCTATGTCGGCGATCATGCCAATGCGGGTAAGGCCGACGCGAACACGGATATCGTCGAAGGCAGGTTCGCGGAACTCGTGCCGGACGTGCGTGTGGTCCAGATCGTTACTTTCGAGTCCAGCGATCCGCGCTTCTCGGGTGAGATGCGAATGACGTGGAGCATTCTCTCGAAAGCGGCCGGTAGCGAAGTTTCGATCATCGCCGAGAATGTGCCACCAGGGATAAGCAAGGCCGATCATGACGTCGGACTACGCTCTACCCTCGAAAACCTGGCGCAGTTTGTCGAGTAACGGTGGCGCACCGTCGCGGCCCCAGGCCCATGGCCACCAAGCGCGAGCTTGTGGAGGGCGGAGACCACGACAGGGGGCGTGCCCCGGCTAGAGATAAGCGGCCATTCTCTGCATCATCGCGAACGACGGCACGCTCTGGAGCGCGGTCGCCCGCGCGAGATGGCTGTCGTATACGGTGCGCGCGCGATCTGGTTCCTGTTCGGCATCGAGACCGAAGAATGCGCGCGCCGTCGTGCGCCAATCCTGGCCGCGAGCCTGACGGTCAAGCAGACAGATGTACAACGTCGTATGATCGCGATCGTATTCCGTGATCTCATTGCTTGACGGTGCGGCGTCCTCGAACGACATGAACATGGCTGCTTACTCCGACCTTCCGCTTGCACGATGAAAAACAAGCGTCGCCGCAAAGGTTAATAAGATCGAGGCGATCTGCACTCCGGTTCATACTTTCAAACTGCGATTTGAGCCGCTCGCCGCAAGGCGCGGCTACTCTTTTTCGCCGTCAAGCGCCTGCGGAACATCCTCCGAAATCTCCTGTCTGAGCTTCGGCCCCTTGGCGAGGCGGCGGCCAAGCGCCGTAACAAAAGCATCGTATCGCTCGCCGGTCTTGGCGCGCGCGGCCTGCGCTGCTGGTTCGGGAAGCGCCGGTGTCGTGGAGAGCCAGAAGCGGATGAACACCGCGAGCGTCTCGACCGCGATTCCGACATCCCGCTCCAGCCGCGTCATCCGGCGATCGAGCTGGTCGAGGCGCTTCGTGACCGCGGCCTCCTGCCTTTCCGCCGCATCTGGTGACAGGAAGGACTCGATCGCCGCCTCCGCGATCAACGATCGCGAATGATCGCGACGCGCAGCATGTTCCGCCAGTCGTCCCATTACGGCAGGGTCGAGGTAGACGGAGAGGCGCTGCTTTCTCGGCGGTTTCGACATCGGCGCCTCACAGATCCATGCCGTCGTTCGGATCGAGCGAAACCTGCCGCGCCACGCCCTGCATCATCCGCGTCATGCGACGGTTGCGGGCGGCGGCGTCTTCGTCCTCGTCTCGCTCGACGTCGATCTCGAATTCGTTCTCGACGGGCGGCTTCTTCTCGGCGGGCTGCACGCGGTTGAGTTCGGGCTGATGTCGACGTTCCGACTCGGTCGGATCTTCATCGCCGGCGCCGGGCGCGGACTTAGATTCGAGCACCTCCGGGCGGGCGGGCCGCGGCAGGGTCGTCCAGTCGTCCGGCCGCCCTCGCGGCGGCACAGTAAGGGACGGCGGTGACAGCAGGCGCTCCTTGAAGCGAGCGTCCTCGTAGTAGCGCGCCTTCTTCGCGCGGATCGGCGGCGTACCCGCGACCATGACGATCTCGTCCGCCGGCGGGAGCTGCATGATCTCGCCGGGGGTCAGCAGCGGCCGCGCCGTTTCGGAGCGCGACACCATCAAATGGCCAAGCCAGGGCGAAAGCCGGTGGCCGGCATAGTTCTTCATGGCCTTCATCTCGGTGGCAGTGCCGAGCGCGTCCGATACGCGCTTGGCGGTGCGCTCGTCGTTGGTGGCGAAGCTGACGCGGACATGGCAGTTGTCGAGGATGGAGTTGTTCGCCCCGTAGGCCTTTTCGATCTGGTTGAGCGATTGGGCGATGAGAAAGCTTTTCAGCCCATAGCCGGCCATGAACGCCAGCGCTGACTCGAAGAAATCGAGGCGGCCGAGCGCTGGAAACTCGTCGAGCATGAGAAGAAGCCGGTGGCGTCCCGCCTTCGCCTGCAAATCCTCGGTCAGGCGGCGGCCGACCTGATTGAGGATCAGGCGGATCAGCGGCTTGGTGCGGTTGATGTCGGAGGGCGGAACGACGAGGTAGAGCGTCGTCGGGCGCTTGTCACCCACGATGTCGGTGATCCGCCAATCGCAGCGCCGCGTCACCTCGGCGACGACCGGATCGCGATACAGGCCGAGGAACGACATGGCGGTGGAGAGCACGCCCGAGCGCTCGTTGTCGGATTTGTTGAGCAGCTCACGCGCCGCGCTGGCGATGACAGGGTGCGGCCCAGCCTCGCCAAGATGGGCGGTCTTCATCATCGCGGCCAATGTCGACTCGATCGGACGCTTTGGGTCTGACAGGAATGCGGCAACCCCGGCCAGGGTCTTGTCGTCCTCGGCATAAAGGACATGGAGGATCGCGCCGACCAGCAACGCATGGCTGGTTTTTTCCCAGTGATTGCGCTTTTCGAGTGAGCCTTCGGGATCGACCAGGATGTCGGCGATGTTCTGCACGTCGCGGACTTCCCACTCGCCGCGGCGCACCTCGAGCAGCGGATTGTACGCTGCGGATTTCGTGTTGGTCGGATCGAACAGCAGGACGCGGCCATGCTTGGCGCGGAAGCCGGCGGTGAGCTGCCAATTCTCTCCTTTGATATCGTGGACGATGGCTGAGCCCGGCCAGGTCAGCAGCGAGGGAACGACAAGGCCGACGCCTTTACCGGAGCGGGTCGGCGCAAAGCACAGGACATGCTCCGGTCCATCGTGGCGCAGGTAGGCGTGATCGTACCGGCCGAGCACTACGCCGTCGGGGCCAAGAAGGCCCGCCGACTCCACCTCCTTCTTCTCGGCCCAGCGCGCGGAGCCATAGGTCTCGACCTTCTTGGCCTCGCGCGCCCGCCAGACCGACATGCCGATCGCGACGGCGATCGAGATGAAGCCGCCCGACGCGGCGATGAAGGCGCCCTCGACGAAGATCGACGGCGCGTAGGCGTCGTAGAAATACCACCACCAGTAAAAGGCGGGCGGATAGTAGAATGGCCAGCCTAACACCGAGAACCAGGCCGGGCCGAGCTGCGCCTGAAATCCGAGCTTCCACGCGACATATTCGGTAGCGCCCCAGGTGGTGGCGAGGACGATCAGGAAGACGGTGAGGATCTGGCCCCAGAGGATTTTTGTTGCCGACATGACGGCGGTCCTTTCGCAGAGAGGTTAGAGGCCGAGCCCCCGCTTGCGGCCGAAGCTCCAATCGACGCCGCCGTCGTCACGGGCGACGCCTGAGACGTGCTTGCCGAGCTGCTTTTCGAGGGAGGGCGACCACGGGACGAGCTGGAAGCCGAGACCGTCGTCCAGCATGGCGAAGCGGCCCGAGGCGAGCGCGATACGCTGCCGGTAGGTGCCGGCGACATACTCGCCGCCGCCCGCGCGATTGAATGGCTGGCCGGTGTCGGCGGCGAGCTTTTCGCCAACGGCGTCCAACTCGCGACGACGCAACGTGTCGATCAGCCCGCGATTGAAGGTGACGCGCTGGCCCTGCCTCTCGCCGAAGCCCTGCGCGACCAGATGATCCGCGCGCCGATCCAGCGCCTGTCGCACCTCGGCGCCGAAGCCGCCCGCGGACAGGGCGGCCGGCTCGCGCGCGATGTTCTGCCGATCGAGCCAGGTTGCGCCGGTCGCCGTGACCTGACGATCGATGTCGAGATCGGAGCGGACGGCGATGGCGACCCGGCGCTGCCCCTGAGCATCATCGAATTTGCGCAGCTCGACGATCGAGCCTGGCGCGCTGTCGCCAGCGGCATCTAGGTCGGACAGCTTGATGTGATGGGTGCGGCCGTCAACGCCGTCGACCACGGCGTAGGCCGTGCCCTTCAGCTCGTCATCAAGACCGCGGTCGACCAGCCGACCGATGACGGGCGCATCAAGGCTCTCGGCCGCGAGCACATAGCCCGCCGAGCCGCGCTCGATGCCGCGGTCCGTCAAAGCCCGGTGCATCCGCTTGATGATGTCGCCGCGCTCGCCGAGTTCACGCAGGGTCGCCTCGGCTTTCGCATCGATCGCCCATTGACCGGGGCCGACCTGTTCGGCGAGCCCGAGTGTTTCCAGCTTGCGGAGCCGTCCGACCTTCAGCGCGTGAAATTCGTCCGGCCGCGTGTTCGGATCGATCGCCGTGTCGACGACGCCCGTGGCATGGCCATCGCGGATAAGCTGGCGGTCAAGCTGCGTGAAGCGCTCGGCGCCGACCTGGCGTTCCAGGCTGCGCTGGATGTCGAGATCGGTGCGCGGTCCTAGTTCCTGCGTGATCAGGTCACGCGCCCGGTCGCGCATCCCTTCCTTGATGTAGTCGCGCGAGATGACGAGGTCCTGCCCGTCATCGCGAACCCCGCGCACGATCAGGTGGACATGAGGATGCTCGGTGTTCCAATGGTCGACTGCCACCCAATCGAGGCGGGTGTCGAGATCCTTTTCCATCTGCGCGGCGAGATCGCGGGTGAAGGATCTGAGATCGGCCATATCGGAGGCATCGTCGGGCGAGACGATGAACCGGAAATGGTGGCGATCGTCCTGGCATCGTTCCGAGAAAGCCTTCGGATCGGCGTTGTCACCGCCCGGTCCGAAGAGATGGGCCTTCTCTCCGTCACGGGTCACGCCCTCGCGGCGCAGATAGTTGAGGTGGGTGGCAAGAGGCGCGGCGCGAGCAGAGTGGCGCACGACGCGCGCCTTGATGACGGCGCCACGCGAGCGCGCGGTGAGCAGCCTGTTCGCTTGGATGCTTGCGCGTTGACCGCGCCCGAAGCGAGAGCGATTGCCCGATGCGATCCGGCCGGAGCGCGAGACGCCGGCTCCGGCCTTCTTCGCCGCGGCGAGAGCCTGCGCGATGAAGGGACGGGCCTGCTGCGCGCGAGAGGAACGTATGCGGCCTGGCCGGATGCGGAAATCACTGTCGCCGGTCATGGCCGATGCCCCGCACATCGCGCCAAGCGCAGGAAATCACAGGAAAATCGGCGTAGCCGCGAGGTGCGCGGAAATCCCGCACCTCGCGAAATCGCCTCATAACCTCTTGAAAAACCACAACCGACCGACGCCGCACCTCGCGGCCTTTTATCCTGCCATCCTCCGGTCGTTCTGCCTGCCTCCCACTCCCGCGCCCTCTTGGACACGCTGGGGTGCGATATGCTGCGACTGCCGCCGTTTGCCATCATCGCCGCTCTTCTGAAGAGGCCCGCGCCACGAACAGTCCGTTCGACTGCGGCACGATGGCTGAGACATCGCGTGCCGTTGTCGCAGCCGCGGTATCATCGGCAGGACGCTCTGCCGGCACGGAAGCGGTGGCTGAGGTGCGACCGGACTGCGCGATGAACAGCGGCGCGCGTGTCCAGGCCGATCGGTCGATCGCAGCCACGACTGTCGGATTCGTGTCGGCCGAACCATCGATGACCGGCGCGAGTAAGGCGACGTAGGCGCGCGTCTCGGCCGGCAACGGACGGCCGCCGAGCGACGCTTCATAGCGGCCCGGTCCGGCATTGTAGGCCGCGAGAAATCCCGGCGAGCCGTAGCGATCGTGCAGCTCGCGAAGGTACGCCGTGCCCGCGAGGATGTTATCGCGAGGGTTGTAGGGATCACGGCCAAGGCCGTGCCGCGCGCGCAGGCCAGCCCATGTCGCGGGCATGATCTGCATCAGGCCCATTGCACCGGCCGAGGATACGGCGCGCGATTCTCCGGCGCTTTCGGCGCGCATCACCGCCCTGATCCACGTCACGGGCACGCCGAAACGCCGGGACGCCTCCTCGATGTAATCGACATAAGGATCGCGCGGCGACGATCGGACGGCCGGCGCGTCCTGCGCCATCGTGACCGCCGGCATGACGTTCGCAAGAGTAAGGCCGGAAAGGAGAAGGAGAGCCATGCGCCGGGCAGCGCAGCGCAGCCCGGACGCAGTCGAACGGCTCGTCGGCTGACGAGAGCCTAGCATCGCTCAATCCTTCTCGGCGCGATCGCGCGGACGCGACCAGTGCAGCGACCAGGCCTTGCCGGCATCGTCGTCGCGAAACAGATTGGCGCGGATGGGGTGCGGGAATGTCGGATCGTCGATCAGCAGCGCGATGTACTCGCCAGCCTTCTCGCCGGTGCGCTTCCAGGCCGCCCCGATCTCCGGGCCTGTTTCGTTGCTCATGCCGTCGAAGAGATGAACGCGATAATCCGGTGCGTTCTCCGCCTCGGACGATTCTGCCGCGACAATGATGATGTCCTGACGCAGCAAAAGCGTTGCGAGGTTCCCGATGAAACCAGCCTCGTCGCGTGTGAATTCGCCAATCTGGGGCATGTCAGTCTCCTTGGCGGTGGGGTTGAAGAAGCCCGTCGGCGAGCACCGCTCCCGCCGATGGGGAAGCGGTCAGCGCGTCGGCGCACGCCATTCGAAGCGGCCGGTGTCGTCTTCGTCTGTCCACAGTCGGATTGCGCGGCCGATGATCTGGTCGGTCGCAATGAGGCCGAAGTAACGGCCGTCGAGGCTGTCGCGGACCTGCCAGTTCATCAGGAAGACTTCGCCGGTCTGGACACGACGACAGCCCTGCCAGACGGGTAGATCCCGGCCGGCGCGGTCGCGTTCAAGCGCCGCGCCGACCTCGACGCCATCCACCGTGATGGTGAGGTTCGAACGGCAAACGGTCTGCCCGGCGACGGCGAGAATCCGCTTCATCAGCGGCACGCCCTTGGGCAGATAGCCGCGTGTCGCGAGGAACGACGCAAGCGGTTCCGGCGCATCGACGGCGACCAGATCGGTGACTTCGAACGGCCCGTCGAAATCGATCGTGTAGAGGCCAATCGGCGCGCTCGCCGATGCGTTCCAGACCAACTTGGTCGGCATCGGCGTGAGGCCGGGATAGCCGACGCCGAGCGCCGCGAGCGTGGTGGCGATGAGGAGACCCGCGCGGCTCATGGCTCGGCCCTCTGGCGCAGCAGGTACGCGCGATGATGTTCGAGCGTGTACGTGCGTGGTTCATGGCCGGCGGCGAGCCGATTGTGGACGTGTCGCCAGTGATCCTGCGAGACAGCTTCCAGATCGATGCCAAGACGCTCGATCCCGTCGATCGCCTGCAGCACGCGCTCAACTTTCGGCCAGCTTTCGACCTTGAGAAGGATGTCGCCGCCCGGACGCACGAAGGGCAGCGTCTGGTAGGCTTCTCCACGCGACACGGCGCGCACGATGTCGATGCGGGAAATGATCGTGCCGAAGTCGTTCGACGCCCAACGCACGAAGGCGAAGACCGTGCCGGGGCGGAACGAGAGGACGCGCCGTCGACGGTCAAGGATCTGCTCATGGGCGTGTGTCCCGAAGCGAATCCAGTTCTCGATCTTCTTCTCGACCCATGTCAGCTCGACGTGGGTGAGCGTGTCGTGCGGAAGTGCGGCCGGCGACGGGCCGCCGCGCACGCGGGGGGCCGCGGTGCCGGTCATGGTGTGTCTCCTTGGGTTTGCGGGAATTCGCGCGCGAGCAACTCGCGCAGCATCTCGGCGACGGTGACGCCGCGCTGGAACGCCACGATCTTGATGCGCCCGCGCAACGCCGGGGTGACGTCGATAGTCAGGCGGGCGGTGTAGCCCGCCGCATCGACGGTTCGCGCCGGCTCAACCTCGGCGGCCTTGATCCAGGCGTCGGGATTGGTCGGGCGAGATGCGAAGCCGCGCCGTTCGGATGGTTCGTTCATGGCGCGATCCTTTCGATCTCGGTGACGAGCGCCGCGATCTCGCGCGCGGCGGGACCGTCGTCGTCGATCTCGAATGCGAGGCGACCGGATTGCGCCGCGTCGGCGTAGACGACGCGCTGGCCGATGGTGTTGCGCAGCACGGGCGGATCGTGATCGGCCAGCGTTTCGGCAGTCTCGCGCGCGATCACCGTCCGGGCGCCGCAGCGGTTGAGGACGAAGCGAGCGCGAAGGTCTGGCCGATAGATGCGTGCCTCCGACAGGAGCGCCAGCATTTCGGCCGAGGCCCAGCCATCGAGCGGTGATGGCTGTACCGGGATGAGCAGGAGGTCAGCCGCGAGCAGTGCGGAGCGCATCAGCCCGGCGACGCGCGGCGGTCCGTCGATGACGACGTGATCGACGTCGCGCGCCAATTCGGGCGCCTCGCGATGCAGCGTGTCGCGCGCCAGGCCGACGACGCCGAACAGGCGCGGATGGCCAGCTCGGCCGCGCTGCTGCGACCAGTCGAGCGCGGAGCCCTGCGGGTCGGCGTCGAGGAGCGTGATACGCCTACCGCGGCTGGCCCATTCGCCGGCAAGATGTAGCGCAAGCGTCGTCTTGCCGACGCCACCCTTCTGATTGAGGAGCGCAATGATCATCGCGCACCTCCAGACTTCGGTCGAAGCGGCAGCTCGGGCGCGGAGGTATCTCGGGTGGCGCCGGTGCCGGGTTCACTGCTCTTCCTGGCGACCGTGCTGAGGCCCCGGGCGGCGTCGCGGATGAGCTTTTGCACATCGCGCGCGCGCTCTTCAAAGTTAGATTCTTGGTTAGACTCTAAGTTAAGGGCGCGATTCCGGCTTTTATTTCCGTGCGTTAAGCCCTGTTTCGGTTCCTGATAGCACGAGCCTCGGGTTCCCGATGGCACGATAGTCCGGGTTCCTGATAGCACGAGGCTATCCACAGCTTGTCCACAGGCCGGGGAAGGCTCGAAGTCCAGCAGGACGCGGCCGCCAATCTCCGTTTCGAGGAACAGCGTGTAGCCCGGCAAAGGCTGTCGGCGGACGATGTCGCGCAGCTCGAAGGCGAAGCGCT
>QFOL01000518.1 GCA_003241215.1 Agrobacterium fabrum
GTGAGCAAATATTCGCTTGTAACTTCATCGGTAATGAGGCCGTTCAGCAGACCGCCCCTCAGCGCCGCCAGAATCGAGGCGTTCTTGCGCGCCCCCTGCGCCATGCCGATGACCGTGCAGGTGTTTCGCGAGGGGATGGGCACGGAGGCGACACGCTCGTTGACCGAGTGCTCGAGAATGCGGCCATTGGCATCATACATCCAGCCGCAGATCTCGCCGACAGCCCCGCTCGCCATCAGCGCCTTCATCTCGTCGACGCCGAGAAAACCGTCAACGCAGAGCGGCGCGTTTTCCCCGAGTTCGCCGACACCAACGAAAGTGACATTGGCCGCGGAACCCAGCGCCAGCGTGGAGCGCACCATGGACTGGTCATGCAGCAGTTCGCGCTCTTCCGCAGAGGAGCACAGTACCGGCAGCGGCATCGGAAAATGCCGCGCCTTGATGGCATCGGCCATGCTGAAGATGACGTTATAATAGGCGGCCGAGCCATCCGGCCCGATATTGCCCGTCAGCGACACGATACGGTGCTGCGGGCATTCCATCGGCGGCAGCTGGTCGACAGCGGCCTTCAATGTACGGCCGGTGCCGATGGCGAGCACGATGGGATCGGCATTCTTCAGCCAGCGCTCGATTTCCGCCGCCCCGGCCTCGGCGATCCCCACCGTGGAGGAAACTCCAGCCGGATCGCTCGGCACCACCTCGATATATTTGAGAGCAAATTTTTCCTTGAGACGCTCGGCCCTTTCGAGACAGGCGGCGATGGGGTGATCGAGCCGGACCTTGATCAGCCGTTCGGCGACGGCAAGCGACACCAGCCGCTGCGCCGATTGCCGGGAAATGCCCATGGCGGCGGCGATCTCATCCTGCGTGCGGCCGGCGACATAATAAAGCCAGCCGGCGCGGGCCGCATCGTCCAGCCGTCCATGTGCGTCGTTTCGTCTGGCCATGCCGCTGCCCTCTAGGAATTCTGCTCGCGCATTTGCTGGCATTTTTTTGCGTCGGCTGTCAAACGGGGGATACCGAAGAGAGCGCTCGGCAGGCGTAAAATCATCTGGCGTAGCGGTACGGCGCGTTTCTTCTCCCCGCCGGGGAGAAGGTGGCCCGAAGGGTCGGATGAGGGGGCGACGTTGGCGATATGCGGAGAGCTTGCCCCCTCATCCCGCTGCCGCGACCTTCTCCCCCCACGGGGAGAAGAAGCAAGCGGTAACCGCCCGGTCCCTTACCGGTGCTCAGCCCGAAGCCAGCACCGTTCGATCAAGCCGCTTCCTGCACCAGATGCCCTGCGGAAACCTCGCGGTAATGCCGCTGCGGCGGCACATAGTCCACCGGCCGGATCGGGCTTTTGATCTCGTCGGTCGCCATGTTGCGCCGGATCTGCCGCCGCGCCGGATCCGGAACCGGAACGGCAGACATGAGCTTTTTCGTATAGGGGTGCTGCGGATTGTCGAAAACCGCCGCACGCGGGCCGATCTCGACGATCTCGCCAAGATACATCACCGCCACCCGATGGCTGACGCGTTCCACGACAGCCATATCATGCGAGATGAACAGGAAGGCGAGATTGAGGCTCTGTTGCAGGTCGAGCAACAGGTTGCAGACCTGTGCCTTGATCGAGACATCGAGCGCAGACACCGCCTCGTCGGCGACGATGACCTTGGGGTCGAGCATCAGCGAGCGGGCAATGGCGATGCGCTGGCGCTGGCCGCCGGAAAATTCATGCGGGAAGCGCCGCATCATATCCGGGCTGAGGCCCACCTTTTCCAGAAGATCGGCCGCCTTTTCGCGCGCCTGCTGCTTGGCGCCGAGCCGGTGCTCGATAAAGGGCTCCATGATCGCCGTGCCGATGCTCATGCGCGGATCGAGCGAGGCGAAGGGGTCCTGGAAGATCATTTGCA
>QFOL01000113.1 GCA_003241215.1 Agrobacterium fabrum
GACCAATCTAGTCAAAACTACAAATACGGATGGAACGTTCCGCTGCCAAGCCTACAGACCAATGTATTGCCTTATGCCTGGAAAATGCTTTAAAAGGTTGTTCTCACTTCATCGTGGTAACATGTCTGTTCACTGTCCTCTCACCACTGGTACATAGTAAGCAGGCAGCCGAATTCATCAAGCCGAATATGATGTGCTCAGTGCGTTAAACAGCCCTATCAAGCCTGCTCAATCGACAGTCAGGCGCTACTGCTACCTTACCGCTCGAAAACTCCCAATTTTGATATTGGATCATGGCTTCCTGATTCTCCCTATTTTCGGTATGATACCACGCTATCATGCTATGCCTCTCCTGTTTCCAATAGGATTCAATCAATGCCATTGTGATACTCGATGCTGAATGAATCACCAACTATGCATTCGCCGCTGCTCTCCAGACAGTCTCATGTCAGACCTTGTTGAACCTGCGGAGCATTATGCCTGGTCATATGTTTCCCGTCTTCAAGTCGTCGAACGTGAACTTCAATAACTCTTTTGGCTGAGTTCTTGCTTTACTTCTCCACTCTTGGATAAGCTCGAGTCCTCTGCGCTTCTGGATAACACTGAATCCAAACTTCCTTGGATCTGTGTTCCTGTCCAAAAAGGGCTCGATCACGATTCGTCGAGTAATTCTTTGAGCCCAGGCCGATCGTGATCGGGGTTTGTCGAGATGATCTGGCGCAAACTCCGCTCCCGCTTTGTTCAAAGCGCACAATGCCTCCTTTGCATTTCCTGTGTGAATGAACAGCTCTGCTAGTCGCAAATAATATAGACCTTTCCATCTTGGGCTCAGGAATAGGTGTTCACGACTCATTAAGGTAAGCACAGTCCATTGTAGACGAGTGAGAGTGCTGTCGAAGAATCCTCTAGTCTTTGTATCTGATAGCATACAGAAAACGTATCTGCTAACGCGCACGATCTCATCAAGCCACAAGGCGTAATAAGCAGCAGAATTTCCATGGAAGCGATCTCTTATATAATAATGCCGATGAAGAAGGTCTTGCAGACAATTCAATGCATCCTTCGTGTTTCCTTCTGCTAGTGCCTTCCTCATTGCCTCAAACATCCTCCACATGATGTCGTTGATTAAAGTCGATTGTCGATATGGATCTTGCAATTCTTTGGACGCCCAGCAAATGTCTCGAGCTGTCATCTGAGCCAATATTTTTGTGTCCATCACGCTCTGTCGAGTACCATCGCTCGATGCTGTGCTGATTCGAAAATTCCACAGTAGCGTTGTGGATGCTCGCAGTAGATTGTGGCTGAAGAACATGTCATCGAAGAAATCCACCACATTTACCCCTGCAGCACATCCCAAATCCGTAGGTTTTGGCAATGAGTTGAACACCATCTGGGGTCTGCAGCCCTGCCCTTTAACCGCGAAAGGTCCCTCAAACGGCGAACCATCGAGCCCCTTTTGAATGTCTCGTGCATAATACCAGAACTCGGCCATGGTTATCAGAGCTATTTTCCCTTTTTGTTTCCATCCAAAATCGAGGACGATATTTGGTCGATAATTTCCGAATGACGTTACGAAGCACTGGTCAGTGTCTGTCCAGACCCAAGCAGGGCGGCGGATCGTCCATCTGTCATATGCCCTTCGAGGCCCAAAATCTGAAAAGTCCAAACCTCCAAATTCCCAAGGGAGAGTATACTCTTTGCTGAAGACTTCTCCTCCGATCATTGCGACAAATTTGTTCTCTTCGAGCAATACCTCACCGCCTTCGACATACAGCTGCTTGCAAACTCGCAAGACCGCAAGGTGGAGGTTGAATAAGACGTAGCGGCCCGCGAACAAATCTGAATGATGTTCATCCCAATCGAAATGTTTCTTCAGCTCGTTGATGACCCATTCGACGCCTTCCGGCGTCAGATTGTCCTTGTCGCGCGTCTGCGAGGCAGGCAGGAGGAACAGCGTTTCGAGACGCTTGTCGCGGATCAGCGCCTGCGTCAGCTTGGCATCGCCCTGGATGACGTTGACGAGGTCGTAAACCACCCGGCGCTCGGCACCCATGACGAGATCGAGGTTGCGCAGGCCGACATCGAAGTCGACGACCACGACCTTTTCCTTGTTCTGCGCCAGCGCGGCGCCAAGCGCTGCGGTCGAGGTGGTCTTGCCGACCCCGCCCTTGCCGGAAGTTACAACGACTACCTTCCCCATATGGCTCTCCTGTTCCTGTGTTGTTTCTCTGTTATCAGCCGAGTTTTGCGGCCTTGATCGTATCGTTTTCCAGCCAGAGCTGGACGGGCTGGCCACGCAGCTTGTCATCGATGTCCTCGGCCACCTTGTAGACGCCGTCGATGGCCAGAAGCTCCGCCTCCAGCTTGCGGCAGAAGATGCGCGCCGAGACGTTGCCAAGCGAACCGGCCATGGCGCGTCCACGCAGGGCGCCGTAAATATGCACAGAACCGCCGGCGATGATTTCCGCTCCCGAGGCGACCGAACCGATGACGGTGACATCACCCTCGGGAAACATGATCGACTGTCCGGAACGCACCGGCTCATTGATGACCAGCGACTGCACAACGGCGCGTACCTCGCCCGAAATGCGCGGTTTTTCCTCCGGCAACTCGGCGGCGGCAACGAGCGGCTCCACTTCGACATCGGAAGCGGGTTTACCGCCCTTCAGCGACGGCGGCATGCCCGGCTCGATCATCGAAGGGCGAACGCCTTCGATACCCATGATGCCGACATTACGCTCCGTCAGCGCCGCCAGCAGTTCCTTAAGACCCGCCTTGTCGAGCGACAGCTCCGACACATCCAGAACCACCGGCCGCGACAGGAAGAAGCCCGCCGAACGGGCGGCGAGATCATCGAGCCTTTCCAGCCATTGATCGACCGGAGCTTCAGGGGACAGGACGACTGCGAGAAAGGAGCGGCCTTTGATACGGATGGAACGCTGGTCTGTTAGCACTTTGGTCATCTTGGTAAACAAATCGTTGACAATTAGGTACCTCGAATATGGTTAACAAATGGTTAACGGAACCCTTGAAGCGGCGGTTTCGTTAAGAAAATTCGGCCCTGAAAATTCTCATGCAAAACATCCGGAAACTGCCATTACCTGCTGATTTTGCGTATTTTCATAGCTCGTAAAAACTCATGATAGCGACCTTTCCTTGCTGCAACCTGACCTTCCGCATCGCCAGATAGCGCACCGCCTCCCTGCCCGCCCTCACCCGAGTCGCCGGCAGTCTGAAGCGTCCGATTCTGGAACAGTCATCACCGCTGCTGGCCGAAAGATCGTCATTTGACCTCCCGGCGGAAAAGCGATTCCGTTATCTCCGCCGATGTTGTAGACACGAGGGCAACTCCACACGTCCAACGGAAGAATGACATGCACAGCAAAGTCCCGCCGGCCAGCCAGATGTTTTCGCGTGAATATGACGCCTTCCTGTTCGACATGGACGGAACGCTGCTCAATTCGATCGCGGTGGTGGAACGTGTCTGGCGCGAATGGGCCGTGGACAATGGCATAGAACCGAACGCCTTCCTGCAACGCATCCACGGCATGCGCGCATCGGAAGTGGTGCGCCGCGAGGCCATTCCCGGCCTCGATATCCAGGAACAGGCGGACATGCTACTGCAAAAGGAAATGGAGGATGTCGAGGGCATTCTCCAGATTCCGCAGGCGGCGGCCTTTCTCGAAAAATTGCCGGCCGGCAAATGGGCCATCGTCACCTCCGCCGCCCGCGCGCTTGCCGAACTGCGCCTGGCGGCAGCGGGGCTCACACCGCCCCCGGTCATGATCTGCGCCGAGGATGTGGTAAACGGCAAACCGGATCCGGAAGGTTACAGGAAGGCGGCGGAAAAGCTTGGCGTCGCACCTGAAAACTGCGTCGTCTTCGAGGACGCCCCTGCCGGTATTCAGGCGGGGGAAAGCATGGGCGCAACGGTGGTGGTGATCAATGCCACCCATTCACATCCCATCGAAACGCCGCATCATTCGATTGGTGGGTATGGTGAGCTGGATGTCGTCATTGGTGAGAATGGCGCTTTGAGGCTCGCGGGCAATAGAGGCTGAAGAAGGCTGCTTGCGTTTAAGGCCTCGGCACTATTTTCAACCTTACAGCGATAAGTCAGTCGCTTCAGACTGTCCGGCGCAACCTTTCCCCGTCATTCCAGCCTTGAGCCGGAATTCAGCCGACGCGCGTCTGCGCGGCGCGAAGAGTCTTTTTATCCCAAGGACTTGGGCTGACTGGATACCGGCTCAAGGTCGGCATGACGGAAGTGCTCAAAGCCCCGAAATAAGACAACGCCCCACCTGCTGAACCGCCTCGAACTCCTCCCCACACTTTTCCACCACCGGCCGATTGACAGTACCGCACAAATACGCCCTAATAAGATTGGTAAGACCATCTTACCGCTTGCGCGATCGGAGGAGACTTTCGCGCTGGGAGGATATCATGTTTGTGGCTCTGGAGCCGCGCCGCCTTTACCGGCTGGTCGCGGAACAAATTCGCTTGCTCATCGAAAGCGGAGAACTGACGGAAGGTCAGCGCCTGCCGGCGGAACGCGACCTTGCGGAACGTTTCGGCGTTTCCCGCCCGACGGTGCGTGAGGCGCTGATCGTCCTGGAAGTGGAAGGCCATATCCATATCCGCATGGGTTCAGGCGTCTATGTGAGCGCGGCCGGCAAGCAGGCCCAAAAAAAGTCGGCGGTGCCGGATGCGCACGGGCCGTTCGAAATCCTGCAGGCGCGCTGCATCATCGAGAGCGCGATTGCCGAAGAGGCGGCGCGGCTTGCCACGCCGGAATGCATCGCCAAGCTTGATGACATCATCGAACGCATGGCCGGTGCGCTCGACAATTCACCGCAGGCGCTCAATCTCGACCGCGCCTTCCACACCGCCATCGCCGATATCATCGGCAATTCGGCGCTGAACCGCTTTACCGGCCTGATCTATGACGAGCGCAGCCTGTCGCCCTTTTTCGAAAAGCTCGCCAGCTATTTCGAGGGTCCGCATACCTGGAACCTCGCCGTTCAGGAACACCGGGTGATCCGCGACGCCATTGCCGCCAACGACCCGGAAGGGGCCCGCGAGGCGATGCGAGAGCATCTGACGCTGTCGCAGAAGAGATTTTCCGAAAGTTTCGGGGAGGAAACGATCGGAGAAGACTAGCCGCCGCCGGAACCGGCGGCGGAAAAATGAAAATCTGGCTTTAATTCGGGAGGAGTTAAGAATGAAAATCAGATTGTCGACTTTGATGGGCGCAACGGCGGCCATCCTGCTTTCCGCCCTGGCGGCGCAGGCACAGACCACGCTGAAATGGGCGCATGTCTACGAAACCTCCGAGCCGTTCCACACGGATTCGGTCTGGGCGGCGGAAGAAATCGGCAAGCGCACCGACGGCCGCTACAAGATCGATGTCTTCCCGGCCTCGCAGCTCGGCAAGGAAGCCGATATCAACCAGGGCCTGAAGCTCGGCACGGTGGATATCATCATTTCCGGATCGAGCTTCGCGGCGCGCGACCACAAGCCGATCGGCGTCACCTATTTCCCTTATATCTTCCGCGATCCGAGCCACCTGATCGCCTATACCAAGAGCGATGTCTTCAAGAAGCTCGCCAAAGGTTACGAGGACAAGACCGGCAACCACATCGTCGCCGTCAGCTATTACGGCACCCGCCACACCACCTCGAACAAGCCGATTGAAAAATGCGCCGACATGGCCGGGCTGAAAATGCGCGTTCCCGATGTGCCGGCCTATCTGGCCATGCCGCGCGCCTGCGGCGCCAATACGACGCCGATCGCCTTTGCGGAAGTCTATCTGGCGCTTCAGAACGGCACCGTCGAGGCCCAGGAAAACCCGCTGACGACAATCGAGGCGAAGAAATTCTACGAGGTTCAGAAGAACATCGTCCTCACCGGCCACATTGTCGATCATCTCAACACGCTCGTTTCCAAAACCCGCTGGGCGAGCCTTTCGGACGAGGACAAGAAAATCTTCACCGAGGTGATGCAGGAGGCGGCGGCCCGCACGACGAAGACGATCGAAGCCCGTGAAAAGGCCCTCGTCGACGAGTTCAAGTCGAAGGGCATTACAGTCGCGGAGGTCGACAAGGCCGACTTCGAGAAAAACGTCATCGACAAGGTGAAGCTTGAGGACTTCGGCTACGAGAAAGCCGACTGGGAAGCCATCCGCGCCATCAAGTAAAGCGCGCGCCTATCCCTGCGCCAATTTCGTGGGGATAGGCTTTACCGAGACCTTCGCACTGGAGCTCCCGTCAATGACCGATCATCAGAACACGCCTATCAGCGTGGAAGAAATGGCGCATGCCTTTGAAGAGGATATCGGCCCCGTCGATCTTTCGCCCTATGCTGTGGAAGACTGGATAACGCTTGCCGTGTTCTGGGGCATGGGTCTTTGCGTCTTCCTGCAATTCTTCACCCGTTACGTGCTGAACGACAGCTTCGCCTGGACGGAGGAAATCGCCGCCAATTGCCTCGTTGTCGTCGTCTTCCTCGGTTCGGTCATGTGCGTGCGCATGTTCCGCCATATTCACGTCGACCTGATCTACCGCTTCGTGCCGAAATCCGTCGGGCGGATTCTCGAGCTGATCGTCGATCTCATCACCATCGGTTTTTTCGCCTACATCACCTGGCTGATGTGGCGTTATCTGGAAATCGTCGGCGATGAGCGCATGGTCACCGTCGACCTGCCGCGCGGTATCGTCTTCTACACCGTTTTCGCCGCTTTCGCGCTGATGTTCCTGCGTGCCCTGCACAACTTCATCAAGGACATCACCGGCAAGCAAACCGTGCGTGAAAAGGCTCAGGAAGCCGTAAGCACACAGGGAATCTAAACCATGCTTCTGCTCATCGGCTCATTTCTTCTGCTTCTCATCATCGGCACGCCGGTGGCCGTTTCCATGGCCGTCAGTTCGCTGCTCTATCTCGTCATCTACGGCGTGGCGCCCGATATCATCGCGGCCCAGCGCATGATCGCCGGCGTCGAGAGCTTTCCGCTCATCGCCGTTCCGTTCTTCATCCTTGCCGGCAATCTGATGAACATCGCCGGGGTGACAAGTCGCATCTACCGTTTTGCACTTTCGCTTGTGGGCTGGATGAAGGGTGGTTTGGCGCAGGTCAACATCATCGGTTCGGTGGTTTTTTCCGGCATGTCGGGCACGGCGCTCGCGGATGCCGCCGGCATCGGCACCATCGAGATCAAGGCCATGAAGGATCATGGCTATCCGGTTGATGCGGCCGTCGGCGTTACCGCCGCATCGGCCACGCTCGGCCCGATCTTCCCGCCGTCACTGCCCTTCGTCATCTACGGCATGATGGCCAACGCCTCGATCGGCGCCCTGTTCATGGCCGGCATCATTCCCGGCGTCGTGATGACCGTGCTGATGATGCTGACGGTCTACATTTTCGCAAAACGCAAAGGCTGGGGTTCGGACACGCCGTTTGAACTGAAGCAGCTTCTTTCCGCTTCCATGGAAGTGGTGATCGTGCTCAGCTTCCCGGTGGCGGTCTATCTGATGATCCTTGCCGGCATGTCGCTCAATGTTGCGGTCCTTATCGGCCTCGTCGTACTTGTCGCGCTGGACTGGTATTACGATTTCTCCGCCGTCATGGCGCTGATGACGCCGGTGCTGCTGATCGGCGGCATGACAATGGGCTGGTTCACTCCGACCGAAGCCGCGGTCGCGGCGGTTCTCTGGTCGCTCTTTCTCGGGCTGGTACGCTATCGCACCATGACGTTCAGGACATTGGCAAAGGCAAGCTTCGATACGATAGAGACGACCGCTTCGGTCCTCTTCATCGTCACGGCCGCTTCGATCTTCGCATGGCTGCTGACGGTCAGCCAGGCGGCCCAGCTCTTTTCCGATTTCATGTTCGCCATGACGGACAATTGGTGGACCTTCCTCATCATCGTCAACATCCTGCTCCTGGTCGTCGGCGCATTTCTCGACACCATCGCGGCCATCAGCATTCTGGTGCCGATCCTGATGCCGGTCGCCGCCCGTTACGGCATAGATCCCGTCCATCTCGGGCTGATCGTGACGCTCAACCTGATGATCGGTCTTCTGACCCCTCCGGTCGGCATGGTGCTGTTCGTCCTGTCACGTATTTCGAAAATGTCGGTGGAGCGGACCACGCTCGCCATCCTGCCATGGATGATCCCGCTTTTCGTGGCGCTGGCGCTGATCACTTTCATACCGGCGATCACGCTGTGGCTGCCGACCCAGCTCGGCCTTATCCGCTGAAGGAACAGAGGCTGCGCGGTCAGCGCCGCGCAGCCTTTTCGATAATCCATGCATTCGAAAGGACCCAGTCATGCAGACACGCGTGGCACGCCTGTACGGCGAGAAGGACATTCGCGTCGAAACGCAGGACATGCGGGCACCGGGCCCCGGCGAAGTGCTGCTTGGCATGGCGGCGGGCGGCATCTGCGGCTCCGATCTTCATTATTATCAGGATGGCGGCTTCGGCCCGGTGCGGGTGCGCGAGCCGATCATCTGCGGACATGAGGCGTCCGGCCATGTGCGGGCGCTGGGAGAAGGCGTCAGCGGGCTTGCCATCGGCCAGCTCGTCGCTGTCAATCCCTCGCAGCCCTGCGGCCATTGTCATTTCTGCCTGAAGGGCCAGCCGATCCATTGCCTCGACATGCGCTTCATGGGCAGCGCCATGCGCCTGCCGCATGAACAGGGCATGTTCCGCGACCGGCTGGTGGTTCCCGCCAAACAATGCGCGACATTTTCAGACGCCACATCGCCCGCCGAAGCCGCCTGCACCGAGCCGCTCGCCGTCTGCCTGCATGCGGTGGCCCAGGCCGGCGACCTGAAAGGTGCAAACGTACTCGTGACGGGAGCAGGCCCCATCGGCCTGTTGACGATCGCCGCCGCCCGCCATGCCGGTGCGGCGACCATCGTCGCGACCGACCTGACCGACGCGGCGCTGGAACGCGCACCCGCCATGGGCGCGGACAGCACGATCAATGTAGCAAAGAATGCCGAGGCGCTTTTGCCCTATCAGGATAATAAGGGGTATTTCGACGTCATTTTCGATTGCTCCGCCGCAGCACCCGCGCTTCGCACGGCCTTTGCCTGCGTGCGCCCACGCGGCGCCATCGTACAGGTTGGCGTCACCGGTGACATCACCATTCCGCTCAACGCACTGGTGGGCAAGGAAATCCTCTGGCGCGGCTCGCAACGCTTCCACGACGAATTCGCCATCGCCGCCGGGCTCATCTCCACCCGCGAGATCGATGTACGGCCGATCATTTCCCACAGCTTCCCGCTCGGCGAGGCGAAAGCCGCTTTCGAACAGGCCGGAGACCGCTCCGCCGCCTGCAAGGTGCAGCTGACATTTTCCGCAGAATGATATTTGAGGATTTGAGATGAGACATACATGGCGCTGGTTCGGCCCGGTCGACAAGGTCACGGTTCAGGATGCGGCTCAGGCGGGTGCGGAAGGCATCGTCAGCGCGCTGCATCACATCGCCACCGGCGATGTCTGGCCGGTGGATGAAATCGCCAAACGGCATGAGGCTATCAAGGCCGGCGGACTTTATTGGGATGTCGTCGAAAGCGTGCCCGTTTCCGAGGATATCAAGACCCAGACCGGTGATTGGAAAACCCATATAGCCAACTGGCAGGAAACGCTGCGCCGCCTCTCCGCATCCGGCATCCGCACCGTCTGCTATAATTTCATGCCCGTGCTGGACTGGACCCGCACCGACCTGCGCTGGGAAACAAGGCACGGCGCCAAGGCGATGCGTTTCGACCTTACCGATTTCGCCGCCTTCGACATCCACATCCTGAAACGCCCCGGGGCAAAGGCGGATTATCCCGGCTGGCTGGCGGAGGAAGCGGCAAAACGCTTCGCCGGCATGCCGGACACGAAAATCGCCGCCCTCGGGCGCAACATCGGTGCGGGCCTGCCGGGCTCGGCGGATGGTTATACGCTCGCTCAGCTTCTGGAAAAGCTGCGTTCCTATCAAGGTATCAACCGCGAAAGGCTGCAGCAGAACCTGGTCGATTTTCTCTCCGAGGTGACGCCGGTTGCCGAAGCGGTCGGCATCAACATCTGCGCCCATGGCGATGACCCGCCATGGCCGCTGCTCGGCCTGCCGCGAATTCTCTCCACCGAAGCCGATTACGCCCATATGCTCTCAAAGGTCGACAGCCGCGCCAACGGCGTGACGCTGTGCACCGGTTCTCTCGGCGCGCGGGCGGATAACGACCTGCCCTTGATCGCCAGCCGTTTTGCCGATCGCATCCATTTTGTGCATCTGCGCAATGTGACGCGCGACACCGACACCGTGCCCTGCTCCTTCTTCGAGGATGAGCATCTGGAAGGCGCAACCGATATGGTCGCCGTCATCGCCGCGCTGCTTGCCGAAGAGGCGCGCCGCCGGGCGGAGGGCCGTGAAGACCATACCATTCCGATGCGACCCGATCACGGACAGGAAATCCTTGATGACCTGACGCGTGGAGCACAGCCCGGTTACCCCGCGATTGGCCGGCTGAAAGGGCTGGCTGAGCTGCGCGGCATCGAGCGCACGCTGTCGCACAGCCATTTCGGCCTCACGGGCGGGACGCGCTGAACAAGTTCTCGATTGCGGGCGTTCCGTCAGCCTGCGACGAAACGTGCCCTGAAAAGAAGGCAGGAAAGGGTGGCAAGCCCGCCGGCAATAGCCCCGGCGGCTTTCACGGCCGCGTCCATCAGATGAGGATGGCGGGTGGGCGACAGGAATCGCAGCGCCTCGATGCCGAAAGCCGCCGCAATGCCCGCCACGATGATCGCCAGCCAATAACGCGGATAGGCAAGCACGAAGGCGGCCGAGCAAAAGGCGAAAGCGGCGGCGCGGTCCAAACCCACCGTCGTCAGCGTCTGCGGACGAAAACCGATCGGGCAAATTGTAACGATCACGATCAGCAGAAGAACCGACCAGGCGACATATTTCGGAAGTCTGTTTGTCATCATGGCGTCACAATAAAGCGCCGTGCGCGTAAACGGAAGTACGTCTTTTTCGCCCCTCGCCCAATTAATCACACTTTTTGGTCAAATAGTTGAGAAACTGGCTTTCGCTCAGGCCCCACACGGGCTAAGGCAGAGGGCAACCGGAGGAGGTTCGCGGCTGATGGCCTTGGCTGTCGCCCATTGCTCCGGTGTTACGGTATCGGGTGGATTTTCCACACAGGATCAGATTTTCAGGGAAGAGCACAATGAGTTTCAAGCCGCACGGCAAACATCTGGTTGCAGGAGAATGGGTCGCAACGGAAGCGAAATTCCGCAGCGAGCCTGCACATGGCGAAGCTTTCGATTTTTCGGTCGGCACCGTCGATCTGGTGAATGCAGCCTGTGAAGCAGCCGAAGAAGCCTTCTGGAGCTACGGTTACACCACCCGCGAAGAGCGCGCCGCATTCCTCGACACCATCGCCGATGAGATCGAAGCACGCGCTGACGCCATCACCGAAATCGGCTCGTCCGAGACCGGCCTGCCCGCAGGACGCCTGCAGGGCGAACGCGGACGCACCGTTGGCCAGCTGCGCCTCTTTGCATCGCATATCCGCAAGGGCGACTATCTCGACCGCCGCCATGACGAAGCGCTGCCGGATCGCCAGCCGCTGCCGCGCCCGGATATCCGCCTGATGCAGCGTCCGATCGGCCCTGTCGCC
>QFOL01000519.1 GCA_003241215.1 Agrobacterium fabrum
GATGTAACCGCCGAACTTCAGGCAGGTTTCGGTGCCGGGGATGTAGAAGAAGCCGGTGCCGAAAGCGTCGCAGACGCGAACATATTCCAGGGGCTCGGGCTCAGCAGCGACGATAGCGTCAGCGGCCTGTGCGCCGGATACTGCTGCGAGAGCGGCAGCGGAGCCGATCAGAAGGCTCTTGATGTTCATGGTTGACCTCCAGTCAAACGCTTAATCTTCTAAGCAGCGAGTGGGAAACACAAATCGATGCGTGCCGCTTATGACGCTGATTAGAGCCAAAACCGTCGGGATGAGCAATCGTAATCATGACAAAAGGAAGACAGTAAGGTGTCCTTAGTTTCCCATTGTTGCGAAATAGCTACAATTCTAACCGACGAGGCGGCATTCCTTAAGAAATCGTTAATAACCAATTATTTTCAGTCACTTAAGGAGAAATCACACGAAGGTGCGAGCGCAAAACCGCCCCCCCTGCCTAAATGCTGACATAAGCGGAACATCTGAAATTGGTCAAAAGGCGGTTATTCCGAAGGAGAATCAGCCTCTTGCCCATGCGTGAGAATCGGAGCGCCTGCCCTGCTCCGCCGATAGCGAGCTTTCAAGCGAATCGATTAATAGCGAACAAAAGGCTTTCTGCGCGGCGCAGCGAAAGCCAGAGACATAACGGGACGCCGCTCTCTGTTGTTGATACCGCTTCGACTTCGGCCGCTCCGGGGCTCCTGCAAAAAAAAGCCCGGCTCAAGAGCCGGGCTTTCCCATCACTGACAATGTCAGATCAGATTAGAACGCACGCTGAAGGCGAACGAAACCGGTCCAGCTGTCGCCACCGCCGTTAACACCTTCGGTGCCGTCGACGTCCTGGTAGTTAACAGCGATCTTCGTGGAGAGACCCTGGGTGATCTTGTAGTCAAGGGTCACGCCAGCGCGCCATGCGTCGCGGTCGCCAACGAAGCTGTTGTCAGCTGCGATGTCGATCGTGCCGAAGTACTGGAAGCCGGGGGTGATGGTCAGCTTGTCAGTTGCCTTGATGGCGTATTCAGCAGCAACTGCCCACTCAGACTCTTCGTAGTAAGCGTTGGCGCCAGAAGCCCAAACGCCGGAGAGACCGAGTACGCCAGGACCGATTTCAGCCGTGACGATTGCGCGGATCGCGCCTTCTTCCTGGTCGGTGTCGTAACCGCCAAGCAGGGCAGCGTTTACAGCACCGAACTTGGCGCCGAGGATGGCGCTTACGCCAACGTTGTTGTCGGATTCGAAGACGCGGCCCTTGGCAACGCCCAGCTCGGACGTGCCCTTGCTGACGGATTCGAGTTCTTCAACTGCAACACCAGCGTAGAAGGAGCCAGCGTCGTAGGTGTAACGAACAGCGTTCAGACGGGTGCGGTTCGAAGCGAGGATATCGGTTTCGCCAGAGAGACCGTCATCCCACCAGTTGTAGTAGTAACCGACCTTCAGGCCTGCGAGTTCGATGAAAGCCTGGTCAACGTTGACGCCACGGTTGGTGTCGTTGTCAGCATCGCCACGGAAGCCGATGTAGCCGCGCAGAGCGCCGAGCTCGGTGTCGGTGCGGGTGTCGATGTTGAACTGAGCGCGCGTGAACGAATCCCAGTCAGAAGAACCGGACTTGTTACGGCCGAAGTCGGTCTGGAAACGGATGTAACCGTCGAACTTCAGGCAGGTTTCGGTGCCGGGGATGTAGAAGAAGCCGGTGCCGAAAGCGTCGCAAACGCGAACGTATTCCAGGGGCTCGGGCTCGGCAGCGACGATAGCGTCAGCGGCCTGTGCGCCGGATACTGCTGCGAGAGCCGCAGCGGAGCCGATCAGAAGGCTCTTGATGTTCATGGTTGACCTCCAGTCAAAGTTTTTA
>QFOL01000520.1 GCA_003241215.1 Agrobacterium fabrum
GAACTGTCTGCTTGCGCAGATCCGAATTTTGAACCGACATCCCCGGTCTGTCTCCGTCCTATGTGCCGCATCTTCGACAAGACATCCCATTTCGTCCGCGCCGCCCTGTGGTGCGTCCGAATCAAGTCTGATGACAATACCGCCTTCATAAATCTGCGAAAAGGGAGCGCGCAAAAAAGATGCCGCTCGCTTTGTCAAGCGCGCGGCATCTAGATATTGTGTAATTTCAGTGGATATTAACTATGAAATTAATATCTGTAGTGTTCTGCCTTGAACGGGCCCTGCTTCGAGACGCCGATATAATCTGCCTGCACGTCGGAAAGTTCAGTCAGGCGCACACCGAGCTTCTCGAGATGGAGGCGTGCGACCTTCTCGTCGAGGTGCTTCGGCAGCACGTAAACGTCGTTCTTGTATTCGCCCTGCTTGGTGAAGAGTTCGATCTGGCCCAACACCTGGTTGGTGAAGGAGGCCGACATGACGAAGGAGGGGTGACCGGTTGCGTTGCCGAGGTTCAGCAAGCGACCTTCCGACAGCAGGATGATGCGGTTGCCCTTCGGGAACTCGATCATGTCGACCTGAGGCTTGATGTTCGTCCACTTCAGGTTCCGCAGCGATGCGACCTGAATTTCGTTGTCGAAGTGGCCGATATTGCCGACGATCGCCATGTCCTTCATCTCGCGCATGTGCTCGATGCGGATGACGTCCTTGTTGCCTGTCGTGGTGATGCCTGTCGTGGTGATGAAGATATCGGCGGAGGAGACCACGTCCTCCAGACGAACGACCTCGAAACCGTCCATGGCGGCCTGAAGCGCGCAGATCGGATCGATTTCGGTGACCTTCACGCGGGCGCCGGCGCCCTGCAGCGAGGCGGCCGAACCCTTGCCCACATCGCCGTAACCGCAGACCACGGCAACCTTGCCGGCCATCATCACGTCGGTTGCGCGGCGAATGCCGTCCACCAGCGATTCCTTGCAGCCGTATTTGTTGTCGAACTTCGACTTGGTGACGCTGTCATTGACGTTGATCGCCGGGAAGGGCAGCAGGCCCTTCTTGCTGAGATCGTAAAGACGGTGAACGCCGGTCGTCGTTTCTTCCGTGACACCCTTCAGCGCATCGCGCTGCTTGGTGAACCAGCCGGGCGAAGCCTTGAGGCGCTTGTTGATCTGCGCGAAGAGAATTTCCTCTTCTTCCGAACCGGGATTGGACAGAACATTCTCACCGGCTTCGGCGCGTGCACCGAGCAGGATATACATGGTGGCGTCGCCGCCATCGTCGAGGATCATGTTGGAGAGACCGCCATCGGCCCACTGGAAGATCCTGTCGGTATATTCCCAATATTCCGTGAGGCTTTCACCCTTGACGGCGAAGACCGGAATGCCGGCTGCCGCAATGGCCGCTGCCGCATGATCCTGCGTCGAGAAGATGTTGCAGGAGGCCCAGCGGATCTCAGCGCCCAGTTCTTTCAGCGTCTCGATGAGAACGCCGGTCTGGATTGTCATGTGAAGAGAACCGGTGATACGTGCGCCCTTCAGCGGCTTGCTTTCGCCGAATTCCTTGCGGCAGGACATCAGGCCCGGCATTTCGGTTTCGGCGATGTCCAGCTCCTTGCGGCCGAATGCGGCAAGGTTGATATCGGCGACGATGTAGTCCTTCTCAAGGCTCATAAGGTTCTCCAGATCAGAAACGCCGCACCTTGCGGCCCGGCTTTTAAACGTAGCAGCGGTTTAGCAGGCCACGAACGATCTGGCAATGATGATATAAAGAAGTCTTTATGTCTTTATATGGTGCCGGCTCAGGCTTCTTCGCCGAAGCGGTCGGCGACCAGCGCCTCCAGTGCTTCCAGCGCTTCTTTCGCCTGATTGCCGCTCGCCTCGACATAAACGCTGCAGCCGGGGCTGGCCGCCAGCATCATCAGGCCCATGATGGAGGTGCCGCCAACGGTCATGCCATCCTTGGAAACCGTGATCGTCGCGTCAAAACCTTCGACCATCTGCACGAATTTAGCAGAAGCCCGGGCGTGAAGACCGCGTTTGTTGATGATCGGTAGTTCCCGGGAGAATGGCGACATGGGCTGACTTCTCACTTGCCGCTCAAAACGCGGCTGGCGACGTTGATATATTTGCGGCCGGCATCGGATGCGTCCTGAAGGGCCTTGTCCATATTATCTTCGCTGCGAACACCGGCAAGCTTGATCAGCATGGGAAGATTGACCCCTGCGATGACTTCGACATTGCCGTTATTCATGACGGAAATCGCGAGATTGGAAGGCGTGCCGCCGAACATGTCCGTCAGGATGATCACGCCATTGCCGTCATTGGCGCGTGCAACGGCGTCGATGATATCCTGCCGGCGCTGATCCATGTCGTCTTCGGGACCGATACAGACCGTCTCGATCAATTTCTGGGGACCGACGACATGCTCCAACGCA
>QFOL01000521.1 GCA_003241215.1 Agrobacterium fabrum
GAATAAGTTAATTTTGTTTATTAGATTTATATTTTTAAATTTCAGCTTATATTGCGAAAATATTGTTTACTTATTGTTTATCATTTATTTTTATTGATATTTTATACTTCGTGCGATAAAAGAATTATCTGAATTTTATTTACCGTGTGGACATATTATGCTGGGTGAACTCGACCTTGCAACAGTCATATTGATGCAGAAGTGTTCTTACATCGTTGGGCTTCTGAGTTTTATCTATCTGAAAATGACCAATCGCGGTTTGCGCGGTCCCATCCCTCTTGCGGCGGGGTTCGTGTCGATGACAATCGGCTCCACGCTTGCCGGTTATGGGGAGTGGGGAATATTGTCGCCGACTTTGTGGCGGTTCGGCAGCGTCGTTTTCGGTATTGTCGGTTATGCACTGATCTGGCTCGGCTTGAAGACGTTGAGTGACGGACGCTCGGTCGGCCGACGGATTGTCTTTCCAGTCTGCATCATTGCCGTCGTAGCAATCGCCGTCGCGCAGCAGGTGGCGGACGATAATGCGTTTCGCGCGGCGCTGTTCAATGGCTGCGCGTCGCTGGCCTATCTCGCCGGGGCGTGGGTGCTTCTTGCCGGGTGGCGCAGGGAGCCGCTGCTTTCGCGCCTGGCGTTGGCCGCGATCACCGGCGTCTCCGGCCTGATTTCACTGACGGTGATGAAAAGCGTGCTTTTCCCCGACTATGCCACCCTCAATCTGGTCAATGCGTTTTTCTTCATCATCATGCTGAACTTCGCCATCGCCCTGTTCGTGATGATGCTGGTGGCCGAACGGTCGGAGCGGAAACTGCTGGTTCTCGCGAACACCGATCCGCTGACGGGTGTCAAGAACCGGCGTTTCTTCTTTCAGACCATGCCTGCGACACCGGACCCTGCCGACGCGGCCATGTTGCTCGATATCGATCACTTCAAGTCGATTAACGACCGTTTTGGCAACGCCGTCGGCGATAGCGTGCTGCAGGAAGTGGCGAAGCGCATTGGCGGCAGCATCCGCGGCGGCGATGTGCTGGCGCGCTACGGCGGCGAGGAATTCATCATTTTCCTGCCGGGCGCCGGCGTTCACAAAGCCTGCATGATCGGCGAACGTATTCGTGATGCGATTGCGGTAACCGAGGTCGATTGCGGCGGTCTGCGCGTCGGCGTGACCATCAGCATCGGCGTCGCCGCCACCGGCGAGATGCGCTGCGATCTCCAGACGCTCGCCGAAATGGCGGATCGTGCGCTTTACCGGGCAAAGACCGAAGGGCGTAATTGCGTGCGCGAGGCGCTGGCCGCCTAGCGGCATTCGTTTTCTGCGGCAAACCGCCTTCAGTTAGTTTCCTGGCGTGCTGGCGTCCATTGCTGCGCGATGCCGTAGAGCTTCCTTCAGCAGTATCTCGATCTGGGCATTGATGCTGCGCAGCTCATCGCTCGCTGTGTGGCGGATTTCGTTCAATATTGCGGGTTCGATTCGCAGCGGAAAGGCCACGCGCTCCGGGCCTGGTGGACGTCCAGCCATGGTCAACCCTGCAGCTTCGAGTTCAGGGAAATGACGTGACCGCTGGCGGAAGCGGATTTTTTAGGCGCAGGAAAAGACATCGTGGACCTCGCGTGGGAATGATGTCTTTTTGATACCCACAACGGATTGCAGCGGGATTACGCGATGCAAAACGCCGCGGATATGGGGGTCCGCGGCGTTCCGGTTTCATTTTTGCGGGCTTTGCCGTTTTAGGCTTACTGGAAGTAGCTCTGCAGCGGCTTCACTTCCAGATTGCCGGCCTTCAGCGCCTTGATGGCAAGCGCTGCGGCTTCCGCGCCGGCCATCGTCGTGTAGTAAGGCACCTTCTGCATC
>QFOL01000522.1 GCA_003241215.1 Agrobacterium fabrum
TCGAAGATAATGAGCGTCGCATCATCGTTGGGAGAAACCGCTTCAATGCGGTGCCGAAGGAGCAACCGCCCCGGAAACTCTCAGGCAAAAGGACCAGCGGTGACGACGGAACTCTGGAGAGAAGCCACCTTTCATAAGGACGGCTCGCCGAAGGGATAACAATCTCAGGCGACAAGGACAGAGGGGGCTCTTGAACCCGGCGCGTTTTTCGCGTCATGACCTGAGCCCGCGCGATATTTCGCGCTACCCTGGAGGCGTCCTTGGACGATACCGCCGAGCTTCAAATCACGCCACTTCATTCCCTGCATATTTCGCTTGGCGCCCGCATGGTGCCGTTTGCCGGTTACGATATGCCGGTGCAATATCCGGCCGGCGTTTTGAAGGAGCATCTTCAGACGCGTACCTCCGCCGGTCTCTTCGATGTCTCCCATATGGGCCAGGTAATCGTGAAGGCGAAGTCCGGCGACAACGCCGATGCCGCTCTAGCATTGGAAAAGCTGGTGCCGGTGGACATTCTCGGCCTCAAGGAAGGCCGCCAGCGTTACGGTTTCTTCACCGATGAAAACGGCGGCATCCTCGACGACCTGATGATCACCAATCGCGGCGATCATCTGTTTGTGGTCGTCAACGCCTCCTGCAAGGGTGCCGATGTCGCCCATATGAAGGCGCATCTTTCCGACACGTGCGAGATCACCCTCCTCGATGATCGCGCCCTGATTGCGCTGCAGGGGCCGCGCGCCGAAGAGGTGCTGGCGGAACTCTGGACGGGCGTGTCCGAAATGAAGTTCATGGATGTGCAGGAAGTACCGCTGCACGACGTTGCCTGCATCGTCTCCCGCTCCGGTTATTCCGGTGAAGACGGTTTTGAGATATCGGTTCCGGCAGACAAGGCGGAAGAGATTGCCAAGGCCCTGCTCGAACATCCCGATTGCGAACCGATCGGGCTTGGCGCGCGTGACAGCCTGCGCCTCGAAGCCGGTCTTTGTCTCTACGGCAACGATATCGACACCACGACCTCCCCCATTGAAGCCTCGCTCGAATGGGCGATCCAGAAGGCGCGCCGCGCCGGTGGCGATCGCGAAGGCGGCTTTCCGGGCGCAAAGCGCATTCTCGGCGAACTCAATGATGGCACAGAACGCCGCCGCGTCGGCCTGAAGCCGGAGGGCAAGGCCCCGGTCCGCGGTCATTCCAAGCTTTTCGCCGATGCGGAAGGCAAGACGGAAATCGGCGAAGTGACGTCGGGCGGCTTTGGACCTTCGGTCGAAGGTCCGGTCGCCATGGGTTACGTGCCCACGGCCTACACGGCTCCCGGCACGGCGATCTTTGCGGAAGTGCGTGGCAAATATCTGCCCGTCACCGTCGCTGCCCTGCCCTTCATCAAGCCCACCTATAAACGATAATCTTCATCCCATCTCCGGAGAGAATACGATGCTGAAATTTACCGCAGAACACGAATGGCTGAAGTTCGAAGGCGATATCGCCACCGTCGGCATCACCAGCCACGCCGCTGAACAGCTTGGCGATCTCGTTTTCGTCGAATTGCCGGAAGTGGGCGCCACCTTCTCCAAGGATGGCGACGCGGCGACCGTTGAATCCGTCAAGGCGGCTTCCGATGTCTATTGTCCGCTGGATGGCGAAGTGGTGGAAATCAACCAGGCCATCGTCGATGATCCCTCGCTGGTCAATTCCGATCCGCAGGGCGCCGGCTGGTTCTTCAAGCTGAAGCTTTCCAATGTGGCGGATGCCGATACGCTGCTCGACGAGGCAGCCTACAAGGAGCTGATCGCGTAATGACGACGCCCACCGAATTCCATTTCACCGACTATCAGCCCTATGACT
>QFOL01000523.1 GCA_003241215.1 Agrobacterium fabrum
ACTTGCGGAATACTGCAAAGCCGAACCCCGCCGGGTCGCGATTTTTCGAACACACTGCGTCTTTCCGGCAGCACTTTCCAGCGCACCACCGGTGGTCTCATGCGGCAATTGCCCTAATTTTCCAGTGAAACAGATATAGGCATAATTTCCGGCAATATAACGGCATTTCGCCGCCCGCCGGCCAGCGTCAAGCAAGAAAGCCGGGCCAAATTCCCGTATTACTTGCTTAAACCCTGAATCCAAACCCGTTTTCACTTTCTGCAACTCCGCAGGCCCACATCAAACGCCTGCATGTTCTTCCATTCCCGCGCCTTTAAACATAAGCCAAGCACCCTGTTTGTGGCGGGAAATGGACAGATATGCTCACATTCCAACGCGACCACACGCTTGCAGAAAAGTGTTGCCAAATCGTCACAAAACTCTCGGGCCAGAAGATTTTATCGAGCAGGAATCATAGTCGCGCATGAAAAAAGGCCCGGTTGGTAAACCGGACCTTTATTTTAGCATATACGGAAGTAAGGCGTCAGAACTTGACCTTGACGCCCGTGGAGATTGCCGCCACGAGGTCGTTGCCGAAATCGTAGCCTGCCTCGTTGCCGCAGGTGAAGCCCGCGCCGCAAGGTCCGCCGTTGATGGAAGAGCTGCCGGAGGTCAGCAGGCCGAGAGCACCGGCAATCTTGAACTCGATGTTCTTGTTCGGGGAGTAGACGATCTGCGTGCCCAGCGTCCATGTGTCGGTCTGGGTGCCGATGACGGTCGATGTACCGCGATCCCAGGTCAGGCTCACAGCACCGCTCCACTGCTCGTTGAACTTGTGACCGACGCCGCCGGAAATCGTCCAGCCGTCGCGATAAAACAGGTCGAGCGTGTTCAGCGTGTCAGCACCGCTCGGAACGCAGGGGGACGTGCCGACCGCGCAGAAAGGAATGACCTGAATCTGGCTCCAGTCAGTCCACTTGACCGAACCGAAAGCAAGCCAGTCCGGCGCAATGCCGGATTGCACCTTGAGTTCGATGCTATCAGGCATCGAAACAGAGCCATAGATCGGCACGAGCTTGCCGCCGTATTTCGCGAGCGTCGGAGAGATGGACGGCGGCGTCTGCGGAACCCCTCTAACGTCGGCGACCCCGGTCAGGTCGTGATCGACGGCGCTGTTATAAACGAGGCTCGCACGGAAGGCGATCTCAGGGATCTCGTAGGCAACGCCGGCGCGCCAGCCCCAGCCGTCACCTTCCATCTCCAGTTTGCCGACGCCGCTGAAGCTGGACCAGGCCGGGTTCAGGCCAAGAACGGCCGGGCCAAGAACCTGACGGTATTTATAACCGCTGATCTCCTGGTAGAAGCCGCCGCCGATGATCGAGAAGTCACCCTTGCCAACATCGAATTTCACCCGGCAGGTCGTGGCATAATTGTGCGACTTGACCTTGGTTTCGATGTTGTAGCTCGATCCCTGCCAGATGCCGGGATTGAGATGTGCGCCCCACGGCTGCGAATAATCGAACATGCAGTCGCCGAAATCGCCGATCGACGCCTTGGCGCCAATGCGGGTCGACCAGAAGTTTTCGGAGTCGTCCGCCGTCCTGGACCAGGACGCAGGCAAGGGACCGCTTTTCAGCGGATTGTCACGTGCATTCTCCACCTTGCGCTGCGGCGCGACAAAGGTGGTGGAACTGTCGAGAACGTAATCGGACGGATCGAACAGCAGGTCGATATTGTAACCACCGCGCTCAAGGCCACCCGCCAGTGAAGGCGTTACCGCCGCGATGCTGACTGCGAAACATACCGCGCCGCGAAAAATTGCAGTTTTTGCCATCTCTCTCCCCAATCAAGGCAATGTG
>QFOL01000114.1 GCA_003241215.1 Agrobacterium fabrum
CTCCGGCGCCTTCGGCACGCCTTTCGATGCAAGGCTCTTCAACGAAAAGAACGTCTTCACTCTCGTGGCGCAACATGTCGCCGAAAGCCAGGATTTGCCCGCCACCTATCTGACCGTCGGCGACGATGACGGCTTCTTCCTCTGGCGCGGCGCCATCGCCCTGCATGAGACGCTGCAAGCCGACAAGCGCACATCCGAGCTGCGGGTGACCGATGGCGATCACGTCTGGTCGGTGTGGAAGGTCTCGATTATCGACGCGCTGAAGTTCATCGATGGGGAATGGGACAAGGCTGCCGACAAAGCCAAGGATTGAGGCGTGGGCCTCTTTCTCGTCGCCGGATAGATGCATTACTTTCCGGCCCGCTTTTTCCCGCTCTTCCCCACCGCATTTAACGCCACCGCCGCCCGGATCAGCGCCGCCAGCGCCTCCTCATCCACGACATCCCCCTCGTGAAAATCAATCGCCCGCCGCATATTGCCCTCAAGGCTCGAATTGAACAGGCCCGCCGGGTCCTCCAGCGAGGCTCCCTTGGCAAATGTCATCTTCACCGCGCTTTTGTAGGTTTCGCCGGTGCAGAGGATGCCCGCATGCGACCAGACCGGAACGCCGCGCCATTTCACCTCTTCCACCACCTCCGGATCGGCCTTCCTGATCACCGCACGAATATGCGCGAGCGTCTCACCGCGCCAGTCGTCGAGCTCCGCGATCTTCCGGTCGATGAAGTCCGATGGTGCGATCTCCTCCGCATCTTTCGTCACCGTGTTTTTCGCCATGGCATCCTCCCGATTTCGACACACGCCTGTTCCTTTTTCAGCATAGACGAAATTTTCCTGTCCTCCCATGAGGAACCAAATCCGCCTCCCGTCGTTTCCTCCCCGAACGCAACGTTCAGCATACAAAGGGAAGAAACATCATGAAAATCAAGGTCATCGCCCTCGCTGCGGCAGCAGCGCTCTCCTCTTCCGTGGCTTTTGCCCAGACGGCCACTACTGCTCCTGCTGCCGGCGCGGACGCCACTTTGTCCGGCCCCGGCATTACCATGGGCACCAAGGCCAGCGGCCCGCTGAAGTTCGTCAATGTCCAGAAGACCGATCTCACCGCCTCCCAGCTCGATGGCATGGACATCTACAACACCCAGAACGAAAACATCGGCGAAATCGAGGATGTTGTCATCGGCGACGGCAAGTCGGTGATCGGCCTTGTGGCCAGCGTCGGCGGTTTCCTCGGCATCGACAAGAGCTATGTGGTGCTCGACCCGGCTTCCGTCGCTGTTCACAACGACAACGGCACCTGGAAGGCCTATGTCGACACCACCAAGGAAGCGCTTCAGAACGCTCCGAAGCTCGATTACGACAAGCTGGACGACTGATTACCCCTGCAGTCCGTAAGCTTGTCCCCCCGCGCCCTGTCGCGGGGGTTTTCATGTGGGCGCCCTAAGGGAAAACCCGGCACTCCCGGCCGGATGGCACTTGCCTGAGGGCGCGCCTCTCGCCTATCTTCGGCGCGCAAATCACCAAGGATCGCTGCGTGCCCGCCAATAGCCTCTTTTCCTTTGCCATCAGCACCGCCATCACGCTCAGCGCCCTGCCGCTGTCAGCGCAGGCGGCCGACTGGAAACCGGCCGAGCAGATAAAAACCTATGCCATCAGCGGCAATACGGGCGGTGCGCTTTATCAATCGATTGGTGAGCGCGGTCCGACCGCCGGCGTGCAGGCCATTGCCCACACCACCTTCAAGCTGACATGGCGGCGGGATTACCGTCCGCAGCCGGATGGCGCCTGCGTGCTGGCCACCGCGAGGCCCAATCTCACCATCATCTACACCTGGCCGAAAGCGCCGGCCAATCTGCCGCCCGCCGTCGCCGCCAGCTGGAGGACCTTCATTTCCGGCGTGGAAACCCATGAACGCGTCCATGGTGACCATATTCTCGACATGGTGAAAAAGATCGAGGCCTTCAGCACCGGCCTGAGGGCGGAGAACGATCCCAAATGCCAGAAGGTACGCGCCGTTCTGCAGCAGCGTCTGGGTGAACTTTCCAACGAGCAGCGCCAGCGCGGCCGCGATTTCGACCGGGACGAGCTTTCCCCCGGCGGACGGGTGCATCAGCTCATCCTCGCCCTCGCCAACGGCCCCTGAACGGCCGCCTATTCCGCCGCCTCGCCTTTCAGCAAGGGCTCGGCCAAGGTCACGCTTTCGAGCTCGTAGGAATAACCTTCGAGCATCGTATAGGCCTGTTCGATCGCCTCGATCTGGGCTTCGGCATTACGGATGGCTTCGGCGATGGACTGGCTGCGGGCGCGCAGCATGGAACTCAGCACATCGGTTTCCGGCTTGCGGCCAAGACGGTCCATATGTTTGCGAACCCGCGTGCGATGCCGTTCCAGCTCGAGAATATGGAAACGGCTTTTCAGAATATCGTCGGTCAGCTTGCGGCGCATGGCGGCCACGGGGTCGAAACTGCCGGGTTCGCGTTCGTCCAGAATGAATTCATTCACCAGCGTTTCCAGCATCAGCAGGCCCTTGAGGTCCTTGGCGTCGGCAAGCTGCGGGTCATAACCGGTATCGTCGAATACCTTACGGCGCACCGGATCCTTCAGCAGCTCATAGGCCGTCTGCAGGCGCGCGAATTGCTCGGCGTCGCCGCCGCTATCGGGATGCGCGGCCTTGGCCACCTTGCGGTAGGCCGACTTGATCGCCGCCTCGTCGGCATCGCGCTCCACGCCAAGCAAAACATAGGGATCAATCACAAAAACACCTTCAAACGCAAACTGTTACCCGCATGCCCAACACCGCTCCCGTCTGGCACGCGGGCGGATCATAGGCCAATTCCGCCCGGCGCGGCACCCCGCCCCGGCGGTTAAACCGGCAAAGCCCACACAAAGCCTCGCGGCGCGCCGCATCGGAGCGGGCGAAAAAGCCCTTGATGCCGAAATTTGTCGGACCCAAGGCGACTATAGTGACGGGCGGGACAAAATTGTGGAAAGCGGCGGCAAAAAACACCGCAAGGCTCGATACCGCGCCTGCCGCAGCCGGTCGGAAAACATCACGGGCGGAGGCGTAACCGGCGCGTTTTCAGGGGGTTATGGTGGAAACGCGTCAACGGGTGTAAGCTCGGCTTTTGGATCCGAAGGGAGGACGATCCGATGCCGCAAACGATTACCCAGACCGTCACGGATTATGTCCATGCCATGGCCTATGCGGATGAGAGCCTGATGCGGGATGTTTTCGACCCGCGCGCCAGCATCGTCGGAACCTTCGAAGGCGAAATCGAATGGCTGTCCCTGGAGGACTTTGTCGACCAGATGCGCAAAAGCGAACGCGGCCTGCCCGATCACGATCCCGCTTTCGAAATCATGGGCATCGACAAGGAGGGTGACAGCGCCTCGGTGAAGCTGACGACCCGTTTCGACGGTATGGATTTTTACGAATATCTGTCCCTGCTGGAGCGCGACGGCAACTGGTCCATCGTGCACAAGCTTTATCACATAAAGCCATAGGCATTATCGAAACCGCCACCCCGCTTTGTGCGCTTGTGCGTTTCACTCGCAGCCCGGGCCGGCGATCCGGTTATTTTGCCGCTGGAGGAGCTAGAACAGGTCGCTGTAGATCGCCGTTATCCAGAGCGCGTTCAAGAAGAGCCAGACGACACCGAGCCACATGATTTTGCGGCTGTTATCGGTTCTCATCGCCACGACAGCGATAAGCAGACCGCCGGCTATCCTTGCCAGATACCATGACCCGAGCTGTTCGAAGTGCTCTTTCCCCTTGATGTAGGTGTCCATCAGATCGAAGACGAACGAGGCGGCAAACAGGGCAAAAAACGCATGCCGCCGGCGCACGAAAAAACTTTCCCGTTCGGACGACTCCTGAATGTGATCGGGATAAAGCAGCGTCGACATCAGGAAGAAAAGCGAGGTGTAAACGAGAACGAAGATGTAAATCCAGAAATTCCAGTTGTGGATCAGCCGTAAGGCGAACTCCCACCACCAGAAGTGGATCGCTCCGAGAAGCAGGACAAGCGACCAGACGATCTGCGCGTGCATGCGGTCAGTCTTCTGCGGCTCCTGCAGCCTTCTGGAAAGGCCGGACAGCACTCTGGTGATCGCCAGGCCGAGAATGAGGCTTACCAATATCCGCAAATGACCATATGCATCCATTGGAAGCGCCCGCTATCGTTCAACCCGTCCGCTGAACAATATGCTTAAACCCAAGGACTTTACAACTCTGGCGGATACCGCGCTTTTCCCGATCTCGCCTTGTGGTGGACCAAACCACTTCCCTGATATGGAAACCCTGCGGTGGGCTGGTCAGAACCAAGAACTCCGGCTTGGTCGGGGTTCAACCGCTCGCAGCAACGGACCCAAAGCGCCGCGCTTCGCGCAGTGCATCATTCAACCGAATAAATTCGCCATTAAGTGATTGATTTTACTGGTGCCCCCGGCAGGGTTCGAACCCGCGACCCCCTGATTACAAATCAGGTGCTCTACCAACTGAGCTACAAGGGCAAGCCAGTGCCTTGCCAACTATCAGATTCTGACTTGGTGTAAAGTAAAAACTAGCTATATCGCTTTGGCAGGGCGCTTTTCCACATAGTGGACCCAGCGAGGTCGGCAGGGCGGCGATTGCCGCAAAAGGCCCGGAAAATAAGCGAAGTATTTACGCAGCGCCGTTAAAATGGCGATGAAACATAACCATTCCAGTGAGAACAACTCTTCAGATGCGCGCGAGCATACAGAAAGTCCAGCTGACAGGCACGATCATCATCGCCGTAAGCTCTATCCTGCTGGCGACCCTTGCCGCGCTGCCCAGCGTCTACAATTATCTGCGTTATCGCACCAATGCGGCGCAGCTCACCCGCTTCGAAACCGCTCTCCAGTCCGCATGGCTGGTCTCGGCCGAGCGCGGGCCCGCCAACAATCTGATGGGCGCCTCCGTGCCGGATGCAAGGCTGGTCGAGGGGCTTGCCACCGCACGCAAGGCAACGGACGACAAGCTGTCGGAACTGGAGAGATACTTCACCGACGATATCAAGACACAGCCTGAACTGGCGGCGTCACTTGCTGAAACCCGCCAGAGGCTCAGGCAATCACGGGAGCTGGTCGATCAGGTTGTCGCGCTCCCCCCTGACGTACGCAACCACGGCCCAATGTCCAACGCGATTTCATCGATGTTCAAGGCGGCGGACAGCGTCAACATGCTGCGCGGCAGGGCGGCGCGCGCCATCATCAAGGTAACGCCCGATGTGGCGATCGACATCGCGCTGACAGGCACCGCCGGCATCATGCGGGACAGGATCGGCCGCCTCGGTTCCTATGTGATCATGAGCCTCAATGCGAACAGGCAGGAAAAACTCGGTTATCGCGCCAAATTCGACACCGAGATGCAGGGGCTGATGTCACTGAAAGCGTCGCTGATCAACTATACCGCCGCCTATCTGTCGACACCGCAACTGGACGGAGCGCTGCGCAACCTCGAAACCTATTATTTCGGCCAGGCGCTGCGTTATGCGCAGAATACCATCGTGATGGCCCAGCCGTCCGCTCAGCCGAGCGCTCTTGAATTCTCCAGGAACTATATAGCCGGTATGCGTTCGTCCGATACGTTACGCGACCTTATCCTGTCCGAAACGCGTGCGCGGATCGAAAAGAGAAAGCAGGAGGCGCTGATCTACGGTGCAACATCCCTCCTCCTCGCGGGCATCGCGGTCTTGGTGCTGTTGCGACTGACATCCGTTTACAAGACCGCGCTGTTCCGGCCCATGCAATCCGTCCAGGCGCAGATCGCCGCCATTGCCGCCGGTGATCTTTCCGAGGGCAAGCATGCGGACAAGGTGGCCCCGGAAGTGAAGAAAATGTTCGAGGAGCTGGATTTCCTGCGCGAGCAGCTTCGTCAAAAGGGAGAAATGGAGAAGCAGCAGCGCGCCCTGGCCGAGCAGCTCCGCACCCTGTCCGAAACCGATGCGCTGACAGGCGTCTTCAACCGCCGCGCGTTGGAAAAGGCTGTTCGCGCCTTGCTGACCGGCGACGAACAATATCACGCACTCGGCGTGATGATCATCGATATCGACCATTTCAAGTCGATCAACGACCGACACGGCCATGCCATGGGCGACCTTGCGCTGCAAAAGACGGCGAACCTTCTAAGGAGCGCGTTGCGCAAGGGCGACATTCTGGCACGATATGGTGGCGAAGAATTCGTCGTCGTGCTGCAGGATGTCAGCCACGCCACGGCCACGGCCACCGCCGACCGTCTTCGCCGCCTGATCGAAGCCCAGACCATCGATGAGCAGAGCGGCCTGTCGCTCACCGCCAGTTTCGGCGTGGTCTGGCAGGAAGTGCGGGCCATCACCAGCTGGGAAGAGTTGATCGCCATCGCCGATGACCGGCTTTACGAGGCCAAGCGTGCGGGCCGCAACCGGGTCTGGGCAACCTATTTCCCCAAGGCCGCGAACGGCTGAGTGACCCGCCGGCGACGGTGATGCGCCGCCTAGATCAGATCCAGCGTCATGACCACGGGGCAATGATCGGAAGCCTTCGGGCGGTCCCAGCCGGTGCGGGGGTAACGCTCCACCGCCTGCCCCGGCGGGAAGACCGTGCGGTATGGCTGTCCATTGCGAATGATTTCGGGGACATGCGTGGCGTTCGTTTCCGCAAGGCGCGGCGAAAGCCAGATATAGTCGAGCTGGCACAGGTGCTGCTCCTGCGGCCCGCGTGAGTGGTAGAGCGTCCAGCGATCCATGACGTCACGGCGCATCATCGGATTGACCACGAAACCATCGGCCGTGAAAATATCGAGCGCGCTGCGCTCCTCCTCGACGGGCGCGAAGCTGTAACCGCTGCGCCTGTCGCCGGAAATCACGACACGTTCCTGATAGTCGTTCATATCGCCGCAGATCGCGAAATTCTTGTTGCGGGTATTGCCGACACCCCAGCGGTTTTCAATGATACGGCGAACAGCCATCGCCTCCGCCTCGCGGATCGGCATGGTGCCGAGCCGGGCGTCGACCGCATCGCGGGCATTGGTCATGGATTTGAAATGCGTGACGTAAAGCGTCAGCGGCTTGCCGCCGATCCTCAGATCGATTTCCAGGCAATCCCGTTTGAAGATTTTGTCATCGATCTGGTTGGTCGCCGCCAGCTCCGGATTGAAGAGATCGAGATTGCGGTAGGTCAACGCCGCATGGCTCTTGATGTCGACGACCTCGATCCTGTCACCGTCCCGCGTCTCCTCGCGCATGACGACGGCGACATCGATGCCGCGGCCGTCATTACCCTCGACCAGATATTTCTGCAGGTAGCCATTGCCGACCATCCGGTAGAGATAGCCATATTCAAAGGCCTGCAACGCGGCCATGTTGTCCACTTCCTGCAGGCAGAGAATATCGGCATCCGCATCGGCGATGGCGAGCGCCGAAAGCTGGCGCGTATCGTCGGTGGAAGACACCATCCGCGCGCTTTCCAGCGCCTGATAAGTCGCCTCGTCCCTGATATCGAAAAGCTGGATCGCCCTGTCGCGCCGCGTCTGGTTGCGAAAGCCGGTGAAATCGAAACGGGTGAGGAGATTCTCGATATTGAAGGTGGCAAGCCGAAGCGACATGAATCAATCCTATTGCTGCAGGGGAAGCTTAGCTGGTGTCGCGCCGCCTCGCCAGTAGCTAGGGCCACGTCCTTCACCCTCCCTCATTCCTGTGCTCGTCACAGGAATCCGGTCAGCCCAAGTCCTTGGGCTGAAAGGACTCTCTCCGCCGCGCAGACGCGCGTCGGCTGGATCCCTGTGACAAGCACAGGGATGAGGGAAGTACACTTATCGCACTAAAGCCGCCACGCCGCACGAATGGCAACCGGCAACCGATCACCGACAGAAGCCGCTTCCCGCGAATAGGCTCTCAGCGCCTGCCCATCCGGCATGTCGAGACGCAGGGCATAACGCTCGCCCTCGTAAAGAACCGACGTCACAGTGCAGGCGATGCCCTCCGCATCCCGAACCACATCCTGCGGCCGCACGAGAATATCCGCCTGCGGTGATCCGGTTCCGCTCTCCATAGCCGCCCGAAGCCCAGCCCAGTCGAGATCACGCGCAGCCACTTCCGGTACCGGCAATGTCACGATCGCCCCCTGCCCCACCAGCGAACCGACAAGCCTGCCTTCGGGCCGCGCATACAGCTCCGCCGGCGGCGCGACCTGCAAAAGCTTGCCCTGCGACATCACGGCGACATCGGTCGCCAGCGCCATGGCTTCCGCCTGATCGTGGGTGACATAGATCATCGTCGCGCCGGAGCGGATGTGGAACTCGCGGAACGTCTCCTCCATCTCCTGCCTGAGATGCCGGTCGAGATTGGCGAGCGGCTCGTCGAGCAGCACCACGTCAGGCTCGGTAACGAGGCAGCGGGCGAGCGCCACGCGCTGCCGCTGGCCACCGGACAATTCGGCGGGACGGCGATCGGCAAAGCTTTCAAGACGGACGGCGGCCAGCGCCTGACCTACCTTCTCGCGATATTTCTCGCCTGATATGCCGCGCACCTTCAAGGGATAACCGGCATTGTCGGCAACCGACATATGCGGCCACAGCGCATAGGACTGGAACACCATCGCCATGTTGCGCCGCTCCGGCGGCACCATGCTGCCAGCATCGGCCAGCACCCGCTCGCCGAGCAGAATGGAACCGTCGGTCGGCTGTTCGAAACCGGCGATCATGCGCAGCACCGTCGTTTTGCCGCAGCCGGAAGGCCCGAGCAAAGCGAGAAAACCGCCATCACGTACCGTGAGCGACACATCGTCCACGGCTGGTTTCGAACCGGCACCGAAACTCTTCGACAGGCGGTTGAGGATCAGTTTCGCCAAGGGACCACTCCTTTCGGCAGATAGCGCCCCAGAATTTCGAGCAGCAGCATGAGGATAATCACCATGATGACAACGAGTACCGAAAGTGCAGAGGCAAGATCGAAGCTGCCGCTGTCATCGAGATTGTAGATGAGGACGCCAAGCGTCTGGGTGCCGGCGGACCACAACAGCGCCGAAACCGTCAGCTCATTGCAGGCGATCAGGAAAACGAGAATGACCGACGCCCCCGCCGCAGGCCCGACCAGCGGCAGGATGATATCCTTCAGCCGCCGCCAGAAGCCGGCGCCGGAGAGCCGTGCGGCCTCCTCCAGCGACGGGTCGAATTGCAGGAAGGCGCTGACCATGGGTTTGAGGCTGACGGCGAAGAAGGAGGAGAAATAGGCAAGCAGGATGATCCAGATCGTCCCGTAAAGCGTCACGCCGAGAAGTGGGATCGGAGCTGCAAAAAGCAGCACGAAGGAGACGGAAATCACCACACCAGGCAGCGCATAGGGAATATCCACCAGCGCCGAAAGCAGGAACATGAAGCGGCTCTTGCCGCGCACCAGAAAATAGGCCGTCAGCACCGTCACCGCCAGCAGGCAAAGCGAGGTGGCGGTCGCCAGAAACAACGAGTTGCGGAAGGCGGTACGCGTCACGCTCTGGCGGTAGAGCAGCTCCTCATAGGCATGCAGCGTCGCAGTCTTCAGGCTGAGCGGCACGCCATAGGCAGGCGCGAGCGAGCTTGCCACCAGCGCCGTCAGCGGTGCGACCAGCATGAAGAACAGCACCAGCCAAAGGGCGAGTTCCGCCGGCACCCGCCAGCGCGAAAGCCCGAAGGTCGCGGCTTTGCCGGAAAGGCCGATGATACGATAATCCCTGCCCTTCATCGCCCGTTCCTGAAGTGCAAGCCCGGCGACGGAGATGATGGCGATCATGGTGGAGAGAATGGCGATATCGCCGAAGGTGCTGGTGCCGAAACTGGCGAAACGGCTGTAGATCAGCGTCGGCAAAGTGAAGATCGAGGCGGGGATGCCGAGGATCGCCGGAATGCCGAAATTGCCGACACTTGAGACGAAGGAGATCGCCGCCCCGGCGATCAATCCCGGCGTCGACAGCGGCAGGATGATATCGAACAGCACGCGGCGCGGCGAAGCGCCGGAAAGCTTGGCGGCCTCGATGCCATCCTGCGGCAAGGCGAGCAGACCGGCGCGCAGCGACAGATAGACGAGCGGCGCGTGCTGCACGCCGAGCAGAAGCGCGATGCCCGCAATGGAATAAAGCGGTTGCGGCGAACCCATCGCCGGCGCAAGGCCAATCGCCTTCAAAAGCGTGCTCGACGGGCCGGTCATGCCGATCCACGACAGCGCCGTCACCTGCGGCGGGATCATCATCGGCAGCATGAACAGGAAACTCAGGATCGACTTGCCGCGGATGTCGCAGAGCGTCAGCGAAAGCGCGAAAGCGCCGCCGATCAAAAGCGAAATCAGCATGCCGAAAAACGAGGTGGAGAGCGTGTTCAGCGCCGCATCCCACAGGGCCGGATCGGCGAGAAGTCGCCATATGTCACCGTTAAGTGACGAGATGATGCCGGTATAGGCGAGCCGCCCGAGCGGCAGGGCGCTGAGCGCAAAAACAACGCTGACCACAAAAGGAAACAGCCAGCGCGGCTGGCTGCTTCCATAGGCATTGGTATGGGACATGCCGTTATATCAGCCCTTGGAGCCGAAAGTGTCGGAGAAGGTCTTCAGGTCCTGTTCGGAATTCTTCAGCGCATCGGCAGCGTTGAGCGGCAGAACCTTGATCTTGTCGCGGGCCGGGAAACCTTCCGGCATGCCGGCATCAGCACGAACCGGGATGTAGCCGAGCTTGACGAAGCCCTGCTGGCCCTTTTCCGAAAGCACGTAATCGACGAACTTCTTGGCCGCGTCCTCATGCTTGGTGCCCTTGATGATCGCGACCGGCTCGGTGACGGCCGAAACGCCCTCTTCCGGGAAGACGAACTCAACCGGCGCACCCTTGGCCTTTTCGCGGATCGGCATGTAGTCGACGACCACGCCATAGGCCTTTTCGCCCGATGCGACGGACTTCAGAACCGCGCCGTTGCCGCCACCGGCGATGGCTTCATTGGCCTTAAGCTGCTTGTAATAGTCCCAGCCGAGACCATCGGCAGCGGCAAGCGTCTGTGCGTGGATCAGCGCCGCACCCGAGGTCAGCGGGCTTGGCATGGTCACGAGACCCTTGGCCTCGGCCTTGGCCAGATCCTTCCAGCTCGTCGGCTTCATTGCCGCAGCGGTGTTGTACATGATGCCAGTGGTGATGAGCTTGGTGGAGTAATAATAGCCGTCCGCATCATAGAGCGAGGCATCGATGTTCCTGGCTTCCGCAGACTTGTAGGCAAGAAGCTGATCGGCCTGCTTCATGCGCTCAAGCGTTACCGTGTCGGCGATCAGAAGCACGTCGGCAACCGGGTTGCCGGCATTGATCTCGGCCATCAGCTTGGCCATGATCTTCGGCGTCCCATCGCGCACCCATTCGACTTCAAGACCGGGATTGGCGGCCTTGAAACCATCAACGGTCGCCTGCGCGTCCTCATTCGGCTGGCTGGTATAAAGCACCAGATCGGCGGCATTGGCAGCAGTGGCGATGAAGCCAAGCGATACGATGGCG
>QFOL01000524.1 GCA_003241215.1 Agrobacterium fabrum
GAGCGTTTCTCCGGGCAACAAATACAGCGCAGCATAAGCGAAAGGCGCAACAAGCGTCGTGTAAAACTTTGCTGAATGCAAAAGCGTTTCACATTTTTGACGATTTTTTGCCGCGATGGCGAAAAATATTATGGGGTTTTAGACGATTTTTTCGTTTAGGGAACGCAGGAGGGCGACAGCTAAGAGCTCCGCCACCTGTTTCGTTGTTTGAGCAGCCGCCTCTGCGAAACTCGTGTCACAAGTTGCAGTACCATGCGCCGGAAGGCAGGTATGCCCTCTCCGTCGGTCATCCTCGGGCTTGACCCGAGGATCCACAACCCAGTCTGACCATGGATCCTCGGGTCAAGCCCGAGGATGACGGTGGAGTTTGTGGATGGTGTGGTGCTAGGCCGTCAAAAGCTCGGGCACTTCGACACCCGCCACGGCATCGGCAATGGTGGTGTTGAAAAGGATGTTGCGGGTGGCATCGGCCACGCGGGCAAAGACGTGGCGGATCTCGCACTGCTTCTCACCGTCACAATCCTCGCAGCGACGATAGGCGGTCTGCGACAGGCAGGGCAAGGGGGCAAGCGGCCCGTCGATGAGGCGCAGCACCTCGCCGAAGGTGATGTCCGCAGCCGGGCGCGCCAGAAGATAACCGCCCTGCTTGCCGCGCCGGCTTTCGACGAGGCGTTCCTTCTTCATTTCGAGAAGGATCTGTTCCAGAAACTTTTTCGGAATGGCCTGTTCGCGGGCAATGTCGGAAATCTGCACAGGACTGCCGCCGTCGGCCTTTGCCAGCGAAAGAAGCGCCCTCAGCGCGTATTTTGCCTTCTGCGAAATCATCGTAAAACCAGTAGACCACAAGCCCGGAAACCCGGCAATTCCGGCTTAGCGCAGAAGTTGTCACAATTCAAATCCAAGCTGCAAAGAAGGTGAACGGGTATCTTTTGCTCATACCCTGCGCGCGTGAGGCATTTTTGCTCTCAAGTGCAGCGCACAAAGACTGTCATTTCTGTTCGCACAGCCGGATTTCAACAATAATCGGCCATGGAAATCCCGGACGTGACAATGACGATCAATTCAGCAAATGCCTCTGCCGATACCGCTTCCCTCGACGCCACGCTTGCCGGGCTCGATCTGGCGGGTCGGCTTTCGTTTATCGCCGGCCTCGGCGGGCGGGCGGTCTTCACCACCAGCCTCGGCATCGAGGATCAGGTCATTACGGCCGCCATCGGCACGCACCGCCTGCCGATCGATGTCGTGACGCTGGAAACCGGCCGGCTGTTCAAGGAAACCGTCGATCTCATCGATGAAACCGAAGAGCGTTTCGGCATCGAAATCCGCCGCTTCCGCCCGGAGCAGGACGATATCGACGCCTATGCCGAAAAATACGGGCTGAACGGTTTTTACGAAAGTGTCGAAGCCCGTCACGCCTGCTGTCATGTCAGAAAGCTGATCCCGCTCGGCAGGGCGCTTGATGGCGCCGCCTTCTGGATCACCGGCCTTCGCCGCGGCCAGTCGGGCAATCGCGCCACCACGCCTTTCGCCGAATTCGATGCCGAGCGCAATCTCATCAAGATCAATCCCCTGGCTGATTGGGATATCGACCTCATCCGGGCGCATGTCGCCCAGGAGAACATTCCCGTCAATCCGTTGCACCAGCGCGGTTACCCCTCCATCGGCTGCGAGCCGTGTACGCGCGCCATCAAGCCCGGCGAGCCTGAGCGCGCCGGACGATGGTGGTGGGAAAACGACGAGAAGCGCGAATGCGGTCTTCACGTCGCCGGTGCGGAGCAGACATCCGCCGTTTCCGCCATCCCGCAACGCGGAGCAGACCTCCGCCGTTTCCGCCATCCCGCAACGATAATCATTCAGTACATTCCCGGAGTTCACAATGTCCAACGCAGTCCACGAGACGGACAGCAAGAATACTGTCCCATCCCGCAACGATAATCATTCAGTACATTCCCGGAGTTCACAATGTCCAACGCAGTCCACGAGACGGACAGCAAGAATACTGTCGCAGCCAAGCCGCCGCTCGATCCGCATCTGAAGGCGCTTGAAAACGAAGCCATTCACATCTTCCGCGAAGTCGCCGCAGAATTCGACAACCCTGTCATGCTCTATTCCATCGGCAAGGATAGTTCCGTGCTTCTGCACCTGGCGCGCAAGGCGTTTTTCCCCGGCCGCATTCCCTTCCCGCTGCTGCACGTCAATACCGGCTGGAAGTTCAAGGAAATGATCGAATTCCGCGACAATATCGTCAAGGAATACGATCTCGACCTGATTTCCTACACCAACCCGCGCGGTGCGAGCGAAAATGTAACACCCTTCACCCACGGTTCGGCGCTTTACACCGACATCATGAAGACCGAAGCCCTGCGCCAGGCGCTCGATGCCGGCCAGTTCGATGCGGCCTTTGGCGGCGCGCGCCGTGACGAGGAGGCGAGCCGCGCCAAGGAACGCATCTATTCCTTCCGCACGCCCGACCATAAATGGGACCCGCGCAACCAGCGCCCGGAACTGTGGAACATCTATAACGGCATGGTCCGCAAGGGCGAAAGCGTGCGCGCCTTCCCGCTCTCCAACTGGACCGAAGTGGATATCTGGCGTTAC
>QFOL01000525.1 GCA_003241215.1 Agrobacterium fabrum
CATGCGTGAACTGATCCGTACCAACGATGCCGTGCTGCTCTCCTTCGCCGAAAGCCTGATGAAGGATGCCGGCATCCATTGCCTCATTGCCGATCAGGCGATGAGCATTCTGGAAGGATCGCTTGGTCTTTTACCGCGCCGTTTTCTGGTTGAAGAGGATCGCGCCGATCAGGCCCGCCGCATCCTGATCGATGCCGGGCTCGGCGACGAGCTGCGCAACGAAGAGGCTTGATCGGCGGTGGGCGGCGGCACTTCCGAAACGATCGACGCCTTTCACCGGGGCCGGTTTCACATCATCCAGCCGAAGGGCAGGGGGCATCGGGCGGGAATGGACGCCATGCTTCTGGCCTCGCTGGTGGCGGATGAGCGCGCCTGCCGGATAGCCGATCTCGGCGCGGGTGCGGGAGCTGCCGGCATGGCGGTTGCGGCGCGGCTGGAGAATGCCGAGGTAACGCTGTACGAACGCTCGCCGGAAATGGCGCAATTTGCCCGCCGCAGCCTCGAACTGCCTGATAATGCTGCCTTTGCCGCGCGGGTGGATGTGCGCGAGGCCGATGTGACCCTGCGGGCGAAAGCACGCGCCGAAGCGGGCTTGCCCGATGATTACTTCCACCATGTCATCATGAACCCGCCCTATAACGATGCGGGTGACCGCCGCACGCCGGATGCCCTGAAGGCCGAAGCGCACGCCATGACCGATGGCCTGTTCGAAGACTGGATCAGGACCGCAGGCGCGATCATGGTGCCGGGCGGGCAGCTTTCCCTGATTTCAAGGCCGCAATCGGTGGCGGAGATCATCGCCGCCTGCGGCAGCCGTTTCGGCGGGCTCGAGATCACCCTCATCCATCCGCGCCCTGGCGAGGACGCGGTGCGCATGCTCGTCACCGCCATCAAGGGTTCACGGGCGCGGCTGTCCTTCCGCGCGCCGCTCATCATGCATGAGACCGGCAGCCATGCCTTCACCCCCTTCGTGGATGACCTGAACAATGGCCGCGCCGCCTATTCGCGTAATGTAAGGGCAATCCGGCCGGCGTCATAAATATCGCGGTTCCGCCGGTCGCAACCATTGTGTTTTGCGGGGCGATACATACATCCGTGACGAACGGATAAATGCTGCGAGGATTGAGTAGTGGGTTTTCTGAAGTATCTGGTGCCGAAACGCTTTCGTAAAAAAGAGCTCGTCATCCCCGTGGTGCGCATGCATGGTGCGATCATGGCCGGCGGCAACCAGTTCCGTCCCGCCCTCAATCTCGCCTCCTATGCGCCGCTTCTGGAAAAGGCCTTCGCCGTCAAGGATGCCCCGGCCGTCGCCATTTCGCTCAACTCGCCCGGCGGTTCGCCGGTGCAGGCGCGGATGATCTACAATCGCATCCGCCAGCTCGCCGAGGAAAAGGAAAAGAAGGTCTTGATCTTCGTGGAAGACGTTGCAGCCTCCGGCGGATACATGATCGCGCTTGCCGGTGATGAAATCATCGCGGATCCCACCTCCATCGTCGGTTCCATCGGCGTCGTTTCCGGCGGTTTCGGTTTTCCGGAAATGCTGAAGAAGATCGGCGTGGAGCGCCGTGTCTATACGGCCGGCGAGAACAAGGTCATCCTCGACCCCTTCCAGCCGGAAAAGGAAGGCGATATCGATTACCTGAAGTCGCTTCAGGTCGAAATCCACAATGTTTTCATTGATATGGTCAAGATGCGTCGCGGCTCGAAACTGAAGGGCGACGAGGCGATCTTCTCCGGCTTGTTCTGGACCGGCATGCGCGGCCTCGACCTTGGCCTGATCGACGGG
>QFOL01000526.1 GCA_003241215.1 Agrobacterium fabrum
GAGCTGGGCATGACCCAGACGGCGGTGAGCTATCAGGTGAAACTGCTGGAGGAGAATATTGGCGAGCCGCTCTTCATCAGAAAGGCGCGGCAGGTCTCGCTGACCGAGGCCGGGCAGAAACTTGCGCCGAAAGTCGCGGAAGCCTTCACCAATCTGCGGGAGGCCGTCGACAATCTGCGCGACACGTCCGACGCGACCCTGACAATCCATTCCACCGCTACCTTCGCCTCACGCTGGCTTTCGCGGCATCTGGGCGCCTTCCAGCTCGAACATCCGTCAATCGCCGTGCGGCTCGATACATCGAGCGCATTGATCGATTTTTCCCAGTCGGACTGCGATGTCGCCATTCGCTGGAGCAAAGATAACGGCAAAGGGCTGATCTATCATCAACTGCTGCGCGGCGTTTATACGCCGATGCTGCATCCGGGCCTTGCCGAAAGCATCGGCGGATTACACAAACCGGAAGACCTGCTGCGTCTGCGCATCATCGATCCCGGCGACATCTGGTGGAGCCAGTGGTTTCAGGAAGTGGGTGTTGAAAATCCCGGCCTCGACCGTTACCCCCGCAGCCGCCTCAATGTGCAGGCCTTCGAAGCCGCCGCCGCAATCGCCAGCCAGGGGGTGGCCATGCTCACTCCGGAACTTTATGCGGATGAGATTGCGCTCGGCCGCCTTTATCAACCCTTCGAGCATCTCAGCAGCGAAGGCAAGAACTACTGGCTGGTCTACCCCGAAAACCGCAGGAATATTCGCAAGATCAGGCTGTTCCGCGACTGGATACTGAAGCGGATCGAGGAAAGCCGACCGCAACAGTTGCCTCAAAATCCCATGTCCGGCGCATAAAAACAGCGCGGCGTATCCTCATCCGGAAACAGGCAGAGATGATATTCGCCATCCTCGGATCGCCTTGCCTCGCTCTGCGACCAGCTGAAGACGTGGCGTCGCGTGACCATGCGGTGATCGCCGGGTGCGAGCGAGACCTCGTAACCGTCAGACGTAACACGGACACTGCGCGTGGGGATCATCTGACAATCGCCGGTTTCGGCGTCGCCATTGCAGCAATAGCTTTCATATTTGAACCCCTTGTGGGATTCATGGGCAAGTGCTGTGGCGGTGAACGCCAGAGATAAGAAGAGGACCGTCAGAACAAGGCGCATCGGCATGGTCTCCGTTGAAACAACGGCGGCTGCCGGAAGATCGTTGCGTCCCTTTATTCAAATTTCACACATCAATACGCACCCGGACACAACGGCACCGGGAACTGCGATACCTGCCCCCTGAACTGCCCCCGCCCCAGGGTTCGCAGCGCCCGCTTTCGGCTTGAGCCGCCAGCGAAACATGTCCTGGAAGCCCTGCGCATCGGCGCGAAAATCGAAATCGATTCTCGGCAACAGGCCCAAGGCTCCGCAGCCTTATATTTTAGCATATCAGCAGGCTGCACAAAGAATAATAGCTGAGTCGCGTTAGTCAGCTAAGCACAAACTATGCGACAGGAATGAACTCCTGCAACTTTACCGGGATTGCCCGCGCGCCTGGAAGAACGGGACAAAGATTGCGGACACAAATGCATCGGATTGTGAACAATCACTGCCTGCCCTCTGCTTTTCCCTTTCCTAAAGGTCAAATTTCTCGCAAGGTGCGCTGCACAAGGATCAGGGGAACCGCATGTACGAATATGCCATTGCGTGGGAATGGATGGCCTTTGCCGTCCGCTGGCTCCACGTCATCACCGCCATCGCCTGGATCGGCTCATCCTTTTATTTCATCGCGCTCGAT
>QFOL01000115.1 GCA_003241215.1 Agrobacterium fabrum
TCTGGAAGGCGAAAACGCCATCCTCAAGAACCGCGAAATCATGGGCGCCACCAACCCGGCCCAGGCCGCTGAAGGCACCATCCGCAAGACCTTCGCGCTCTCCATCGGCGAAAACTCCGTTCACGGCTCCGACGCCCCGGAAACCGCCGCACAGGAAATCGCCTACTGGTTTGCCGAAACCGAAATCGTCGGCTGATTCAAAATCTCAACGGCTTGAATCGCTGTTGCAGGCGATTGCATGAAGCTGCTGAAAAGACTCAAGGAAACGGAGCCAAAAGGCTCCGTTTTTTTTTGTTTTAATAGGCGGTAAAGGGCTAGGCCGCAGCCGCAGTGGCAGTCATTCCACCTTCCTCATTCCTGTGACGAGCACAGGAATGAGGGAGGGGACGTCTTCACGTCATTCATTCCGTCGGGCCTATGACGCCGGACAGTCCTGAACGGGGCGCATATCCGTCGTGCCATCCGGTTTGAACACCTCCGGGTTGGGCGTATAAAGCGGGCCGACCACCAGCGGCTTGGCGGGCAGAAGCGACTGGTCGGTATCGGAACGGATCGTGGTTTCGATGGTCTGGAGAATGTCGCCTTCCGGCCCCGTGATGCGGATGGTGACCTTATAGGGCCGGTCCTGCTTCACGCATTCCACCGGTGGGCTCTGGACGGTGATCTCTTCGTCTTTCGGGAAAATCTTCTCGCGGCTGGTGAGGTCCGGACCGCCGCGCGGGTTTTCGAACGTCGCTTCCACCGTGCTGCCATCGCGAACGGGGGCGATGCGCTGAAGCGTCACCAGATAGGTGGCGATGGCGACGCGATAGTTAAAAACGAACATCCGGCCGGAAACCTTGGCCACTTCGCGCGGCTCATCCCGCTGGCAGCCGGAAAGCGCGAGCATCGCCGAAATCGCCAGCAAGGGAAGGGCAATTCTTCTCATGATCGCACTTCCTTCTTCCGAAGATAGTGCCGGCTGGCTTTCTTCCGGTTACCGCACACCGCCATATCGCACCAGATACGGCTTCTGTTCTTGCTGCGGTCGATGAAAAGCCAGCCGCAATTGCCACAGATGCGCAGACGTTCCCGTGTCTCGCCGGCAAGCAGCGAGAGGGCGGAATGGGCGGTGGCGTTGCCGAGGCTTTCGGCAAGCGGAAACGTCCGCAGCGCCGTGCCGCAGGCGAAGAGAAGCCCGGCCAGCCTGTCGTCGTCATCGTCGTCGCCGGAAATGGCGGCGCGGAAATAATCGTCGACAGCCTCGCGAAGATCGAGAAAAACCGCCTGCTTTTCCGCCTCGGGAGCGGTGAGCGCGGGAAACCTGTCACGCTCCGCACCGAGCCTTGTGGCCGCTTCGGCAAAGGCCGCGATCTGCGTCGACACGGCAAAACGGTCGACTGATTTTGCCGCATCCGAGCGCAGGATCACGCTATTGGCGACATCCAGCGCCAATGCGCCGCCTGCGAAACGATGTTGCGTCCAGCGAAAGGTCATGTCGCATATTATAACTATCAAAATGAGTTTTAACAGTTATAATTGAGGCGGGAGGATGCGCTTGGCCTATTTCCTGCAACAATTGCTGAATGCCGTGCCGGTCGCCTCGCTTTATGCGGTTCTGGCCTTTGGTTATGCCATCGCCTTTTCGGTCACCAAACGCGCCGATGTCACCTATGGCGCCATATTCGCCTTTGCCGGCCAGACCTGCCTGCTGTTTGCCGATTTCGGCTGGAACCGGCTTTGGCTGGTCCTGCCGGCAACATTGGCGCTCGGGGCGGGGGCAGGCCTGTTCGGCGGGCTGTGGGCTGCGGGTTTTGTCGGCAGGGCGGTGATGCGGCCGCTGGCGAAAGCCTCTCCCAATGCGGTGACCGTCGCCTCCTTCGGCGTGCTGATCGTGTTGACCGAAAGCGCGAGGCTGGCCGCCGACACGAGGCAATTATGGCTGCCGCCGCTTCTGTCTCAGCCGGTGCGCTTCTGGGCCGATGGTGGCTTTGCCGTGACCCTGACGCCGATGCAGATGCTGAACACGGCGGCCTTCTGCCTGCTCATTCTCGCAGGGTCGTTTTATCTTGGCCGTTCCGCTTTCGGCAGGCGCTGGAAGGCGGTGTCGGACGATGCTTTCGCCGCCGCTTTATGCGGGGTGAATGCCGGCCGGATATTTCTCGTTTCCTATTGTGCGGCGGGCCTCGTCGCCGCCATTGCCGGCGTGCTGGCCACTTTTTATTACGGCACCATGGATTTCGGCGCCGGTCTGGTCTTTGGCCTGAAGGTGGTGCTGATTTCAGCGGCGGGCGGTTATGCAAGCCCGCTCATCTGTGGCCTTGGGGCCGCCGCCGTCGGTTTTGCGGAAACTTTCTGGGTCGGTTACGGACCGGCCGCCTGGCGCGATGCGGTGGTTCTGGCGATGCTGGTCGGCTGGCTGATCGTCATGCGCAGCAGGGTGGAAGCGCCCTGAGTCTGGCCCCTATCGCCACTTGTCCTTGGCCGTATCGTCGGTTGTCTTTGCCGCAACCCAGTTGCCCGCCGCGCCGTCCTTGCCATGTTCCTTTTTCCAGAACGGGGCGGATGTCTTCAAGTAGTCCATCACGAAATTCGCGCCATCGAAGGCGGCCTGTCGATGCGATGAAGCTGCAATGACGAGGACGATGTTTTCGCCGGCGGCGATCTTGCCGTGGCGGTGGATGGCGGTGAGGCCGAGAAGGCCGAAACGCTCCATGGCGAGCTTGGCGATGCGCATCATTTCCGCTTCCGCCATGCCGGGATAATGTTCGAGTTCCAGCGCCGCGAGCGTGCCGCCATCATCCCGGCAGAGCCCGGTGAAGGCCACCACCGCACCGATGCTCCTGTCAGCTTCCGTCAGCCGGCGGGTTTCTTCCGCAGCATCGAAATCCTCTGCCTGGACGCGGACTGTCGGCTGCATCCGCTCATCCCCCCGTCATCGGCGGGAAGATGCCGATCTCGCGTGCGCCGACGATGCTTTCATCGTGCTCGACATGTTCCTGATTGACGGCGACGCGGATCACATTGGGAAACTCGAAGGCGGCTTCGTAATTTTCGCCGCGCGCCGCAAGCCAGGCGATCAGCTCGCCGGCGGTGGTGACCGAGGAGGGGATGTCCAGCTCTTCTTCGTCCGTGCCGATCTTCTCGCGTACCCAGGCGAAATAAACGATCCGTGTCATCAGTCTTCGTCCACGATGTGCTTCAGGCCAGCCTTGAAGTAATCATAGCCGGTATACATGGTCAGCGCCGCCGCGATCCACAGCAGGGTAATGCCCATTTCGGTCGTGTAGGGCAGAACCTTGTCACCCGCCGGACCGGCAAGCAGGAAGGCGATGGCGACCATCTGGATGGTGGTCTTCCACTTGGCGATGCGGGTGACGGGAACGCTGACCTTCAGCGCCGCCAGATATTCGCGCAGGCCGGAGACCAGAATTTCGCGGCAGAGAATGGTGATGGCCGCCCAGAGCGACCAGCCGGCAATGGTGCCATCCGCCGCCATCAAAAGCAGGACGGAGGCGACCAGCAGCTTGTCGGCGATCGGGTCCAGCATGCGGCCGATATTGGAGGTCTGGTTCCAGATACGCGCCAGATAACCGTCGAGGAAATCGGTCAGCGAGGCGATGATGAACAGCCACAACGCCGTCCAGCGCGCGAAATCCGAGCTTTCCAGTTTTCCTTCGATGAAAAAGCACAAAACAATGACAGGAACCGCGAGGATGCGGCCATAGGTGAGAAGGTTGGGAATGCTGTATGCGCGCGAAGCCATGGGAAACCTGTCAGTCTGAGATCAACTGCCTTGATGCCGCCGCCAGGGCATAGCGTCAACATGTGATTATGTTTTTTTAGCAGTTCGCCACGACGGCGCGGCATCAATCGCTGCCGCTCTCGTGGAAGTGATTGTAGATTTGCCGCGCCACCGTCTCCGAAATGCCGCTGACAGCCATCAGATCGTTGAGGCCGGCGCGGGAAACCGCCTTGGCCGTGCCGAAATGCTGCAGCAGGGAGCGCTTGCGGCCCGGGCCGATTCCCGAGATTTCATCGAGCGGATTGCGCACCATTTCCTTCTTGCGCCGCGCCCTGTGAGAGCCGATGGCGAAACGATGCGCTTCGTCGCGCATGCGCTGAATGAAATAGAGCACGGGATCGCGTGGCGGCAGCGAAAAATCGCTGCGCCCGTCCGTGAAAAAGCGTTCGCGGCCCGCCTCGCGGTCCACGCCCTTGGCGACGCCGATGGCGGTCACACAGTCGCGAATGCCGAGTTCGTCGAGAATGGCCCGTACCGTCGTCATCTGGCCCTGACCGCCATCGATCAGGATCACATCGGGCCAGGCGGGGAAGGGCATGTCGGCCGCTTCTTCCGGTGTCGGTGTCCGTTCGCGGTCCGGCTTGCCTTCTTCCTTCAGCAGGCGGGAGAAGCGACGGGTCATCACCTCGCGCATCATGCCGAAGTCATCGCCGGGGGTGATGTCGGTCGATTTGATGTTGAACTTGCGGTACTGGTTCTTCACGAAACCTTCCGGCCCCGCCACCACCATGCCGCCCACGGCATTGGTGCCCATGATATGGGAGTTATCGTAAATCTCGATCCGGCGCGGCACATAGGAAAGGCCGAAGGTTTCCGCAAAACCCTTCAGCAGCCGCGCCTGCGATGAGGTTTCCGCCAGCTTGCGGCCATGCGCCTCGCGGGCATTGGCAAGCACATGGTCGGTGATGTCCTTCTTCTCGCCGCGCTGCGGCACGCTGATGGTAACCTTGTGCCCGGCCTTTTCGCCGAGCGCTGCGGCCAGCAATTCCTGCTCCTCCACCGTTTCGGAAAGCAGGATTTGCTTCGGCACAGGCTTGTCGTCATAAAACTGCGCCAGGAATGCATTGAGGATTTCCGAGCCGGGCAGGGAAGGGTCGGCCTTCGGGAAATAGGCGCGGTTGCCCCAGTTCTGGCCGGTGCGGAAAAAGAACACCTGAATGCAGGAGATACCGCCCTCGTGATGGATGGCGAAGACATCCGCTTCCTCGATGCCGGCGGGGTTGATGCCCTGATGGCTCTGGACATGCGAAAGCGCGGCCAGCCGGTCGCGATAGACGGCGGCGCGCTCGAAATCGAGGTCCTCGGCCGCCTCGTTCATCTGCCGCGCAATCGCGGTCTTGACGCTCTGGCTCTTGCCGGACAGGAAATCCTTGGCTTCCTTGACGAGTTCTTCATACCCCTGATCGCTGATCTCATGCGTGCAGGGGCCGGAACAGCGCTTGATCTGGTAAAGAAGACAGGGGCGCGTGCGGGTCTCGAACACGCTGTCGGTACAGGTGCGGATCAAGAAGGCGCGTTGCAGCGAATTGATCGTGCGGCCGACCGCGCCGGCTGACGCAAAGGGGCCGAAATAATCGCCCTTACGCGCTCGCGCCCCACGGTGTTTGAAGATCGCCGGCGCGCGATTGTCGGCGGTGATGAGAATATAGGGGAAGGACTTGTCGTCGCGCAAAAGCACATTAAAGCGCGGCCGCAAGCGCTTGATCAGATTCGCCTCGAGCAGAAGCGCTTCGGTTTCCGTGCGGGTGGTGACGAATTCCATGTGGGCGGTCAGCCGCACCATCTGGGCAATGCGGTTGGAATGCACGCGTCCCTGCGCGTAATTGCCGACGCGCTTCTTCAGCGAGCGCGCCTTGCCGACATAAAGAACGTCGTTCGCCTCGTTGAACATGCGATAGACGCCCGGCGCATTCGGCAGGTGTTTGACGAATTCGCCGATCAGATCCATGCCCTTCAGGCCGGATTCATTCTTCCAGCCCGCATTCCAGTCCATGCCGGCAACGTCGCCCGATGCCTCGGCCGCATCGGTCGCGGCAAGGTTTGCATCGTCGTCTTCGTCGTCGGTTTCATCGAAGAGAATACCGCCGTCAGGCAGCTTCTTTCCGTTCATTCATTTATCTCCGCCACGTCAGGGGTTTCCCAGCCAAGATGCTGGCCGCCGTCGAGCGCGATCATTTGTCCGGTGACCGACGGCGTGTCGTAAAGAAAGCGAATCGTCCGCCCGAATTCGTCCGGGGCGGGACCACGCTTTAATATAAGGCCGTCGATCTGCGCCTGAAAGTCCTCGGGCGCCTGTCTTTCGCTTTTGAAGGTGGGACCCGGCCCGATGGCGTTGACCCGCACACGCGGCGCAAAGCTCTGCGCCATTGTTCGCGTGGCCGTCCAAAGCGCCGATTTCGAAAGCGTATAGGAATAAAACCGTGGTGTGAGCGCAAGCACGCGCTGGTCGATGATATTGACGATCAGCCCGGATTGATCCGCAGGTAGCTGCTCGACAAAGGCGGCGGCGATAAGGGAAGGGGCCCGCACATGCACGGCGAAATGGGCGTCGAAGATATCGGGATCGGGCTCTTCGGCCGAGTCGTCGAGAAAAACCGAGGCATTGTTGATGACGACGCCAATAGGGCCGAGAGCGGAAGCCGCCTTCCCGACAAGCGCTTTTGTCGGCTCCGATTGTGTCAGATCCGCCTGGACGGCCGCGGCCCTGCCACCTTTTTGCCTTATTTCATTAGCGAATTCCTCCGCCTGAACCATCGATTCATTGGCATGGACGGCGATCGCAAAGCCGTGGGCGGCGAGATCGGTGGCGATTGCCCGCCCGAGCCGGCGTGCGGCTCCCGTTATCAAGACTGTCTTCGGTATATTTTCGTTCACGGCGGACCTGCATTTGCTCATATACGTCCTATTTGCTGGATATAAATGCAAATCGCAAGCTGTCCGTCAGCCCCAAAAGAATTGGGCGATTTTTTATTCGCAATGCAATTTTGGTTTAATTTGAATATAACTAAGTTTAAAGGCGATCTATTGCTGGTTAGGCTTCTGTTAGGGTTAATAAAACCCTTGTGGCAATTAGGCAACGTCTAATTCTAGTCACCGCTCTGCCCCAAACAATTCACATTTTGGCTCTTTGATCTCCGCATTCTCCCATCAAGTTCAGTTTCCAGAGGGGCGATTAACCCGACGAGTTTACACCGCGTCTGAAAACAATGTTTTGAGTGCAGAGCGGTCCTGAAAGGAGAATAGCATGCGTATTTTCGTAGCAACCCTTATGGCTTCGACCATGGCAGCTGCCGGCTTTTCGGCTGCTTACGCCGCTGACGCCGTAAATGAAGTGCCGCAGGCACCGGTGTCCTACGACCAGCCCGCACCGGTCAAGGATTGGTCCGGCGCCTACCTCGGTGGTACGGTCAACTACGACTGGGGCCGTTTCAGCTCCAGCAATGACGGCCGTGACGCCAAGGGCGCCGGCGGCGGTCTCTACGGCGGTTACAACTGGCAGAACGGCCAGCTGGTTTACGGTGCCGAAGCCGACGTCAATCTGGGTGACGAGCGTGGTTCCGCCGGTACGGTCGCAGGCCGCTCCGTCGAAGGCAAGCAGGGCGTCAACGGCTCGCTGCGCGGCCGCGTCGGTTACGACATGAACCCGTTCCTGCTCTACGGTACGGCGGGCCTTGCCGTCTCCGACAACAAGGTTCGTGACGGCGTCAACAAGGATAGCGCCACGGCCCTCGGTTACACGGTCGGTGCCGGTGTAGAAGCCATGGTTACCGACAACATCACCGCCCGTCTGGAATATCGCTACAGCGATTACCAGAAGAAGGACTATACGCTCGGCAACGACGCCTTCTCGCGTGGTTTCGACGACCACTCCGTCAAGGCCGGTATCGGCGTCAAGTTCTGATCCTTCCAGGATCGGTAAAGGAAAAGCCGGGGTTTGCGCCCCGGCTTTTCTGTTTTTGAGATTCGCCATCGGAATAATGCCCGGCGGACAATGCCGGGCATCCCGCTGACCCGGCCTCAGGCCGCGGCCTTCATTTCCGTATAGGCTTCGAAACGCTTGCCGAAGATTTCCGGCCAGGCCGCCAGCGCGTCGCGACCCTCGGCCCATTCGCCGGCAAAACGCAGGTCGAGATAACCGATCATCGCCGCCAGGGCGAAATGACCGCCATGCAGCTTCTTTCCGGTCTTCGGCAGGCTGGCGTTGAGATGGTCTAGTCCGCGGACCACCTTGCTCCACTGCTTGTCGATCCAGGGCTGGTGAATCTTGTCTTCCGGGCGGAAACGGCGCTCATAGACGATGGCCAGCAGGCAATCCATGATGCCGTCGCACAGCGCCTCCAGAATTTCCACATCCGTGCGCTTGCCGTGCTTTTTGGGATAGAGCTTGCCGCCCGAAAGGCGGTCGAGATAGTGCATGATCGCGACGCTGTCATAGACCGAGCCGCCGTCATCCAGCAGCAGGACCGGGATCTTGCCGAGCGGATTGTTGTCCATCAGCGTGGCGGGTTCGGCATTGGTATCGACGCGCACGGAGGTAATGTCGATGCCGAGATGGCGCGCGGCCATGCGCACCTTGGCGGAATAGGGGGAAGCGGGCGAATAAAGCAGTTCCATGGTCGGGTCCTGTGGGTTCGATATGGGTAATCAGCGTATCGGTATGATTTCGGTAGAGCTGGCGCGGCAGCCCCTGCGGTCGAGCTCGGGGCAATCGCGGAATGTCATATCCCTGTTGAGGCAGATGCGCACTTCCTCGAGGCGCTTGCCGTCGCAGCTGATGGAGATGCCACGTTTCGACAGGCCGGGATTGGCCTCGGTGAAGGCGGCTTCGATGGCGTCGGCGGAAAGAGTGGCGGCTTCGGCGCCCGAGGCGATCTTTCCCGGCAACCGTATGGCTTCGAAGGCGGCCCACGTCGCCGAGAAATAATCCTTCTGCGACAGGCCGGAACAGGAGCCGTGCTTGCGCCACTGGTGGCCTATCAGGCCCATGGATGGCATGATGTCGAACATGGTGCGGCCGATTGCGTCGGGAACACGCTCGGGTTCGCTGCTCCGGCAGAATTCGGGATAGCCGTTTTCGTTCTGTGGCCACAGCCCGTGCACCACGAAACCGTGACGCCTGTCGCCGCCGCATTGCTGGCGGTTGCCGGAGCCTTCGGAACTGGCGCAGAATGCCGGCGACCAGGACAGGGAGAGCACGTAAAAATCGAAACCCGTTCCGCGAGGTGCGGATTTGCCGCCCGTGTCACGCCGGGAATCATCGGGCTGGGAGGTTCCGGCGGGCTGCGATGGCGGATACATGGTCCAGCCATTCGAGGAGCCGCTCGGGGCGGGTTTTTCCTGCGCAAACCAAAGTGCTGCAAGCGACAGAAGACCCAAGGCGATGAAACCGGCATAACGTTTCATTCCGTGCATGTTCCCCGGAAACTGGACCATCTCATGCCGCCATCGGGCGACGACCCGGTCTTACATAAATTTGTGAACGAGGCAAACGGGCAAAAAGGTTGAAAGCTTCGCCGCATAACGAATAGACTCAAGCGAATCTTCCGCGAAAGACGGAACGGGGCTGGGGTGAAGCTGGAGGAAATAGGCGGCATGACCGCATGAAATTCAAGAAATATATCTGGCCCGTCGTTGGCTTCGCGACGATCGGTTTTTCCGCTTGGCTGCTTTTTCACGAACTGCGTGGCCTGTCGCTCGATGATCTCTGGGACAGCCTGAAAGCCATTCGCGTGCGGGACTGGTTGTGTTCGGGCCTTGCAACCCTGCTGGCCTATGCGGCGCTTGCCGGTTACGACCGCATCGCGTTGCAGCATCTTGGCCGCAAGGTGAACTGGTTCTTCATCACGCTCACCTCTTTCACCACCTATGCGCTGTCCCACAATGTCGGGGCGTCGGTATTTTCGGGCGCGGTGGTGCGATATCGGGCCTATACTTCCAAGGGGCTGAGTGTGGCGGAAGTGGGCGTCCTTGTTGGCCTCTGCTCCTTCACCTTCCTCATCGGCACGATCATGCTGATCGGGCTGGTGCTGCTTTACGAACCAGACATCACCGAACGGTTCACCGGCATCCTGCCTGTCGAAGCCTCCACCACGACGGGCGTGCTGCTGCTCGTCTTCGTCGGCCTTTATGTTCTCGGCAGCCTGCTCCGGCTGAAACCCCTGAAGATCGGCTCCTTCGTGCTGCCTTACCCCGCGCCGAAGCTTGTTGCGCAGCAGCTCGTCATCGGCCCGATCGAGCTGATAGGTGCGGCCGGCATCATCTATTTCGCGCTGCCGGAGGCCGGCAATCCCGGTTACATGATTATTCTCGGCATATTTCTGGTGTCCTTCTCGGCGGCGCTCATCTCGCATGCGCCGGGCGGACTGGGTGTGCTGGAACTGGTCTTCGTCACCGGCCTGCCGGACATGAACCCGGCGGACGTCATCGCGGCGCTGCTGGTCTTCCGGCTGTTCTACCTCATCATTCCCTTCATCATGGCCCTGTTCGTGATCCTGTTCTTCGAACGGTCGCAGCTTGCGCAGGCGCAGAGGCGGGAAGGGCTGAGATAGTCCCTCAACTCTCCTCCGTTTTTTCCTCGCCGCGCAGCCAGAAGGCGCGCTGCGAGGCGAACCTGTCCTGCGCCAGCGTTGTCTTCAGGTAAGGCAGCAGCGTGTGCAGCTCGTCCTTCAGCGTATAGGGCGGATTGACGATGATGAGGCCGGAACCGCTCAGGCCATCCAGCCGGTCGCTTCTGACCGACAGTTCCGCGCACAGCATCTTCGGAATGTCGAAGGATTGCAGCCGCTCGTGGAAGTCCTTGATCGGCGCGCCTTTCTTCAAGGGGTACCACAGGCAATAGGTGCCGGTGGAAAAACGCCTGTAGGCCTTGTTCAAGCCATCGGCCAGCCGCTGATATTCATTTTCAAGCTCGAAAGGCGGATCGACGAGGATGAGGCCGCGCTTTTCCTTCGGCGGCAGATGCGCGCCGAGCGACAGCCAGCCATCCAGCTCGGTAACACGCACCTGATAATCGCCCTCGAACAGGCGCGCCAGCGCCCGGCTGTCATCCGGGTGCAGTTCCATGGCCGAAAGCCGGTCCTGCGGGCGAAACAGCATGCGCGCGAGCTTCGGTGAGCCGGGATAATATTTCACGCCGCCTTCCGGGTTGAGCTCCCGGACGGCGGTGAGATAGGGCTCCAGCAGCTCGGCGATGGGGGCGGGTAGGTCGGCCTCCATCAGCTTGCCGATGCCGGTCTGCCATTCGCCGGTTTTCTGCGCCTCTTCCGAGGTGAGGTCGTAAAGCCCGATGCCGGCATGGGTGTCCAGCACGCGGAATGCCTTGTCCTTGTTCTGCAGGTAGCGCACGAGGCGGGCGAGAACGGCGTGTTTGAGGACATCCGCGAAATTGCCGGCGTGATAGATGTGGCGGTAGTTCATGGATGTGTCTCGCTTGCCGTTTATCCGGATGAATGGTCAGGATGAATATTCTTGATGGACGTCACTTCGGCCTTTTTGCCGC
>QFOL01000527.1 GCA_003241215.1 Agrobacterium fabrum
CAATCGCATGACCTCCGGGGTGGCCGCCTCGGAGGTCATCCAACTTCCCGAACAATAAAGCATAATTCCGACAGACAATTCCTGTGCTTGTCACAGGAAGCCAGTCAGCCCAAGTCCTTGGGCTGAAAGGACTCTTCCCGCCACGCAGACGCGTGTCGGCTGGATTCCTGTGACGAGCACAGGAATGAGGAGAGGGAGGTGCCTGATGCCCCTCACGCCGCCCGGTACGTCCGCTCCACATGCGCCCTCGTTGCCGAGACGCTGAACCGGCTGACAAGCGCCGCCAGATTGGCGCTGACATCGCTCAGATTATGCGTCGCCGCATTGGTTTCTTCCACCATGGCCGCATTCTTCTGGGTCAGATTATCCATGCTGTTGATGGCGGCGCTGATTTCCTGAATGCCGACGGACTGCTCCTGCGCGGCCTTGGTCAACGAGGCGATGTGTTCCTGGATGTGATCCACCTTGTTGCCGATCGTATTCAGGGATTCGCCTGTCTTGTTGACCAGCGAAACGCCCTTCATCACGTCCTCGGAAGACTTGGCGATCAGCGTCTTGATTTCCTTTGCGGCGGTGGCCGAACGCTGCGCCAGTTCGCGCACCTCCTGCGCCACGACGGCAAAACCCTTGCCAGCCTCGCCGGCGCGCGCAGCCTCCACGCCCGCATTCAGCGCCAGAAGGTTGGTCTGGAACGAAATCTCGTCGATGACGGAGATGATCTGGGTAATCTTCTGCGATGAATCCTCGATGGCTCCCATCGCCGTCACCGCATCCGTCACCACATCGCGCGAGCGCGCCGCTTCGACAGCGGAGCTTTCGACGATGGCCTTGGCCTCTTCGGAACGCTGCGCCGACAATTTGGAAATAGTGGTGATTTCCTCGACGGCGGCAGCGGTTTCTTCAAGGGCTGCGGCCTGCTGCTCCGTCCGGCGGGCCATGTCGTCGGTCGCGGACGTCAGCTCGCGGGTATTGCCGGAAATCTTGTTCGCTTCCTCGACGATCTGCGAAAATGCACCGGAGAGATTGCCGATAGCGGCGTTGAAATTGGCGATCAGCCCTTCGAACTGCGGCGCGGTCTTTTCGCCGATGCTGGAGGTGAGGTCGCCATTCGCCAGCTTGTTAAGGGCGTCGTTGAGCAGGGCGAGAACATGCTCCTGCTCCTTCTTCATCTGCGCCTGCTCGGCCTCTACCTTCTGCCGTTCGGCAGCCAGCACGTCGAGATAGACGGAGATCGAATAATCCATATCGAGAAGGGCGGCCTTGATGGTGGCCGAGAGGCCATCCTTCAGCTTTCTGGCCCTCTTCTCCATGAAGAGACCTTTCAGTTCGGATTCGATCACCGCCTTGACGATACCGTCGAGCATCAGCGCGTAACCGCCGATGTACCAGCGCGGCTCCAGTCCCAGCCTTGCATGGGTGCGGCCGATGGCGGTGACAGCATCGGTATAATCGGCATTGAACGTGCCCGAGGCGATCCTCGCCCAGTGCTTGAGCTGCATGCCCTTGGCATGCTGCACATGGGCGTCATTGGCGAAGAACTTCGCCGTTTCCGGCACCGAGCGAACCTTTGCATAAAAGCGATCGAGAGACGCATCGAGAGAGCCGGTGATGACACCCTTCATGTCTGAAAGATTTTGCCGCTCACCGTGGCCAAGCCCCAGGAAATTCAGTCTTTCGTCGAGTTGTCGGTGGTTTTTTTCTTGGCCATGCATGTCTAGTCATCCTGCTTTGGCGCCCAAATCACGTCTCTGGCGCCGTTGCGTGATT
>QFOL01000528.1 GCA_003241215.1 Agrobacterium fabrum
CGCCGATCAGCGCATAGAGCAGGTTCATGGGTTGGGCGGCAACCTCAAGACCGTGCAGCAGGAATTCAAAGGTACTCATGGACAGATGTCCCCCTGTCGGGCGGAACGGCTGGCTTTTGCGTCATCGCGCGCCAATTGTTCCTGTGATCTCGAATTTTGGTCGGAATGGCTGTTAGAACAACAGCCGTTCCAGAGGCCCGGCGGGCAGCGAAAGCTGCAGCAGCCGCGCGAAGACGAACCAGATGAAGAAGCTCAGGGCGATGCCGATGGGGATCGAATACCAGAGCTTGCGTTTGCCGAAGGCGCGCGCCGTAAAGGCGAAAAGCAGACCGGTGGCGATGGAGAAACCAGCTACATTCAGCAGCAGCATCTGCGCGGCGAGACCGGCGACGACCCAGATGACCGGGGCGATTTCCTGTTTGTCGCGTTCGGGAAAATCGCCGCGCCAGGCCTCGATGGCCGTCCAGAGCGCCAGGCCGACAAGACAGAAGCCGATGGCGTAAGGCACAGTCGCCGGGCCGACCGGGGAATAACCGGTGACGCTGGCGAGACGGGCGCTGTCCCAGAAGATCACTGAGGCGATGAGGACGAGGAAGACGGCGATCGCCAGCGCCGCCCAGTCAGGGCGGCGCTTTTGATGCTGCGAAGGGTTGGAACCCTGGCTCATTTTACCAGTCCGATGTCTTTGAGGATGGCAGCGGTGGCGTCGGTATCCTTGGCGAGCTGCGCCTTGAATTCGTCACCGGCGAGGTAGGTGTCCATCCAGCCCTTGGTCTTCAGGGTTTCCTGCCACTTGGCGGATTTCGTCAGCTTCTCGATATCGGCATTGACGGCCTTTTCCTGTTCCGGCGTCAGGCCGGGAGGAGCGGCGACCATACGCCAGTTCTGAACGACGACATCGAGGCCGCTTTCCTTCAGCGTCGGCGCGTCAGCCCCTTCGATCTTCTCCTCGCTGGAAACGGCCAGCAGGCGCAATGTGCCGGCCTTGACCTGGCTTTCGAATTCGCCGTAGCTCGAAATGCCGGCGGTTACCTGCGAGCCAAGGATCGAGGCAAGCGCTTCGCCGCCGCCGGAGTAGGCGATGTAGTTGATCTTGGTCGGATCGACGCCGGCCGCCTTGGCGATCAGGCCGACCGTGATGTGGTCGACACCGCCGGCGGAGCCGCCGCCCCAGGACACGCTGCCCGGATCCTTCTTGAGCTGGTCGACGAGGTCGCCGATGGTCTTCAGCGGCGAGGATGCCGGAACGACGATGGCTTCATATTCACCCGTCAGACGGGCGATAGGGGTCACTTCCTTGAGCGTGATAGGCGCGTTGTTGGTGAGGATCGCGCCGACCATCACGTAGCCGCCGACGATGAGGGAATTCGCATTGCCCTTCTGCTGGCTGGCGAACTGCGCAAGGCCGATGGTGCCGCCGGCGCCCGGTACGTTCTGGACCTGAACGCTCTTGGAAATGCCCTCTTCCTGCAACACGGTCTGCAGGGAGCGCGCGGTCTGGTCCCAGCCGCCGCCGGGGTTGGCCGGCGCGATGATGGTGTAGTCCGCCGCAGCCGCCGGAAGGGCGATCATGCCCGCCAGAAATGTGCCGATAAGAAAATGTTTCACTTAGAAAACCCTCCTCAGGATGCCCTTTTGGGCGTCGTTTTTCGTTTATGCGGAAGGGGGCTTCAGGGCGCATCTGTGCCGGCGCTGAGTACTCAACGCTGGGCCTTGGCAATCCTCAAGATTTCCTCCCGCATCTTCTTCCGCCTCCACGGAAT
>QFOL01000116.1 GCA_003241215.1 Agrobacterium fabrum
GCGGGCGGTGCGCGCCACGCCGGATTTCGGTTTCGTGCTTGAAGTTGCCTTCGAAGGCATCAACCGCTCCACCCGCCACAAATCCGGCGTCGCCATGCGCTTCCCGCGCATTGCGCGGCTGCGCGCCGACAAGCTGCCGGCGGAGGCGGACAGGCTCTCGACACTGGTGGCGATGATCGATGGCGTCGAGGGGTAGGGCGCCTTGGCCGCCCCGTCATCCTCCGTGACAGGCACGGGAACGGGGAAGACGCTGTCCAGAAATTGCCATGATGGCTGCGAATACATTGTTGTCATTCGCGAATCCGTGATTGGACAGCCTCCCGCCGCAGTGATGAACTGCTGTTACAACCATCCCTTCAGGTGACCATATGGTAGACAAACGCTTTCTTTCCTCAGCCTTCGGACAGGAAGAGAGCGGCACCATCTTGCCGAGCCTGACGCGGCGAAGCCTGCTGGCCGGCGCCATGGGGCTGTCAGCGGCTGCATTTTTGCCGCTCCGTGCGAAAGCGGGCGTTGCCGCGCCCGAGGTTTTGCCGCTGGAACGGCAGGATTATGCGGAGGCGCGCAAACGGTTCCACACCCATCTTTTGCGAAAAATGGCTGCGCCGGAAAAATCCTCGGCACTCGGCACGCCGCCCGGGGCGGAACGTGTCACCTATCCCGGCGGACCGGATGGCTCCATCGAACTTGTCGCCTGGCTCTCCCACTACCAGCCGTCAAAAACGTTGAAACCCGCCGTGCTTTTCCTCCATGGCGGCAACGCCACCGGAGACGGCCATTGGGCGCTGATGAAGCCCTATTGGGAAGCGGGCTATGTCGTGCTTCTGCCGTCCTTCCGTGGTGAAAACGGCCAAAGCGGCAATTATTCCGGTTTCTACGACGAAACGGCGGATGCGCTGGCGGCGGCCACTTATCTGGAAAACCTTCCCGGCATCGACAGAAACCGCTTCTTCATCACCGGCCATTCCAATGGCGGAACGCTGACGCTTCTGGCCGCCATGAGCCGCAGGTTCCGCGCCGCAGCACCCATCTCCGCCGGCGTCAATTCCTGGCGTTATTTCAATCGCTATAGCGACGAGATCTGTTTCGACGAGACCGACGAGCGCGAATTCATCATGCGCTCCTCCGTCTGTTTCGGACCCAGCCTCAAATGTCCGGCGCTGCTTCTGCGCGGCACGGAGGAGCGGCCTTTCGATGCCGATCACCAGCTTTTTGTGGAGCGCGCCCTGACATCCGGCTTCAAGGTCGACAAAAAACTGCTGCCCGGCAGCCATAATGGCGTGGTGCCGCATGCGGTGGAGGAAAGCATCCGCTTTTTCAGCGGTTTCGTCTAAACGCCATATTGCGCCGCTGCCTGTGGACGCATGGCGTCCTAGTTCTTGACGATGGATGTCTTGGCCTGTTCCGCCCACCATGCGCCGTCTTTTTTGTCGGCATATTGCGCGCGCTTGTTGGTGAATTGCCCCTGGGTGCACATTTCGCGGTAATTGCGAACCGGCAGCCCGAGTTCCTTGACGACGGCATGCACCACGGTCGGGCCCGTCATGTCATAAACGCTGACGAGCGTTCCCTCTTCGATATTCTGGGCAATACGGTCGGCTATCAGCTTCAGCGCCGGGTGGCCGGGTCTGGAGGCCATGAAGTAATTCGTGATTTCACCGCTTTTCATGGCAATGAAAATCGCCTCTTCATCCGCGCCGATCACGTCTTCCGGGCGGGCCGCAAAATTGGAATCGATATCGAGATAGATGCCGCCTTCCTGCAGAAGAACCAGAATGCGCCAGAAATCCGCCTTGGCGGCGCCGACCTGCAATCGCCGGAAGGCGTCGGCATAACGTCCGGGAAAATGCCGGTCGATATAGGCCTGGCACGCCTCGTCATCGTGGTAGCGATATTCGAATTCCGGGGTCAGCCAACGGTTGAACAGGAAATTCGCATAGATCGGCGTCGTGACCCGGTTGGAATAGTTCGTCTGCCAGATGATGCGGGGAATGGCCTTTTCCGATTTCGGAAGGCGTCTGGCGGGCTGATGCTCGGGAAGCGTCTTTCTCCTGCCGGGCCGGACAAAGAGATCGATGGAGAAAATAACCTTGACGATGTTGCCGCCGATCTTGATCGCGCGGTAGGCAATGCGGTTATAGCCAGTCTTAGCCAAGTTCAGCGCTCCTGCGCGTGGAATCGTTTGTCACGCGCGTGGAAACGGCGGTACGCGGTATTTATTGGACGCAATTAGTTTGTCAATACGCTGAAAATGAGACCGGCCGAGCCCTGAATTGACGGGGCTCGGCCGGTTTGGGAGGAATTGCGATCAGGCTTTGCTGCGGTTGAAATATCCAAGCAGCCGCATGGCATTGGCGGTGACCAGAACCGTCGCGCCGGTATCGGCGAAAACGGCGAGCCACAGGCCGGAAAGGCCGGTGACGGTCGTGACCAGGAACACCGCCTTCAGGCCGAGCGAAATCGCCACGTTCTGGCGGATGTTCAGCATGGTGGCGCGCGACAGGCCGATAAGGCGGGCCGCATCGCCGACATTGTTGCGCATCAATGCCGCATCCGCCGCTTCCATCGCCACGTCCGTACCTGAGCCGATGGCGACGCCGACGCTGGCCGCCGCAAGGGCCGGCGCATCGTTGATGCCGTCGCCCACCATCACCACGGTCTTCTTTTCGGCAAGCTTGCGAATTTCCTCGACCTTGTTCTGCGGCAGCAATTCGCCGCGTGCCTCGAGACCCAGCGCGTTGCCGATGGCCTTTGCCGTGCGGGCGTTGTCGCCCGACAGCATCAGCGAGGAAATGCCCATCTCCTTCAGCGCCTTGACGCCATCGGCCGCATCCTTGCGCGGTTCGTCGCGCATGGCGAAGAGGCCGCTTGCCGCGCCGCCGGCCATGACGACGGCCACGGTCTTGCCTTCGCTTTCCAGTGCGGAAATGCGATCGGCCAAGTCCTTCGAGAGGGTGCCGACCTCCGTTGCAAAGCGCGGTGCGCCGATGAACAGGTCCTTTCCGGCGACATTGCCCTGCATGCCGCGGCCGGAAATCGCCTTGATGTTGGCGCCGGGCAGGGGCTTCACGCCGCGCTTTTCGGCATGATTGACGATGGCGCGCGCCAGCGGATGGCTCGATTCATGCTCGATGGTCGCGGCTTCGGCAATCAGGTTGGCCTCGTTGCCGTCAAGCGCCACCACGTCGGTCACGACGGGTTCGCCGAGCGTCAGCGTGCCGGTCTTGTCGAAGGCGACGGTTTCGGTGCGCGCCAGCATTTCGATGACCGCGCCGCCCTTCACCAGCATGCCGTGGCGTGCTGCGGCCGAGAGGCTGGAGGCGATGGCCGCGGGAACGGAAATGACCAGCGCGCAGGGGCAGCCGATCAGCAGCAGGGCGAGACCGCGATAAATCCACGTATCCCAGTCACCGAGGCCGGCAAGCGGCGGCACGATGATGGTGAGCACGGAAATGATGACGATCAGCGGCATGTAATAACGCGAGAAATTCTGGATGAAGCGCTCGGTCGGCGCACGCGCATCCTGCGCTTCCTCGACAAGCGTGATGATACGGGCAATCGTGTTGTCTTCCGGCGCGCGGTCGACACGGATGCGCAGCGAGCCGTCATGGTTGATCGAACCGGCGAAGACGCGCGCGCCCTTCTCCTTGGCGACGGGAATGCTCTCGCCGGTCATCGGCGATTCGTCGACGCTCGATTCACCTTCCATCACCACGCCGTCGGCGGAGATGCGGTCGCCGGGACGCGCCACGACCACCTGACCGATGCGGACCTGATCGGCCGGCACCTGCCGCAGCGTGCCGTTTTCCTCCACCAGCGCCGTTTTCGGCAACAGCGAACCGAGCGCCTTGATGCCGGAGCGTGCGCGGGCGGCGGCAAAGCCCTCCAGCAATTCGCCGATGGAAAAGAGCAGCACGACGATGGCCGCCTCTTCGGCCTCGCCGATGAAGATCGCGCCGATGGCGGCGATGGTCATCAGCATTTCGATGGTGAAGATCGCACCGAAACGGGCGGCGTTGATGGCATTCTTCGCGATAGGGAGGAGCGTGACCAGCGTGGCGACGATAAAGGCGTAACCGCCCCAGGCCGGGAAGGCCAGCTCCGCCGCATAGGCGACAGCGACCAGAATGGCGCCGGTAAAGGTATTGCGCGCCTTTGCGCTGCGCCACCAGACACCTTTCTCATCCGCATCATGGGCATGTCCCACCTCGGCGGCCTGCCTTGCCGCAGGTGCGGCATCACGCGGATGGTCCGCATGGTCGTGCCCGGAATGATCGTGATCCGAATGGTCATGGTCCGAATGGTCATGGCCGGAGTGATCGTGGTCGTCATGGTCATGGCCGCTGCATGACCCGTGGTCATGCTCCGCCGTCTTTTCCTGCGCGGTTTTTCCCTGCGGCAGCAAAGCGGGCGTGAAGCCGAGCTTGCGCAGCGTGTCCTCGATTTTTTCGACCGGGGTCTTGTTCTCTGTCAGCGACAGGTTCAGCCTTTCGCGGGCAACCGACACCTTGACGTCGGCAACGCCGGGCAGGCGGGAAAGTGCGGTTTCGATCTTTGCCGCGCAGCTGCCGCAATCCATGCCGCTGACGGAAAAGGTCAGGATATCGGCCATGTCGGCGCCCGTCGTGCCGGCGTTTGCCGCGGCCTCACCGTGATGGCCGCCGCAGGAGGAATGGTCGTGGTCATGCTCCGCCGTCTTTTCCTGCGCGGTTTTTCCCCGCGGCAGCAAAGCGGGCGTGAAGCCGAGCTTGCGCAGCGTGTCCTCGATTTTTTCGACCGAGGTTTTCTGTTCGGCCACCGAGAGGTTCAGCCTTTCGCGGGCAACCGACACCTTGACGTCGGCAACGCCGGGCAGGCGGGAAAGCGCGGTTTCGATCTTTGCCGCGCAGCTGCCGCAGTCCATGCCGCTGACCGTGAAGGTCAGTTCCTCCGATTCTCCGTTCAAACCGCCGCGTGTCGAAATATTCATGGGTCTTCGCTCCTGAATTCCAGTCGACACCCAATCTGGCACCTCTAGCAACTAGAGCTTCAAGAGCAAAAATGCGGTTTTTCGATTTTTTTTGAAAGGCCGACGCCAGCTTCGCGCCAGCCGCACGGTTCATCATGGCGGCAGATTGGATTCCATGAAGCGGTTCAGATGACAGTACTCCTTTTGAAAAACGGTCGCCGGGCGGCCTCTCTGGCGGGCCTTGCGGCACTGCCGCTCCTGAGCGGCTGCCTTTTCGTGACGGACACGACCCGGATGGATCCGGATGTTTTCGTCCGGGAAACGGCGCCGGTATTCAATTTCAATTCCGTCAGCTCCAATCGCCAGCCGGAACTGCCGCCGCAGCCGGGCCAGCTTTCGACGCGTCCGCCGGATCTGTTCAGGACGCGGTTCCATCAGGAATATGGCCCGCCCGTGCGCGGGCAGGGCCTGAACGCGCCGAGGGCGTCGGGGCAGGCTGCGCCGCTTGCCCCGGGCCGGATGGTGACCTATGGCCTGCCGGTTTCCAACCCGCTGCACCGGGTGATGTATGGCCCGATCCGCGACGAGGACCGGTCGCTTCCGGCCATTCCCTATGGCCGTATCGATCCGCGTTATCTCAGGCAGGAAGTGAGCTACCAGACGGCGGAAGCGCCCGGCACCATCGTGGTCGATACCAGGCAGCATTTTCTCTATCTCGTGCAGCCCGGCGGCAAGGCGATCCGTTACGGCGTCGGCCTCGGGCGTGACGGTTATGCATGGTCGGGCCGCGGCAAGATCCAGTGGAAGGCGAAATGGCCGCGCTGGACGCCGCCGGATGAAATGGTCAAGCGCCAGCCGGAGCTCACCTCCATCTCGGCCGCCAATGGCGGCATGACGCCCGGTCTCAACAATCCGCTCGGTGCGCGTGCGCTTTATATCTTCAAGGACGGCAAGGACACACTTTACCGCGTGCACGGTACGCCGGACTGGCAGTCCGTCGGCAAGGCGACGTCATCAGGCTGTGTGCGCATGCTCAATCAGGACGTGATCGACCTTTACGAACGTGTGCCGCAGGGTGCGCAGATTGTGGTTATCTGACCACGTTCTGAAAGAAAGAGATGCGGGCGCCGGTTCGCCACCGCCTTGTGACTGGCTTTTAGCGGTCGGTTAACTATTTTCGCAATACGCATGATACGGAACAAATGACGTACAACGGCGATATAGCCGTTCGAAATGTGGGACAAACCGGCCTTATGACAAGCACCGACACAGATCTTTCCAGACGTACCTTCCTTTCCCTTCTCGGCATCTCCTCCGCTTCGCTTCTCGCAGGCTGCGCCTCTTCAGGCACGGGAGACGCCATTCGCCAGCAGGCGAGCGCCATCGGCAGCGATTTCCGCCAGATGTTCTCGCCGGGCGTCAGCGATGCCGAACTGGCCGTCATGTACGGCTCGGTTGAGGATGGCGGTTACGTCATTCCCGCCGTGCCCTATCAGAAAATCGACCGGCGTTATTATCGCCAGCGGGTCGTCGATCCGACCGGCGAGCGCCCCGGCACCGTCGTTGTCGATACGCGCTCGCGCTTCCTCTACGTGGTGGAGCAGGGCGGCAGCGCCATGCGTTACGGCGTCGGCATCGGCCGCGAAGGTTTCGCCTGGTCGGGCGAGGGTGTCATCCAGTGGCGTCAGAAATGGCCGAAATGGACCCCGCCGGATGAAATGGTCGCCCGCCAGCCGGAACTGGTCAAATATTCCTCCAAGAATGGCGGCATGCCGCCGGGCCTGAAGAACCCGCTCGGTGCGCGCGCCCTTTATATCTTCCAGAACGGCAAGGACACGCTCTACCGCCTGCACGGTTCGCCGGAATGGAACTCCATCGGCAAGGCCGTCTCCTCCGGCTGCGTGCGCCTGATGAACCAGGATGTCATCGACCTCTATGACCGCGTGCCGCAGAAGGCGCGTGTGGTGGTCTGGCAATAAGCCGAGCCTCCTTCGCGTAAAAAGGCGGCCCTGTGCCGCCTTTAATTTAAGGAAAACCTGTCCCCATACTCGACGTCATCCTCGGGCTCGTCCCGAGGATCTAATCACGTCGCACTAAATCAATACGTTGCAGATGCTCGGGACAGGCCCGAGCATGACGGCAGAGAGATTGTCAGCCCTTGTGACTTGCCGGAGGGTTACGGCCGGCTGAGACTGTCCTTCAGCGCATTCACCCGGTCGCGAATCTGCACCAGCTCTTCCAGCCCGCAGCCGGTGGCGCTGCCGATCGCCGCCATGATCTTGACGCCCTCTTTTTTGAGGTTCGCGCCCTTCGGCGTCAGGGCCACCAGCACCTGCCGCTCATCCACCGTGCCGCGCTTGCGGGTAATCAGTCCGGCATGTTCCAGCCTCTTCAGCAGCGGCGACAGCGTGCCGGAATCAAGCCCCAGCATTTCGCCGAGCGCCTTGACGGTGGATGTCTCCTTTTCCCATAACGCCATCATGACAAGATATTGCGGATAGGTCAGCCCGATAGGGTCGAGCAGCGGCTTGTAGGCGCGTGTGAAGGCGTGCGCCGCGCCATAAAGGGCAAAACATATCTGCTGGTCCAGCCTCAACAGGCTTTCCATCGTCTTCTCGTCGCCCTCTGCGTCCATTTTCCTGCTCCAAAATCAACCGGGGAGGGAACAATCAGCCCCCGCTTTCGGTTCCTGCCGCATGGATGCGCGGCGAAATTTCGTGAAAATTATCGCAAAAAACAAATTCGCATTCAATGTGCAAAATTATATTGCGCACAATTGAATTGCGCGATATAAGGACGCCAACACCAACCCGAAGGGAGTAAATGCCATGCCCATTCTCTACACGACCAAAGCATCCGCCACCGGTGGCCGCGCTGGCAACGCCAAGTCGGAAGACGGCGTTCTCGACGTAACGCTCACCGTTCCGAAGGAACTGGGCGGTGATGGCGCCCGTGGCACCAATCCGGAACAGCTTTTCGCAGCAGGTTATTCCGCCTGCTTCCTGGGCGCGCTGAAATTCGTCGCCGGCAAGGAAAAGGTAAAGATTCCTGAAGACACGACTGTGACGGCGACTGTCGGCATCGGCCCGCGCGAAGACGGCGGCGGTTTCGGCATCGAAGTATCGCTGAAGGCCAATATTCCGGGCGTCGAGTGCGAAGTCGCCGAAAAGCTGGTTGCCGCCGCTCACATCGTCTGCCCTTACAGCCACGCCATGCGCACCTCCACGGAAGTGCCGGTCTCGGTGGCCTGATCCAGCTTCCCTGCGCATTCCATGCAGGCAATGGGCCGGGTTCATCCCGGCCTTCTTGTTTTCAGAAAGAAAAATGCTATATTCTTTCCAAGGAAAGGATAAGTGCCATGAATATTCACGCCAAGACCGCCATGGATCCGGCATCGCAGGGCAGGGTCGTCACCAAGGCCGTCATCGCCGCCGCCGAGCGGCTGGGCCTGAATGCCGCTCGCACGGCCGATATTCTCGGCGTTTCCGCCCCCACGGTATCGCGCATGAAGCGGCTCGATTTCCTGCTGGAACCGGGCGCCAAATCCTTCGAACTCGCGGTGCTGCTGATCCGGGTTTTCCGCTCGCTGGATGCGATTGCCGGCGGCGATGAGGCCGTGGCAAAAAACTGGCTGCGCAACCACAATACGGCGCTTGACGCCGTGCCTGCCGAAAAGCTGACCACCATTACCGGATTGATCGATGTCCTCTCCTATCTGGACGCCCGACGCGCTCCTGTCTGAAAAACGCGCCGCATCGGGAAAATACTGGCGGCTGGTGGAAGCGCAGCATCAGGTTTCCACCATGAAACTGGTGGATACGGTGGAGGAGCAATCGCTGCTGGAAGATATTCTGGAGGCGAGCAAGCGGCCGTTTCCGCCGGAATGCGCCGGTTTCGATTATCTTCTCGCCACGCCCTTCCGGTATGGAGCCGCCTATCCGCATGGTTCGCGTTTCCGCCGCGCGGGCTATACCGAAGGCGTTTATTACGCCGCCCAGAAGGTGGAGACGGCGCTGGCCGAAATGGCCTTTTACCGGCTGCTGTTTTATGCGGAATCGCCGGGCACGCCGCTGCCCGCTAATCCCGCCGACTATTCCGCCTTCGCCGCCCGTATCGCCACCGATGCGGCGCTGGATTTGACAAAGCCGGAGCTGAGCCGCGACGAGGCGCTTTGGACCGATCTGCAGAATTACGAGCCGTGCCAGACGCTGGCCGAGCAGGCGCGGCTGGCCAAGGTCGAGGCGATCCTTTACCGCTCGGTGCGCGATCCCGAAGGCGGCCTCAACATCGCGATCCTGTCGCCAAAGGCCTTTGCCGAAAAAGCGCCGGTGGAACGGATGAGCTGGCGCATCCGCCTGTCAAAGACGGGCGTGCAGGCGCTCTGCGAATTTCCGCTGCGCAGAACGGGGTTTGCGGTTTCGGATTTCGCCGGCGATCCACGCCTCGCCAGCCTGTTGGGCTGACGGGCGTTTGCTTCTCAAAACCATCAGGCCGAGGCGAAAAACGCCTCGGGATCGTCGACTTCCACCAGTTTACGCCTGTCGATCAGCCAGAAGCGGTTTCCAACAGCCCGCACGAAACTCCTGTCATGCGAGACGAAGACGCAGCTCGCCTCGCGGCTGACGATTTCCGCCTCCAGCGCTTCCTGCCCGTCAATATCCAGATGGTTGGTGGGCTCATCCAGCAGGTAGAAATTCGGCTCCGCCAGCCGCAGCACCAGCATGGCAAGCCGGGCCTTCTGCCCGCCGGAAAGCGTCGCGATGCGGCGCTTCTGCATTTCCATGTCGATACCGGCGCCGGCGAGCAGGCCATGGATGCGCTGGTCGCCAATGTCGAAGCGGCGGGACAGGAATGCAGCAGGCGTGCTGTCGTTGTCGATTTCGGCAAGCGACTGATCGACATATCCCGCCACCAGCGAGGGCGTGGCCTTGATGCCCTCCTGCATCTGGCCGGCGCCCGATACGGCCGCCTGCAGAAGCGACATCAGCCGTGTCTTGCCGACGCCGTTGCGGCCGAGAATGACGATGCGGTCCCCCTGGCGGACAAATTGCCGGCCGGTGCGGAACAGCACTGTTCCGTCCGGCGTCGAGACCGGCACATCTTCCAGAGTGACAAGAACCTTGGCATGGGTGCCGCGATTGGCAAGCTGGATCTTGCCGGCGGATCGCTCGATATGGGCGGGCCGCGCCTTCTCTTCGATCCTTTCCGCACGCTCACGCAATTGCTTGGTCTTGACGGTCAGAAGATCGCTGCCGGAATTGATGCCGATATTGTTGAGTTTGGCGGCCTGCCGGCGCAATTGCTGCGCGGTTTTCATATCGCGCTGGAAACGCCGCTCATCGGCGGCGTCCTCCTCTTCCAGCGCCGAACGCGCATGGCCATAGGGCAGACGGAACAGCGCCGAATTTTCCGGTCGCAGGAACAGCGTGGTCCGGGTGACATTGTCGAGAAAGGCGCGGTCATGGCTGACGATGATGACAGCCGTATCGCGCGGCAATTCGCCGAGCCAGTTTTCCAGCACGTTGATCTTTTCGAGGTCGAGATGGTTGGTCGGCTCGTCGAGCAGCAGGACATCAGGCTCGGTGATCCATGCCCGCGCCAGCATGGCAAGCCTCTGCCAGCCGCCGCTCAGTTCCTTCAGGCGGCGCTCGCGGAACGGTTCCGGCACCAGCATGGCGTCGAAGATAATGTCGGCGCGCCAGCTTTCGCTGTCGATCGCATCCGCCGGCAGGGCGGAAAGCACGGCATCCCGCATCGTCCGTTCCATCAGCGGCGAGGGCAGGTGCTGGTGGACGATGGACTGCGTCAGCCCGCGCAGCCGGGTAATGTCGCCGCTGGTAGGCTCCATGTCTCCGCTCAGGCAGCTGAGCAGGGTGGATTTGCCGCAGCCATTGGCGGCGACGATGCCGATGCGGTCCCCCGCATTTATGGTGAGGCTAAGGTTGGAAAAAAGCGGCTTGCCCAGAATGATTCCGAGGTTTCGAAGCGTGATGATGGTCATGAAGTCGTCTCTGGCAGGACGGACCCGCGACGAACCGTGGTCTGCGATTATGCAGTACGGGGTTTCGGTTCGGGGTGATCCGTCGTGAAAACATGCGCAACGGCAGACAAGCTGCATTCTGCGCGGCCTTTTGGGCAAACCAGAGTGTTGGTGTTCCGGTCAGCCCTGCAAACGTGTCCGCAGGGCAAAAAGGTGGCAGAGCTGACGATTGCGCCAGAAGCAGGAAATATCCATGCGAAGCCTCCTT
>QFOL01000117.1 GCA_003241215.1 Agrobacterium fabrum
TTATCGGGAAGGGACATGTCGTCTACCATCTGGTCAAAATTGTCGATGGCTTTGGCTAATAGCCGCAAGACCGGCAAAAAGGCAAGCTTTGCGCTCAGAGTCCGTGAGGCCAATCCGCAGGAAACGCGAGTCTGCGGCCTGTTTCTTCTCCCCGCCGGGGAGAAGGTGGCCCGAAGGGTCGGATGAGGGGGCAACCCCTCCGTATATCGCGGCGCTCGCCCCCTCATCCCGCTGCCGCGGACTTCTCCCCGGCGGGGAGAAAAAACAAGGGGCAGACGCTCATTTTAACCGAGATGGCGGGGTTTGCGGCGCGCTGTTTGCGCCGCATTCACATTTAACGCGACAGCAGCGTCATCGCCGTCATGGAATCGAGCAGCGTGCGGGTGACGCCGCCGAACAGCAGCTCCCACCAGCGGGAATGGCCGTAAGCGCCCATGACCAGAAGGTCGATGCTGTTATCGGACAGGCGGTTCTCGATAGCGGCCTGCGGCGAGATACCGGCGATCTTTTCCTGCGATGTGACGGTGACATTCACACCGTGGCGGGCGAGCGTCGCGGCCAGTTCCGTGCCCGCGAGGCCCGAAGACTGCGTTTCGCTCTCGGCCTGATCGACGGAGAATATCTCGACGCTGTCGGCTGCCTTCAGGAAGGGCAGGGCGTCGAAGGTGGCGCGGGTCGCCTCGCGCGAGCCATTCCAGGCGATCAGGACGCGCTTGATCGGCTTGGCCACCGTCAGCACATGCGGCACGAGGAGAACGGGGCGGCCGCTTTCATAAAGGAAACCATCGATGTCCGAGCGGCTGTCAGACAGTGCCGAGGCGCTGCTCTGGCGGGCGACGATGAGATCGGCGCAGCGGGCGCTGTCGATCGCCGATGCGGAAGCGTAACCCACCGAGGTGACGAAGCTGCGCCATTCATGCGAGATGCCATTGGCGGACAATGTGCGCTCGAAAAGGGTGCCGACATCGGTCGTTTCCTTATGCGCAACATCCTGCAGCGCCTGCACGGTGGCGGGGTCGGGAATTTCCATCGGCGCGACGAGGGGAACCGCGGCCAGCGTTTCCATGTGCAGGCCGATCACATGCGAGGAAAACTGATCGGCAAGGCTCACCACGAATTCGCCGAGCTTCTGCGTGTTCGAAACATTGTCGACCACCGCCAGTATCGTCTTGTAACCCATTTCTCTCTCCTCGGTGACATGTCGTTTCTAGGGGGAGAGTGGCCGTCTTTGCCGATGGCCACCTTGATTTTGGTCAAACCTTTTCGTCTAAAGCCTTTTCTCACTCAGGCGGTTGCATCGCCCTTGCCGGCCGCCAGTCTTTTTTCCTGGCCGATGGTCTCGATCATGGCGGCAACCGCGTCGGTCGCCGCCTTCAGCACGCCGGCGTCCCGGGCGCGCACGACGATCTCGGTCGAAAAGCGCTGCCCGTCATATTTGGGATAGGAGCCGATGCTGGTTTCGGGATGGGCTTTCTGGATGGCCGTCAGCGGCGTGCCGATATCGCCTTCGCCATAGGGTGAACGCACCGCCTGCGACATGACCTTCGCACCGGTGCGCAGGGTCGGCATGACATTGTCGAGCATGGCCTGAAACACCTGCGGCACGCCGGCCATGACATGGACATTGCCGATGACGAAGCCGGGGGCGACGGAAACGGGATTGGCGATGTGGGCCGCACCCCTCGGCATGCGCGCCATGCGCTTGCGCGCGTCGGTGAACTCCATCTCCCGCACACGGTACATGTCGCCAAGCAGGCGCAGCGCCTCGGCATCGTGTTCGCAGGGCAGGCCGAACGCCGCCGAGACCGCATCCGCGGTAATATCGTCATGGGTGGGGCCGATGCCGCCGGATGTGAAGACATAATCATAACGGCTGCGCAGCGCGTTCAGCGCCTCCACGATGGCCTCCTCCTCGTCGGCGACGATGCGCACTTCCTTGAGGTCAATGCCCGACATGGTGAGGACATCCGCGAGGTGGCCGATATTCTTGTCCTTGGTGCGGCCCGAGAGCAGCTCGTCGCCGATGGCGAGCATGGCGGCGGTGACAACGGAGGAGGTGGAGGAGGGGCTGGACATGGGTGCACTCGTCATCTGTTTTATCAGACGTTAGCCCCGCGCCCGGGGAATGCAAAGCGCTTTTGAAAAAATGTCTTTTTGTAAATGGTTGACGTTCGGGTTCTCCGTTCACTCATCGTGAACAGTGCGTATGCCAATCTCCGGCTGGCGGGACAAGGGCCCGTCGGCTAGGTTTTCTTCACACACATTTGACGGGTCAACGCCGATGATCATCGAGTTTTTGAAAAAACTTCTGGCCGGTACGCCGGAAACAGTTCCAGCAAAGGAAACCAAGAGAATGACGAAGGTTCTGGTACTTTATTACTCCTCTTACGGCCATATCGAAAAAATGGCCTATGCGGTTGCCGAAGGCGTGAAATCCACCGGCGCGGAAGCCGTGGTCAAGCGTGTTCCCGAACTCGTTCCGGAAGAGGTCGCCAAGTCCTCCCACTTCAAGCTCGACCAGCCGGCTCCGGTGGCGACGGTGGATGAGCTTGCCGAATATGATGCGATCATCGTCGGCGCCGGCACGCGTTTCGGCACGGTCGCATCGCAGATGCGCAATTTCTGGGACCAGACCGGCGGCCTGTGGTTTGGTGGCAAGCTGGTCGGCAAGGTCGGCTCGGCCTTCACCTCGTCGGCAACCCAGCATGGCGGCCAGGAATCCACGATCCTCGGCTTCATCCCCACCTTCCTGCACCACGGCATGGCTGTCGTCGGTCTGCCCTATGCCTTCCAGGGCCAGATGGGCGTCGACGAAATCAAGGGCGGCTCGCCCTATGGCGCCTCCACCATCACCGATGGCGACGGCTCGCGTCAGCCTTCCGAAATCGAACTGGAGGGCGCACGCTTCCAGGGCGCGCATGTGGCGAAGATCGCCGCCAAGCTTTCGGCCTGACCTGAAGCCTCATCGAAAAGAAATGCGGCCCAAAAGGCCGCATTTTCCGTTCCGGCGTATCAGGCCGCCGGCGCCGTCAGGCAAGGACTTTTTGAAAAGGTCAGATCGGCAGGTTGACCATGAAAAGGCAGCTTGCGACCACGAAGCCGAGCATGGAAATTTCCAGAAAACCGTTCAATCCGTCACGCATTTCAATCCTCCCTGGTTGATCTAAAAGAGAACGGAAAAGGGTTATCGCGGTTCCATAACAGAAGAATGAAATTTAGAGATTTTTAATGCCTTGCCGTTCCGCTTTCCGGCGGACGCGATTTCGGCCCTTCAGCCGGTGACGACGAAGGCCACCACGAGGTGGCCGAGAAGCCCGATCGCCAGGCAGGCGAGGAGAAAAATGAACAGCGCTTTTTTCATGTTTCCGGAAGCTTCCATCTGTTGCGATCCATCGAACCCGTGTTCCTGAAGACCTTGTGTCTCAGGGCGTCCTTTTGCGTGGCCCATTTCTGTCAGGCCTTGATATCGAGCCCCGCCTCGATTGCGGCGGCGATGAAGGCCTTGCGCGCATCTTCCGGCTTTTTCCGGCCGGCATCAACGGCGGCGCAGATCAAAAGCGCCTTGTCCAGCGCCTCGCCATCTTCTGTCGGCCAGTCCTCGATCAGCGCCCAGGAGGCCGCCTGCGTGGTTTCGATGCTCGTATAGTCGCCCGGCGTTTCAAACGCGATCAGGACGGGTTTTTGCCAGCGCGTGTTCATCGCCTATCCATAATGATTGTTGCGCCCGGCTCTAAACCAAGCGGTCAGGATGCGCAATCCCGTTACAGGCCCGTTCGTCCCGCTTGCGGTGCGGTCAGTCGTCGCGGCCGAACAGCCATTCGCGAATGATGCGCCGGTCGATGAGTTCCAGCGAACGGTCAGGTGCGATCCGGTAGGTCTCCACCGCCCTTGTGCTGCCGTCGATGCGGAATTCATGCTTGAAGGTGCTGCCGATCGGCGATTTTGTCAGCTTGGTGCGCGGCTGGCCTCTGTAGATAATGCTGCCGGGGATGGGTTCGACATAGGGCGCGGGGCCGACATAAGCGGCCGGTCCGCCTGTCGTGCATCCGGCAAGTGCCAGCGCAAGCGCGATAGTGGCCGATGATGCGAGCGTTTTCATCCTGTCCCTCCGAAGTGCGTCCGTGAAAACGATGTGGAGGCGCGGCGGTTCCCGGCGGACAAGGGGCCGGAGGCGATTTTCCCCCGACTATTTGCTCTTCGGATTCTGAATGTCGCGCGCGACCCAGCGAAAGAAAAAGTAGACGAGGAGGCCGAAGATGAAAAGCGGGATGAGGTTCGCAAAACCGGACATGTGATTCTCGTTTCTCCCTCCCGATGCCGGGTCTAACCGGAGTAAAACCGGCAGGGCAAGGCAAAGGCGTACACGGCCGGTAAAATATCCGTGTGCCTGCAAAGGAGAATTTGGTGGGTTTGGGGAGGGGCGGGAGAGATCCGGCGCACTGCCAGTGATGCCAGATCTCTCCGTCTCCCGCCAGTTTCAGGGTACGGGGGACTATCGCTACTATGGCGGACAACCGCCGATAGACATAGGCCGAGAAATCACCTCGAATAAATCGCTACCTTGGTCGAACAGCGAAAAGCCGGGCCCGCCATCCGCATCCCGGGCCCGTCGTCGCGATATAATTAGCCAGAGAATTACCGTCTGAGGCGGTGCGGCAAGGGCGCGTTCGGAAATTGCGGCTTAAGCCGTTGAAACGGAACGGCTTGCCTTTTCGGCGTCCTGTCGCGGAGACGCGTGACCAGGGAACCTTTTATGCGCTTCGTCATTCAAACAGGCAGGACACATGCCAATAGTGGAGGGTTACACATGCTCGGCACCATCCTCGTCATCCTGCTCATTCTTTTCCTGATCGGCGCGCTGCCCAGCTGGGGTTACCATAATTACGGTTACGGCCCGTCGGGTGGCCTGGGACTGGTTCTGGTGATCATTCTGATCCTGGTCCTGCTTGGGCGGATATGAGCGGCCGGCACGGGAAATGCCGCATTGCCCGCAACGGCGCAAACACGCCGGATGCGGGCCTTGTTTCCTCTGAAATATAAGGCAGATGCAAAAAACTTCGAAATCTTAAGCGCTTAGGAGGCCGGCCTTTGCGGCGTGCCGGCCGATCCGAAAAAACACCACATTCGGAACGAACCCTCTTGCGCCCATAATGGATTCGTTCTAAATGCCCGCCATCGCTTGATTGAAGAGCGCGTGAGGCCTCGTGGCGGAGTGGTGACGCAGAGGACTGCAAATCCTTGTACCCCGGTTCAATTCCGGGCGAGGCCTCCAAAAATTCCACAAACATGATGGTTTTTCAGTTTTTGACGCCGCTTCGCGGTCATTTGCTGTTCTGAAAATCCCCACCCTTTCGCTTTTTCCCGCGCATCCGGCTTAGCGCGCTTGAAAGCGCGCGCCTTGGCAATTATGAGATTATCCAAAGGCGAGGGTGGACCCCGGCCGTTTTGAGCTTTTGGAGCCTGGCTTCCCGACCGGCATCCGTGAAATTGAGGCGATACGATATGATGGATTTCGAAACCGCACGCGCCAATATGGTCGACAGCCAGTTGCGCACGACCGACGTAACGTCGCATTCCGTGCTGAAGGCGTTCCTGAGCGTGCCGCGCGAGGCCTTCGTGCCGGCGGGCGTGCGGCAGATTGCCTATGTGGACGAGGATCTGCAGATCTGTCCGGCCCGCGACGGCCGACCGGCCCGTTATGTCATGAAGGCCTCGCCGCTGGCGAAGCTGCTGCAGCTTGTGGCGGTGTCGAAGGAAGATGTGGTGCTGGAAGTCGGCGGCGGTTCCGGTTATGCGGCAGCCATCCTGTCGCAGCTTGCCGGCTCGGTGGTTTCGCTCGAAAGCGATGAGGAATTGGCGGCAGAGGCGACCGAGACGCTGGCTTCGCTCGGTTATGACAATGTCGCCGTCGTTACCGGCGATCTTGAAAAAGGCTATGCGGGCGAAGCCCCCTACGATCTGGTTTTCGTCAACGGTTCGGTGGAAGAAGTGCCGGCGGCGCTGACCGACCAGCTGCGTGACGGCGGCCGTCTTGTCGTCGTTGTCGGATATGGCGGCGCCGCCAAGGCCACTGTCTACCGCCGCGACGGCAACAGCACATCTGCCGCCACCTTCTTCAACGCATCGGTCAAGCCGCTGCCGGGTTTTGCCAAGGCGGCCGAATTCGTTTTCTGATCGGTAAAAGATGATCCTTTCTCAGGCGCCGGGGTGGATTTTCCGCCCCGGCGTTTTTCATGCCTGACATGCCGGCCGAGCATGTGCTCCAAAGCATTTTTCACAAAGCTGTGCATCATCACGAAACTTGTCGAATCAGTGATTTAGTTCCTCGCTATGCTGACCTAAACTAAGGGTGATTCGGGGTGTGCGTATTTCTGCCCCGCATGATCCTGCGACAGGGACGGCGAAATGCTCAAGCGCTTTGGCCGACCGTGTTTCAGAGCATCGGTGTGACGATCGGTTTCGGTTGTCGGCAATGCGATGTGCAAATTGAACAGGTCAAGGAGCGCTTTGCCCGGTGTCCGAGGGATGCGGCAGGGCGCTCGAAGAGTGGAAACCGGGGATTGATATGGCTCAGCCAAGCGTAGCGCGTGAACCGTCCATGGAAGAGATTCTGGCGTCTATCCGCCGGATCATCGAGAGCAACGAGACCGGGCCTGCCGGTGCGTTTTCCGGGCAGTTGCCGCCGGTCTATGACGATGAGGACGAGGCAGCAGGCGAAGCGGCCTTCGTGGCGGAGCCCATCAGCCCGCCGGCGCGCGTTCCCCCGGCCGCCAATCAGGCCTATGGCGCACGACCCGCGCAGGATTTTTCACCGGCTGCTGAAAAGCCTGTCGCTGAGCGGCAGGAAAGCCCCGCCGAAAAGACCATGTCGCTTGCCGATGTCGCTGCCCGTGTGCGCGCCGCCGCCGACCGTAACGCCGCCATGGGGCCGCAGGCATTCGCCGCGCAGGCACAGCGCGGCGAGGCCGCGCCGCCGGCCGTTTCCGCCTTGCATGTATCGCAGCCTTCCTCCGTATCGTCTTCCGAGCGCGCCGCACCGCAGCGGCCGACGGATGTTCGCCCGTTGATGGCCGCGGCCGCCGCAAGCGTCGATGAGCAACCGGCATCGTTGGCTGTCGAGGACCGCGCCGCCGCCGCCGCCATCGAAAACGCGCCTCCGGCTGAAAGCCGCTTCGATCAGCTGTCGCTGCGCGGTGCGATTGAAACGCCGCTGCCTGCGGAGCGTTTCGAGATTGCCGTGCTGGAGCCTCTCGTCGAGAAGCCGGTATTCGATCTGGCCGAACCGCCGGCAAAAGACGAGGCGGATATCGGAGGCGGCCTGTCGCTCAATCTCCTCTCCGCCGCTGCCGGTGCGCAGATCGCCCGTTCGTTCAGCGAACTGGCCGAGGTTTTCGACGGCGTCGAGCGGCGCTCGATCGAGGATATGGCCGCCGAAATGCTGCGCCCGATGCTGCAGGACTGGCTGGAAGACAACCTGCCGACCTTGGTTGAGCGTCTGGTGCGCGAGGAAATCGAGCGCGTGGCGCGCGGTTCGCGCCGCTAACGTCCATTGCAGCCGCGCACGCAATCGCGGCGGATGCGACGAAACAGGGGCCGCTCCGGCATCGGGGCGGCTTTTTTGTTGAAGATGAAGGTGTTATGGGGTCATAGTCACCCGTGGGTCCGCTCAATGGTGGTCTCGCGGGCTGGTTTCTGTTGACTCTCTCCCGTCCATCCTTATTTAAAAAATCCACACAAGAACTCTAAAATTCAGGTCAGGAAATGCTCGAAAAGACCTACGATTCCGCATCCGTCGAACCGAAGATCGCCAAAGCCTGGGACGAGGCTAACGCTTTCCGTGCCGGCGCCAACGCCAAGCCGGGCGCGGAAACCTTCACCATCGTCATCCCGCCGCCGAATGTGACCGGCTCCCTGCATATGGGCCACGCGCTCAACAACACGCTGCAGGATATTCTGGTCCGCTTCGAGCGCATGCGCGGCAAGGACGTGCTGTGGCAGCCGGGCATGGACCATGCCGGCATCGCCACGCAGATGGTGGTCGAGCGCAAGCTGATGGAACAGCAGCTTCCGGGCCGCCGCGAAATGGGCCGCGAGGCTTTCGTGGAAAAGGTCTGGGAATGGAAGGCCGAATCCGGCGGTCTGATCTTCAACCAGCTGAAACGTCTCGGCGCCTCCTGTGACTGGTCGCGCGAGCGCTTCACCATGGATGAGGGCCTGTCCGAAGCCGTTCTCGAGGTCTTCGTCACCCTCTACAAGCAGAACCTGATTTACAAGGACAAGCGCCTCGTCAACTGGGACCCGAAACTGCAGACTGCGATTTCCGACATGGAAGTCGAACAGATCGAGGTGAAGGGCAACCTTTGGCACTTCCGTTATCCGCTGGAAAAGGGTGTCACCTATCAATATCCGGTCGCTTTCGACGAGGAGGGCAAGCCCACCGAGTTCGAAACCCGCGATTATATCGTTGTCGCCACGACGCGGCCCGAAACTATGCTCGGCGATACCGGCGTTGCTGTGAACCCGAAGGATGAACGGTACAAGGGCATCGTCGGCAAGCACGTCATCCTGCCGATTGTCGGCCGCAAGATCCCGATCGTCGCCGATGACTATGCCGATCCGACGGCCGGCACGGGCGCGGTGAAGATCACGCCGGCGCATGATTTCAACGATTTCGAAGTCGGCAGGCGCTGCGGCCTGCGCGCCATCAACGTCATGAATATCGACGGCACGATCACCATCAAGGAGAACGAGGATTTCCTCGAAGGCCTCAGCCATCCCGCCGCGCTGCATGGCGCGTGGGATCGCCTGGAAGGACAGGATCGCTTCTTCGCCCGCAAGGTTATCGTCGAAATCTTCGAGGAAGCCGGGCTGCTCGACAAGATCGAGCCGCACAAGCACGTGGTGCCGCATGGCGACCGCGGCGGTGTGCCGATCGAGCCGCGGCTGACCGACCAGTGGTGGGTGGACAACAAGACGCTGGCCCAGCCGGCGATTGCCTCGGTTCGTGAAGGCCGCACCAATTTCGTGCCGAAGAACTGGGAAAACACCTATTTCCAGTGGATGGAGAACATCCAGCCCTGGTGCATTTCGCGGCAATTGTGGTGGGGTCACCAGATTCCCGCATGGTATGGCCCGGACGGACAGGTTTTCGTCGAAAAGACCGAAGAAGAGGCGCTGCAGGCGGCCATCCAGCACTACATCGCCCATGAAGGCCCGTGGAAGGCCTGGGTCGAGGAGAAGCTTGAGAACTTTGCGCCGGGTGAAATCCTGACGCGCGATGAAGACGTGCTCGACACCTGGTTCTCGTCGGCGCTCTGGCCTTTCTCGACACTTGGCTGGCCCGAGCAGACGCCGGAACTGGCGCGTTATTATCCGACCAATGTGCTGGTTACAGGTTTCGACATCATCCCGTTCTGGGTGGTGCGGATGATGCAGATGGGCCTGCATTTCATGAAGGACGATGCCGGCAACCCGGTCGAGCCTTTCAGCACGGTCTATATCCACGCGCTGGTTCGGGACAAGAACGGCCAGAAGATGTCGAAGTCCAAGGGCAACGTCATCGATCCGCTGGAACTGATCGACGAATATGGTGCGGATGCGCTGCGTTTCACGCTTGCCATCATGGCGGCGCAGGGTCGCGACGTGAAGCTCGATCCGGCGCGTATTGCCGGTTATCGCAACTTCGGCACCAAGCTCTGGAATGCGACGCGTTTTGCCGAGATGAACGGCGTGAAGCGCGATCCGCATTTCCTTGCAGAAACCGCTTCGCTGACCATCAACCGCTGGATCCTGACCGAGCTTGCCAATACGGCGCGCGACGTGACGGCGGCGCTTGAGAATTTCCGCTTCAACGATGCGTCAGGCATTCTCTATCGTTTCGTCTGGAACCAGTTCTGCGACTGGTATCTGGAATTGCTGAAGCCCGTCTTCGGCGGCGAGGACGAAAAGGCGAAGAAGGAATCGCAGGCCTGCGCAGCCTATGTTCTGGATGAGATCTACAAGCTGCTGCATCCCTTCATGCCCTTCATGACCGAAGAGCTGTGGGCGCATACGGCGGGCGAGGGCGAGGAGCGGGATGATCTGCTTTGCCTCACCGACTGGCCGGTGCCGGAATTCCGCGACGATGCCGCAGCTGCGGAAATCAACTGGCTGATCGATCTCGTTTCCGGTATCCGCTCCGCGCGCGCCGAGATGAACGTGCCGCCGGGCGCCACAGCTTCGCTTGTCGTCGTTGGCGCCAATACCTCCACCGAAGCGCGGCTCGACCGCCATGCCGCCGCCATCCGGCGCCTGGCGCGGGCGGACGAAATCCGCGCCGCCGATGTTGCGCCGAAGGGCTCCGCGCAGATCATCGTCGGTGAGGCGACGGTCTGCCTGCCGCTCGGCAACCTCATCGATCTGGCGGCCGAGGAAGCGCGTCTTGAAAAGGCGATCGGCAAGGTGGATGCGGAAATGGAACGTATCGACAAGAAGCTCTCGAACGAGAAGTTCGTGGCCAATGCCGATCCGGAAGTCGTGGCCGCCGAACGCGAACGCAAGGCGGAGCTGGAAGTGCAGCTCGCCAGCCTGAGAACGGCGCTTGCGCGGGTCAGCGAAGCAGGCTGATACCGCTTAAGGTCTTGCAGGAACAAAAAACGCCCCGGTTCAAACGGGGCGTTTTTTGTTTTGGTGTAACAATTCGTCTCGATTGATTGCTGCGCTGCAACGGCGAATCATGCCCGTGCGAAAGCGCGTTTATTTCACGCCATATCCGGCCGAAAGCCCTCCAGACGGCCAAAAAACCTAGCAAAAACGGCCTGATAAGCGCGTTTCCTCGGGAAACCCGCGAGTGTGGTTATTTGGCGACAATTCCTGTCCCAAGTGGGAATTTGTTTCATTTTATGTCTGATTGCTTCAATTGGATTAGAAAAATAACCTAAAATGATTATGCAAGGGCAGCGACATGAAATTCTTACGTAAAAAATGGAGAAGTGTCGCAGAACTGTGCCAGAGTGCGGCAGATTGTCATTTGTCGCGAAGCGCTTCACTCTTTTGACGATCACATTGCCTTGATTGGGGAGAGAGATGGCAAAAACTGCAATTTTTCGCGGCGCGGTATGTTTCGCAGTCAGCATCGCGGCGGTAACGCCTTCACT
>QFOL01000529.1 GCA_003241215.1 Agrobacterium fabrum
CACTTGTCCAGACGCTGACGCGTGCTTTCCAGTGGCTGTTCGCTGTTTCCCATAGGCTTACTTCTTCAGCTGCTCCTTGAGGGCAGCGAGCTTTGCGAAGGGTGAATCCGGATCGAGCGGCTTCTCCTTGCGCGGCGGCTTGGCTTCGAAGCGCTGCTGGCCCTGAGGCTTCCCGCCACGGTCATTGCGTTCCGGCCGGTCCTTGCGCTCCCCGCGATCGTGACGATCATTGTTGCGGTTGTTGCCGCGGTCCGGACGCCCGCCATCGCGCTTGCGCTCGCCCTCGCCACTGCGATTGGCAGCCTCGCGGTTTGCACCATCACGATTGTCGCGACGGCCTTCACCACGACGCTCGCCCTGTTCGCGCGCTCCCTCACCACGGCCCTGACCGCGATTGCCGGGGCGACGGTTTTCGCTGCGCTGATTTTCGTTGCGCCCACCCGGACGCCACAGGAGGACAGGCTTGGGCTCGGCGGCCTCGGCGCCTTCCGGCGCGGCTTCGACTGCGACAGCTTCTTCGCTGGCAGCCTCCGCAACTGGCGCCTCGGCAGCTTCGCCTTCAGCAACAACTGCCGTCTCGGACACGTGTTCTTCTGAAGCCGGCTCGTGCTCCTCGGTCTCGACGCTTTCCTCTTCAGCCGCAGCCGCTTCGCCGGCAGCCGGAGCAGAAGCGCCGGCGTGGCTGGCGAGGAAGGCCTGCGCCTCTTCCGCCGTCACCTGATCGGCGCGGTAACCGAGGCCCTTCAGAATCTCTTCCATGTCATCAAGCGTTGCGCCGAGAATGGAAAGCATGGCGGTCGTCGTCGTGAAACGGCGGCCGTCATAAGCGCCTTCCGGACGCGGCTGCTGGCCGGGCTTCCACTGCAGCAGCGGACGGATGAGATCGGCCAGGCGCTCGAGAATATCGATACGCACGGCACGCTTCCCGAGGAAGCGGAAACCCGCGAGCTTGTAGAACATGCGCTCGAAACTGGCATCGGTGACGACCGAGGTACGGCCTGCGGCCAGCACCGGAATGAGATCGCCATAACCCGGCTTGCCAAGACCATCATTCTTCAACGCCCACAGCAGCGTGACAAGCTCCGCCGGAGCGGGCTTCAGAAGCGCAGGCAGGAAGACATGATAGGCGCCGAAACGCACGCCGTAACGGCGCATGGAGGCACGTGCGTCCTGATCGAGCGACTTCACGTCCTCGGCAACATCGCGGCGGAAGAGCACACCGAGGTTTTCCACGAGCTGGAACGCCAGACCCTTCGCCAGACCCTGAAGGTCTTCGGCGCGGGAAATATCGTCCAGCGGTTTCAGCACGGTCGCAATCTGGTGGTTGACGAAACGCTCGATCCGCGCAAGCGCGTGATCGCGGGCATTGCCGCTTAGCTGCTCGTCGGCAAGCAGGATCACCCGTGGCTTCATGATGTTGTCGCCGGCCGAAAGGCGGGCCACCGGCTCGCCCAGCCAGCGCACCAGACCATCGGAGCTCAAAGCAAGATCGCCATTTCCACTGGCATGCAGACGCGCGGCACGCGCCTCGAATTCGAGCGCAAGCGCCTTCTGCGCTGCAGCCTGCACGGCCTTCTGATCCGGCCCTTCCATTCCCGGCACCGGCGTGAACCGGAACCCGGCCAACTGGCCGACGTGATGACCTTCTACGAAGACATCACCATTTACACTGATTTCAGCTTCAAGCATCGCATTCTCTCTCAGGCGCCTCATGAGCACAGATGTC
>QFOL01000530.1 GCA_003241215.1 Agrobacterium fabrum
CCGATCAGGCGGCTGCGGGTGCCCTGGCCGATGGCGCGCTGATAGGCGATGGCGATCTTCAGCGCCGTATCGACCGATTCCGATCCGGAGCCGGTGTAGAAGACACGATCGAGTTTTGCACCTTCCGGGCCGGGCGCAATTTCCGCCAGCCGCTCGGCGAATTCAAAGGCAACCGGGTGGCCCATCTGGAAGGAGGGCGCGTAATCCATTGTCGAAAGCTGGTGCTTGACGGCAGACGCGATCTGCTGGCGGCCGTGGCCGGCATTGACGCACCAAAGGCCAGCCGTGCCGTCGAGAACCTGGCGACCGTCATTGCTGGTGTAATACATGCCTTCGGCGCTCGTCAGCAGGCGGGGATTGGCCTTGAACTGCCGGTTGGCGGTAAACGGCATCCAGTAGCTGTCGAGGGAGGTGGAATTGGATCGGCTTGGGTTGTCCATGGTGGTCTCCTGTTCGCTTCAGGTGATTGAATGCTATTTTCGCGACTGAACAAGCCCTTTTCTCTGTGTGGCCAAGTCATTGAAAATACTGTAGGTGTCAACGCGAGTTTTCGATATTTCGAACAAGGGCAACGGGGGCTTGCGCATGTCGGTGGATATAGGCGGTCGTTTGCGCCATTTGCGGCTGCGCCACAATATTTCCCAGCGGGAACTGGCAAGGCGTGCCGGTGTCACCAATTCGACGATTTCGCTGATCGAATCCAACACCTCGAACCCTTCCGTCGGTGCGCTGAAACGCATTCTTGACGGCATACCGATCGGCCTTGCCGAGTTTTTCGCTTTCGAGCCGGAGACGAGCCGCAAGGCTTTTTACCGGGCGGATGAGCTGGTTGAAATCGGCAAGGGGCCGATATCCTTCCGGCAGGTGGGTGAGAATGTCTTCGGCCGCAGCCTGCAAATCCTCAAGGAATGTTACCAGCCGGGAGCGGACACCGGCAAGGTGCCGCTGGTTCACGATGGCGAGGAGGGAGGAATCATCCTCTCCGGACGGCTGGAAGTGACGGTCGATGAAGAGAGGCGGGTGCTCGGGCCGGGCGACGCCTATTATTTCGAAAGCCGCAGGCCGCATCGTTTCCGTTGCGTCGGTCCCGTGCCCTGCGAGGTCATCAGCGCCTGCACACCGCCAACCTTCTGATTCCAGCGGTTTTTGCGCCGCCTAACGCTCTTGGAACGGTCAAGTCGGGGCAATTCGGTAAAAAATGGCCAACAGCTACGGCAATTTTGCGCGGCTGCCATGACTAGAATGCAGTTTCTTGCCACTCTTTTGCCGTGTTTGCGCCCCTTTAGCAATTTTTCCATCGCTTTTTCTTGGCGGCCTGGCAATGTCAGGCAAAAAAATCCCTACGGATATGTCAAATTTTATATGCATTGCCACAATCTTGCTGCGATGCAAAAAAATTTTATATTCTGTTACAGACGTGGCTGTTCTTAACGTTCCTGTCTCATCACGCCAAGTCATAAGAAACACATAAGAAAAGACTGTCGCCGGCGCAAATCCCAATACATGCCCGGGTGAAACCCATGCTCTCAACACATGGCCTTCGGCACATTTGTTGCTTTTTTATGCAACCGTTAATATTGCCCGGACGTTGATCGGCCGCTCGCGCAAGAAATCGCATAGACGGTCATGGGCAATGTGCCTTACAAAAAATCCATTAGCATCAAATTCCGAACACAGACTTGTTATCTCCTTTAGACGGAAAGACGCGCCTCCGGGCACCGACCA
>QFOL01000531.1 GCA_003241215.1 Agrobacterium fabrum
GGACACGATCGTCTGCCAGTCGGAATGACCGAACGGCGTGTAGTTGATCATGATGTCCTCTTCCTTGACGCCCTTCGACATCAGGTAGGCCTTCAGGATTTTGTTGGTGGTCTGCGGATAGACATAGTCCGTGCCGGCCAGAACCCAGCGCTCAACACCTTCGGTGCTGGCGAGGTAGTCTACGGCCGGAATGGCCTGCTGGTTCGGCGCTGCACCCGTGTAGAAGATATTGCGCGAGGATTCTTCACCTTCATACTGAACCGGATAGAACAGGATCGAATTCAGTTCCTCGAAGACCGGCAGAACGGATTTGCGCGAGGAAGACGTCCAGCAGCCGAAAACGGCGGCGACCTTGTCCTGCGAAATCAGCTGGCGGGCCTTTTCGGCAAAGAGCGGCCAGTCGGAAGCCGGATCGACCACCACGGCTTCGAGTTTCTTGCCGAGCACGCCGCCCTTCTTGTTCTGCTCGTCGATGAGCATCAGCATTGCGTCCTTCAGCGTCGTCTCTGAAATGGCCATGGTGCCGGACAGCGAATGCAGCACGCCGACCTTAATGGTGTCGTCAGCGGCAAAAGCGCCATGGAAGGCGGTGGTGGACAGGATCGCGCCAAGCAGCGCGGCACTAAGCGTCTTGCGGAATATCATCGGAAGAACCCCTCTCCTTGTTGGCCTCTCGTGGAGGCTCAGCGGCATCTGCGGCCGCTGCTGGGAGGGACTATCGATCTCGTGAGAGCGAAACCGTATACGTCAATTGACGTAGGCGGGGTGGCGAAAGATGCATGCGGGGGAATAAGCTGAACCTGAAGGTGCTTGTCTGTAAAGCACGAGGCCTCAGCTTGTTTCTTCTCCCCGCCGGGGAGAAGTCCGCGGCAGCGGGATGAGGGGGCGAGCGCCGCGATATACGGAAGGGTTGCCCCCTCATCCGACCCTTCGGGCCACCTTCTCCCCGGCGGGGAGAAGAAATGCACGGCGCGGTCTCACATCAGGAATGCGGCTTGTCGTTCCGCTCTTCGTCGCGGATCGCATCGTCGTGATACCACGAACCGAAATCGATATGCGGCTCCTGCGCCTGACGCTCGAGGTCGCTGAGGCTGCTGTTGCGGAACTTCGAAAGACCCGCGCGCCCGCCGACCGGGAATTGATAGATCGTTGCCGTCTCGCGATGAATGCCAGTTGCCATTTCGATCATCTCACTCTGTTTGCATCGAAGCACTTTATGTCTGGAGCTAACCCGCAAAGGCCAGATTCGCTCCGTTTGATTAAAAAAAAATCACCTTGCGAAAAATATAGGCATTAATCGTCTCATCTACAAGAAAAACCATTCCGAAAGCGCCGGTTTTTGGGGCAAATGCCGATCCCTCGCGCGCAATCGAAATCATTGCATCGCAGCAGGGTCTTTGCCGCGAAGACGTCGGCTATCTATCAGGATTCAATGATGAAACATGAGGGGTGAATTTGCCTGCTGCGGTGCAGCGAAACCGTGCACGGACGATATCCAAGCCTCTGCCCGCCAGGGGCCCTGAAAGATTTTTCGAAAAAATCGCCTGATATCGCCAATCTGGCACGCGGCATGCATCTAAGGGGTCAGCCCTTGAACGCGAATGCGCTTCGGTGGCCAAAGCCACGGGAGGCCTCAAGGCTTCGCATTGTTACCTATGAGAGGTTCGTAATGACTAAGTTCAAACTCGAGTACATCTGGCTGGACGGATACAAGCCGGTCCCC
>QFOL01000532.1 GCA_003241215.1 Agrobacterium fabrum
GTCGTTCATCGCGTCCTGCAGCAGCCGCTCGACCGAATTTCTCTGCTCTGTAATATCGGTGATGGTGCCGACGCAGCGGATGATTTCGCCGTTGGAGCCGAGAACCGGCCGCGCCCGGATTTGCAGCCAGTGGAAGTGCCCGTCCTCGGCGCGAATGCGGAATTCGTGGTTGAGGCGACCCTTGCGATGGTCGAGCAGCACGTCGAGCGTCGCCTTGAACCGGTCGCGATCGTCAGGATGCAGGCGCGGCAGCCAGTTGCGCGCAGCGCCATGCATGGTGCCGGGTTCCAGGCCCAGCCGGTTGGAAATGTCAGGCGTGGTGACGATACGGTCGCGCGTCACATCCCAGTCCCACACGGTATCGCCGCTGCCCGTCAGTGCGAGGGATTGGCGTTCGAGATCGGAGAATAGCCCCTGCTGATAGGCGCTGCCGGCAAAGGCGTGCTGGATGACGGTGAAGCCGATCAGAAGGACAATCAGAACCAACCCGCCACCAAGGGCAGGCTGCACGATGTCGTTGTCGAGCTGTCCCGTCACCGTCAGCCAGCTGCCGAACAGCCAGACGAGGATCAGAGCCCAGGAGGGAACCAGCAGAATGGCGCGGTCGTATTTGTTGAAACCGAGATAGATGATAAGCGCGATGCCCGCCGTCGCCGTCAGCGCGAAGGAAACACGCGCGATACCCGACGCAACCGAAGGGTCATAGATCGCTACACCGAACAGCAGCGCCAGCCCAACCACCCAGGCAAAGGTCGCATAACCCAGATGCGCGTGCCATCGGTTGAGGTTGAGATAGGTAAAGAGGAAGACGACGAAGCTGGAGGCGAGCGCCACTTCCGCGCCCGCCCTCCATATTCGCTGATCGCTTGAGGTGACCGTGATGAGCTTTTCGAGGAAACCGAAATCGACGCATATATAGGCCAGCACCGCCCAGGCGAGCGCGGCCGAGGCCGGCAGGACGGAGGTTCCCTTGACCACGAACAGGATGGTGAGCAGCACGGCCAGCAGGCCGGCAATGCCGAGCACGATGCCGCGATAGAGCGTGAACGCGTTGATCGTGTCCTTGTAGGCCTCCGGCTCCCACAGATAAAGCTGCGGCAGCTGCGGCGTCGAAAGCTCGGCGACGAAGGTGATGACGGAGCCGGGATTGAGGGTGATGCGGAACACGTCGGCATCCGGGCTCGGCTGCCGGTCAAGCGCGAAGCCTTCGCTCGGCGTGATCGCCATGATGCGCTGCGAGCCGAGATCGGGCCAGAACAGCTTGGAATTGACGAGGCGGAAATGCGGCGCGACGATCACGCGCTCCAGCTGCTCTTCGGAAACGTTGGCGAGCGCAAACACGGCCCAGTCGCCCTGATGGTCATCGGAGCTGGCGCGCACCTCGATGCGGCGGCGAATGCCGTCAGGGCCGGGCGCGGTCGAAACCTGAAAGGCTTCGCCCTGGTTGGCGTAGATGTCGGTGGTCGCGGTGAGATCGAGCGCCGTGTCGTCACGGGAAATCTTCACCGGTTCGAAAGCGTAGGAATAGGACGAAAAAAGCAGGAACAGCAGAAAAAACGGCGCAGCCAGCGCGATTGCCGCCAGACGTTTCGCAAGGCACGGCGCAGAGTGAGTGTAGGTCATGTATCGTACTTCGTTCCGCCGGAGCTTTGCTTGTCGGCAAGAAGGGAAAACATCATATGATCCCGCCATTGGCCATTGATTTTCAGATA
>QFOL01000533.1 GCA_003241215.1 Agrobacterium fabrum
CGATCATATGCGGGAAAACGACAATGTCGCGCAGGGGAAGTACCGGATAGGTACCGCCAGATGCCGCAGACGTGATGTTCGTCATATCATTTCCTTTCCTGGTCCCTTTCGGGACACTTTGCCGGACAGCTTGGGGCATCCGGCACATTCATTTCTCGAGACTGAAAGTGGAGTTTCGAAACACCGATTTCAAGTCGCCGGAACAGACGGCCCCGCTGAGCGGCAAGACCGTGAAATTCAACAAAACCCAGCGCCGGCTAGTACTCCCGACATTTCCGGTTATCCCCAATGACATGGGAACCGGGTCGCCGACGGGAATTCACATTTCCGTCATATCGCGCTGCAAATCAGTTGTAAGACTTTATCAGCAAAGCGCAATCCGCTCCAAACGCAAAATGGCGGACGGAGCTTTCCTCCACCTGATTGTCGGAAATGTAACTTACGGGGATGCTTCGAACATCCAGGAACGTTACAGCACCTCCGCGACCATGGGCCCGCGAATGCCGATGCAGTTGCCCCAGGGATCGCGGAACTGGCACATCCAGAGTTCCTCATCGATTTTCATCGGGCCGCGATAGAGAACACCGCCCGCTTCACGCAGATGCGCCAGGGACTGCCCGAAATCATCCGTCCACCAATAGACGACGGACCCGGCCGCCCCGCTCTCAACCTTTTCATCGGCGGGAACGATTTCCAGCTGGATATCGCCGATCCGCAGAAATTCGAAGCCGGACGGGAGGCTGACAGATGGGACGGCCTGCGGAAACGCCTTGCCGTACCAGAGCAATCCCTCGGCGGGATCGGAAACATGAACAAGGATCGCGGTTACAGGGTTCATCGAGATACCGAAATATTGACGGGAGCCCCTTTGCTCTTCGACAAAAGGCGAAGACACTCCATCTCTCTGTTTCTACGTATGTTCGGAGGCGAAACGCTTCCGTTTTATCGGATATGCCCGGAATACCAGGCAGACGACGCATAAAGAAAAGCCCCCCGCAGCCTTTACTGCGAGGGGCTTTGTTCTTCTCGAACCGGTCAGGCCGAAACGTTGGTCTTTTCTTCCTGACGATCCGCATAGATGTAGAGCGGACGTGCAAGGCCGCTGACGACCTCGTCGGAGATGACCACTTCACGCACGCCTTCGAGCGTCGGCAGTTCGAACATGGTATCCAGCAGGATCTTTTCCATGATCGAGCGCAGGCCGCGGGCGCCGGTCTTGCGGGTGATCGCCTTGCGGGCGATTTCGCGCAGCGCGTCCTCGTGGAAGGTCAGTTCCACATCTTCCATCTCGAACAGGCGCTGATACTGCTTGACCAGCGCGTTCTTCGGCTCGGACAGGATCTGGATCAGCGCGTCTTCATCAAGGTCTTCCAGCGTTGCCAGAACGGGCAGACGGCCGATGAATTCCGGGATGAGACCGAACTTCACCAAGTCTTCGGGCTCCAGCTCGCGCAGCACCTCGCCGACGCGGCGATCGTCTTCCGCCTTGACGGTTGCACCAAAGCCGATCGAGGTCTTTTCACCACGGGCCGAGATGATCTTGTCGAGGCCGGCAAAGGCGCCGCCGCAGATGAACAGGATGTTGGTCGTATCCACCTGCAGGAATTCCTGCTGCGGATGCTTGCGGCCGCCCTGCGGCGGAACGGAAGCGACCGTGCCTTCCATGATCTTCAGAAGCGCCTGCTGAACGCCCTCGCCCGACACG
>QFOL01000534.1 GCA_003241215.1 Agrobacterium fabrum
ATCGATTTCCTCAACATGCACACCTATTTCGATGCGCTGGTCCTGATGTACCGGGTAACCACCCAGCTTGCCGCGCAATATCATCGTCCGGAAGATCTTGCTGGAATCCGCGCCCATAACGCGGAATTCGCCATCGCCGTCGAAGAGCAGAATGCGCTGGCGATGATCTCCACCAATGCCGCACTTCATCTGTCCATCGCCGAAGCCGGGCGTAACCCCTATTTCACCAGCCTGTTCAAGCGCCTGCTGGATGAAGGACGCCGTATCCTCAGGCTTTATTACCAGTCCTATGACGATCGCCTGCCGAAGCGCTTCGTCGACGATCATGATGAGATCATCGCCGCGATTGCCGCGCGTGACATCGCTCTTTCCGAAAGGCTGGCGCGGGAACATGCAGAGCAGATCGTGCGGCAGGTGCAGAAACTGCTGGTGCGAAACGAACGGCTGGAAATAAATCTGTAGCTTGTCGATTTCTTGTCGACAAATAAAATACAAGATTGTAATGTCCCTGTTGAAAGGGTGGCGCGGAGGTGCGTCCATTCCTGAGAAACATGTGCCTTAGGAGCTAGTAATGACGGCCAGCATTTTTTCCGGCGTGATCCCCGCCTTGATGACCCCCTGCAAGGAAGATCGCACCCCCGATTTCGATGCGCTTGTCCGCAAGGGCAAGGAACTGATCGCCGATGGCATGTCCGCCGTCGTTTATTGCGGTTCGATGGGCGACTGGCCGCTCCTGACGGATGGTGAGCGCATGGAAGGTGTGGAGCGTCTGGTGAAGGCCGGCATTCCCGTCATCGTCGGCACTGGTGCGGTCAACACGGCATCTGCCGTTGCGCACGCCGCGCACGCCCAGAAGGTTGGCGCCAAGGGTCTGATGGTCATTCCGCGCGTCCTGTCGCGCGGTTCGGTCATCGCCGCCCAGAAGGCGCATTTCAAGGCCATCCTGTCCGCCGCGCCTGAAATCCCTGCCGTCATCTACAACAGCCCCTATTACGGCTTCGCCACCCGCGCCGATCTCTTCTTCGCGCTGCGCGCCGAACACAAGAACCTCCTCGGCTTCAAGGAATTCGGCGGTCCGGCGGATATGCGTTACGCGGCTGAAAACATCACCAGCCGCGATGACGAAGTGACCCTGATGATCGGCGTCGATACCGCGGTCTTCCACGGTTTCGTCAATTGCGGCGCAACCGGCGCCATCACCGGCATCGGCAATGTGCTGCCGAAGGAAGTCATTCACCTCTGCAAGCTGTCGCAGGCGGCCGCCAGGGGCGATGCGGATGCCCGCGCCCGCGCGCTGGAGTTGGAGCAGGCGCTCGCCGTTCTCTCGTCCTTCGACGAAGGTCCGGATCTGGTTCTCTATTTCAAGCACATGATGGTGCTGAAGGGCGACAAGGAATACACGCTTCACTTCAACGAGACCGATGCCCTGACCGACAGCCAGCGCGGTTATGTCGAGGCGCAGTTCAAGCTGTTCAACAGCTGGTATGCCGACTGGAGCAAGCTTCCGGGCGCCGTGCAGGCCTGCAAGGCAGCCTGAGACTGTCTGAGATCGACTGAGATGGAGGCCAGCTTTGCGGGCCTCCTTTTACTCAGGCGCTCACCCCATACACAACGTCATCCTCGGGCTTGACCCGAGGATCCATTGATCGCAATGGGCTGTGGATTCTTGGGTCAAGCCCGAGAATGACGA
>QFOL01000535.1 GCA_003241215.1 Agrobacterium fabrum
GTCTTCGCCGGTGGGTCTGGTAGAAACGCCCTGATTGAAAGAAATTATCGCTCTTTCTGGTTAATGACTTCTGAACAAGGCAGCGGCAAACGATGACCCACAAGAAGAGACCGACAGTCTATATCACCCGCAAATTGCCTGACGTCGTTGAAACCAGAATGCGCGAACTCTTCGATGCCGAACTGAACATCGATGATACGCAGCGAAGCGAAGACGAGCTTGTGGCCGCCATGCAGCGGGTCGACGTTCTGGTGCCCACCGTCACCGACCGCATCACCGCCGCCATGATCGAGAAGGCCGGACCGCAGCTGAAGCTGATTGCGAGCTTTTCCAACGGCATCGACCATGTGGATGTGGACGCCGCCGCCCGAAAGGGCATTACCGTCACCAACACCCCCAACGTGCTGACCGAAGATACCGCCGACATTACCATGGCGCTGGCGCTGGCCGTGCCGCGCCGCATGATCGAAGGTACACGCGTGCTCGCCAATGGTGCGGACGAATGGCTGGGCTGGTCGCCGACCTGGATGCTCGGGCGGCGCATTTCCGGCAAGCGCATCGGCATTGTCGGCATGGGCCGCATCGGAACAGCGGTTGCGCGGCGTGCCAAGGCCTTCGGGCTTTCCATTCATTATCACAACCGCAAACGCGTCAATCCGGCCACCGAGACGGAGCTTGAGGCGACTTATTGGGACAGCCTCGACCAGATGCTGGCGCGGGTGGATATCGTCTCCGTCAATTGCCCCTCAACGCCCGCGACCTATCACCTGATCTCGGCACGGCGGCTGGCGCTGATGCAGCCGACCAGCTACATCGTGAATACCGCGCGCGGCGATATCATCGATGAAGCGGCAATGATCCAGTGCCTGCGCGAAGGCAAGATCGCCGGCGCCGGTCTCGATGTCTATGAGAACGAGCCTGCGGTGAACCCCAAACTCATCAAACTCGCCAAGGAAGGCAAGGTCGTGCTGCTTCCCCACATGGGATCTGCGACGATCGAAGGCCGTATCGAGATGGGTGACAAGGTCATCATCAACATCCGCACACTGTTCGACGGTCACCGCCCACCGAACCGGGTGCTGCCGGGGCGGAGCTGAGCCAACTCGGGCAAATCTTGTCTGCTCGTCACATGGAGATGCGTTCAATGAGAATCCAGGCGAAGTTTTTGCTACTTCTCTCCGCCCTGCTCATTCTGGTCAACGGCCCGGCCCGGGCCGCTTCGCCCTCCCCTGAAGAGACCGCGGAGCTCTATTATCGCGCCTGGCTGAATTTTGATCGCCCCAGCATGTCTCGTTTGAACAGGGAATGGGGATCTTTGGGCAGCGGTCCGCGCTACACCGATATGGAACTGGTTGCAGACCCGGTCGCGTGGCAGCGCAAGAACAGGGGCATGCATTCACCCAAGGGAACCACGAACGAACAATCGGAGCAGTTCGCAAAGCTCTGGGTCGCCAGCACGGAGCGGGTACGCTGTAAGGCCGAGCCCGCGCGTATCGGCTCGCAATCGCCGTCGGGCCTTTTTGTGGCGCGGGTAGAGGTGAACTGCTCGCTGCCGGATGTCGGGCCTGCGTTTCAGCGGCTGAAGGCAGCCGCAAAGGCGGATGATATTGGCGATAGAACCCGCATGCCTTCCGCAGAACTCATGAAACAGATGATCGAGGCCACGAAGGCGGCTCCGCTCACCCACA
>QFOL01000536.1 GCA_003241215.1 Agrobacterium fabrum
TGATTTAGACACGTCTAAAATTAACCAAGATATAATTTCGACTGGCTGGATTTGATGTTTGTTAAGTTTAAAAGCAATTTTTACCTTGCCGTAAAAGACCAAACAAAAACGCGCCCGTTTTTTGAACGGGCGCGTTTTTACAAGTCAGCGGTGTGAAAACCGGATCAGACCGTTTCCGGACCTTCGGCGTGACGGACGGGGCGTTCGTTCGGGTCGCGCCCGATTTCGGCCTTCAGCGTCATCAGATCGATGAAGTGGTCCGCCTGGCGGCGCAGGTCGTCGGCGATCATGGCGGGCTGGGTGGCCATAGTGGAAACCACGGACACCTTGCGGCCCTTGCGCTGCAGCGCGTCCACCAGCGTGGTGAAATCGCCGTCGCCGGAGAACAGCACCAGGTGATCGACCGTCTCGGACTGCTCCATGGCGTCGACTGCCAGTTCGATGTCCATGTTGCCCTTGATCTTGCGGCGGCCGAGTGCGTCGGTGAATTCCTTCGCCGGCTTGGTCACGACCTTGTAGCCGTTATAATCCAGCCAGTCGATCAGCGGACGGATCGAGGAATATTCCTGATCCTCGATCAATGCGGTGTAATAATAGGCGCGCAGCAGGTATCCACGCTTTTGAAACGCCTTCAGAAGCTTGCGGTAGTCGATATCGAATCCCAGGCTTTTCGATGCTGCATAAAGATTGGCTCCGTCTATGAAGAGCGCAATTTTCTCCCGTGGATCGAACATTCCATCCCATTCCTTTTTTTGGAAAGGCCATTATCTGGCTTTTATATCCGGTCGGGAACGCCAAAAAACATGTCGTATCAACGCGCTTTGCGTACCGCCGTTGCGTTTTAAGTAAGCTACCTTCCCCCGTATTCCAAGACAATTCTTCTAGACATTTTGTTCATCAGACGCCAAACATGGCGGATAAGTTGCCAAAAGACGCCAAATACAGGAAAAACTTGAATTCCGCGGCCAATGGCTGTATCGGAAGCTGGAAAGCTTCGTCACGAGAAATCTTGAGTGTTTTTCGCAAGGCGCGAGGCGCAGATTCAATAGGTTAGGGCACAGCCGGTGCATCTCTAATATCGCACGGCGCTCTGATCCACGACATTACGACCCACAAAGGACAGGCAATGGCCCGCGTCACAGTAGAAGATTGCATTGATAAAGTAGACAACCGTTTCGAGCTGGTTCTGCTCGCCAGCCACCGTGCGCGCCAGATTTCGCAGGGTTCTTCCATTACGGTTGACCGCGACAACGACAAGAACCCCGTCGTTGCTCTGCGCGAAATCGCCGACGAGACGCTGTCTCCCGACGATCTCAAGGAAGACCTCATCCATTCGCTGCAGAAGCACGTGGAAGTGGACGAGCCCGAGCCCGATCCGGTCACGCTCGCCGCCTCCGCCGTTGCCGATGGCGAAGACGACGACCAGCCGGAAACCGTCACTTTCGACCAGATGTCGGAAGAAGAACTGCTGGCCGGCATCGAAGGCCTTGTGCCGCCGGAAAAAAATGACGATTATTGATAGGATTTTATGACGCCTTTGGCAGGCGGCGGTTACCGTCTGTCAATAGTTGCCGTCATAATCTGATCCCTATTGATGCAGCATTGTGCGCCGACCCCAAGGTTGGCGCGCTTTCTTTTTGTGGAATATCGCATGATGCGGCAATACGAACTCGTTGAGCGGGTTCAAA
>QFOL01000537.1 GCA_003241215.1 Agrobacterium fabrum
TTCCACCAGCCAGAAGCCGCCGGCAAACACCAGATGGTTGATCAGCATGAAGACGAGGAAGTAACCACGCATCCCGTCGATCAGGTCAAAGCGTTTCATCTCGATAGCTCTCCGTTCTCGCAGGGCCTGCATTGCCCGGCCACCCAGCCCGGCTTGGGAGGGGCCGGGGATTGGACTGTCAACGCTGTTTTGCGCCTGAGGTTCCCTTTCCAAAGCGGTTTAGAACCGGCGCGAAAAGTCACATTGACGTGTATGCATTCTGGTTAGGATGCAGGGACTGAATGCCGGATGAATAAAAAAAGGCAATTCCGTGAAGCGGCTGAGCCATGCGCGGGCAACATGCCGTGACCAACAGGACCCAAAGCCTTGCATAGCAGGGTGAAACGGAATTCACCGCCGATGAGCGGGGGGAGATATCACCCGTTAGATTTATCAGTCGTTTTTTGACCGCATCTTGCCGTCCCTTTGGCGGAGCGAGCGTCGGCGTGACCATGCCTTCTGGAAGCGAGACGAACAAAGGCCCGGCGGTCGCCAAACCGCCGGGCCTTTATCAGTTAAACACGTTCCGATTCGTCAGGCAGCGGCCTGAATAGCGGCCACCTGCCAGTTGTCGTTTCCGGGGCGACGAACGAAGGTCCACATTTCCACCGCTTCAGAAGGCTGGCGCTCGTCACCTTCGATCACCTTGCCGGAGGTGCGGTCGCGCATCACGTCGATGGCGGAGTAGCGCATCGCCACCGTTGCATAGTCCTGGCCCTCTTCGTGCCATGCTTCGGCGACATCGCCCTGCAGCAGCGTCACATCGCGCACGTCGTTTTTCACGCCGCTCGTGGCGTTGTCGCTCAGCTCTTCGGCGAGGTACGACATGGCTTCCGGCGTCGTCAGCTTGCGCAATGTGCCGTAATCCTCGGCGGCATAGGCGGCCTGCACGTCTTCCAGCATTTTCTGGAAAGTTTCGAGATCGCCCTGGGTAATGCCGATTTCATCGCCTTCCGACATGGCATTGGCATGAGGCGCAGGCTTTGCCGTTGCGGCAGTGGCGGCCACACCGCCCGCAGCGCCGGCCAACGCGCCGATCTTCGGAATCTTGAACGAGGATGCGGCAGGACCCGCCTGCGAACCGCCATTAAAGGAGGAGCCGGAGTGATCCGTACGCTGCGACCCGCCGGCCGAGCCATAAGCGGGCTGGCCCTGTCGGCGCGAGGCGAAGAAACGCATGGCGAGCATGACGAGGAGACCGATCAGCGCCACCTGCAACAGCATGCCGAAGAAACCGGCCATGCCGCCAAAGCCGCCACCCAGCAGCATGCCGAACAGACCGCCCATCAACAGGCCGCCCATCAAACCACCCATCATGCCGCCAAACAGGCCGCGGTTCTGCTGCGGCGCCTGCGCGCCCGGACGGGCCGGCTGAGCAGCGTTCGGCGCTGCCTGATTGGTGTTGGGCGTCATGCTGCGGTTGATCGGCGCGGTCTGGCCGGGTGCCGTGCTGGTCGAAGGCGGAGCGGAATAGGTCCGCGTGCCGCGGCTGCCGAAACCGCCGCTGGCGCGACGCGCTTCTGCCATATCAACCGCCACGAAAGACACCGCGATACCAAGCGCGGCGACTGCGAACAAACCCTTGAAGCGCCGAAAGGCAGCAAACATCGTTATCTCCTGTTGGCCGCCCTCCCATGAG
>QFOL01000118.1 GCA_003241215.1 Agrobacterium fabrum
GAGGTTTTGCAGGCAGGCGCTGTAAAGCTCCTTCTGGCGGAAGTCCTGTTCGCCGATCACCACCGTGCGCATCATGGCGGCATGGTAATGGGCGCTGACACCGGCCCATTCCAGCGTCAGCTGATCCTTGGCGTCGAGCCGGCGGCGGCCGGCCTTGTAACGGCACAGCAGCGCGTCCGCACCGGAACCGATGATGAATTCATTGGCGGGGTAATCGCCGCCGCCGGCCAGAACCGCTCCCTGCATCGCTGCGAGGATCGCGGCCTCGTCCGCGCCGGGCTTGATGAGCGGCAGCGCCGCGTCCAGCGCCGCATCGGCCAGCTGGCCCGCCTTGCGCGCATGGGCGATCTCGGCCGGGCTTTTGACGAGCCTGAGGGTGCTGACCAGATAGGAAGCGTCGCTCATCTGGCAGAAGCTGGCAAGCTGGTTGTCCAGCAGGCGGGCGACGCGGCCGGTCATGCCGTGCGTGTCATATTCGACGCCGACCTTCGCGCCGAGCAGGTCGAGATCACTCAGCAGGTTTTTGAGGTCGAGCGTCGGGTCGGCATTGGGCCGGTCGACCCAGATAAGGATATTTTCGATGATGGAGGTATTGCGGGCCTGACGCAGATCCGCCGAGCGGGTCAGAAGCGTCATGGAACCGTCCGACTTGACCACCAGCGTCTGGAAGAAGCAGTAGCCGAATGTGTCATAGCCGGTCAGCCAGTACATGCTTTCCTGCGCGAAAAGCAGAAGCGCGTCCAGCTTCTCCTCGGCCATTTTCGCGAGCAGCCGCTCGCGGCGGGCATCGAATTCCGAAAGCTCGAAATGCAGGGCCATGTCAGTCCTCCAGAATTGCGATTGCGGAAATCTGCCGGCCATAATCGGGTTCGGCGCGATGGGTGGTGCGGCGGTAGGAATAGAAGCGTTCTTCGTCCGGATAGGTGCAGAGGCCGAGATTTTCCGCCTTCACGCCGGCTTTGGTCAGGCGGTCGATGGTGAACTGCTTGAGGTCGAACAGCGCGTGGCCTTCCTTCTCTGTTTCGGCGAAATAATCCGCATAGGCTGGATCGATATCGATGAAACGCGCCACATATTCCGGCCCGACCTCGTAATTGCTCTGGCTGATGGAGGGGCCGAGCGAGGCGGCGATGCGCTCGCGGCTGGCGCCGAGCTTCGTCATGGTCTCGATGGTGTTTTCGAGCACGCCGAAGAGCGCGCCCTTCCAGCCGGCATGGGCAGCGCCCACGACGCCGGCTTCCGCATCGGCAAACAGGATCGGGCCGCAATCGGCGCTCAGCACGCCAAGCACGAAACCCGGCGTCGCCGTCACCATGGCATCGGCCTGCGGGCGATTGCCGTCATAGGTTTCATCGACCACGAGGACATCGGGAGAATGGACCTGGTGCACGGTGGCGAGGCGCTCTGCGGACAGGCCGAACCATTGCGTCACGCGCCGGCGGTTTTCCTGCACCTTTTCGGGTTCATCATGGGAGCCGAGGCCGACATTGAGGCCCTGATAAAGCCCTTCGGAGACGCCGCCCTGCCGGGTGAAAAAGCCGTGGCGGACGCGGTTTTCACCGAGGGCGACGAGCAGGGGACTCTGGATGGGGAGCGGCAGCGTTGCGTTCTGCATGGTGTGGGAGTTCCTTGGAGAATATCGCTGTTGGCCAGTGGAATAGGGTTGAGCGAGATGTTTCCTGTTGCCGCGGCGTTGCACGGCGTGTGTGATGCAGTGTGCCTGCTTCGTGTGTCGCGGCGATGTTGGCCCAGAGGTTATTGCGCTGTCAATCCACTGCGCGAAACGGCAGGAGATGTAGCGCGGGACTTGAAACGGCGATGACCTTGAAAAGTTCCCCCATCTTGCCGGCGCCTTCGCCGGCGAGGCGGTTCACCGCTTCGGCGATTTCCAGTGTCTGGTCGGGCGTAGCCTTGGCGGCAAGTGCGGCCGCGCGTTCCTTGAGGCCGAGGCCATAGAGAAAATCGCCCTGCCGCAGCGTGCCGTTGACATGCACGCCGGTTGCTTCGGCCGTTTTCACGAGGCTTTCGAAATCGACATGGCTGGTGAGGTCGGCTTCGCCGGGATGGGCAAGCGCCGGGTCGAAGGCGTGGTTGCGCATGGCCTGCAGCGTATCGCCATAACCGGCGACCAGATGGCCGTAATCGATGGCGAGCGCCGTGCCGCCGTGGGCGGAGAGGCGCTGGCAGATCGCGGTCATCACGGCTTCGCGGGCGGGTGAAACCTCGAATATGGTACCGGGAGGCTGGCGTTCCGGCTGGGGCGGCAGCAGGCTTGGGTCTATGCCGGCAATGCCCGTCGAAAAGACGAGTTCGTCATTGGCGTCGAGGCTGACCTCGCGCTCTCGAAAGCCCTGCGGCGTCTTCACGAATTGCCGGATCGGAATGGCGTCGAAAAGTTCGTTGGCGACGAGGAGCAGGAAGCCCTCCGGCACATCGTCGAAACTGTCGTGCCAGGTCAGCCTGCCCGAATGGGCGGCCAGAGTTTCTTTCTGGATGGCGGAAAGGCGGGGGCTGGTTTCGACCAGATGCACCCGCATCGTCTCGTAAAGCGGCGGGGCGATGCGGCGGATCACACGCAGCATGTCCGACATCATGGTGCCGCGGCCGGGACCGATCTCCACCAGTTGCGTTTCCACGGGCGCACCGTGTCTTTGCCAGGCATGGACCACGAAAACCCCGAGCATCTCGCCGAAAAGCTGGCTGACTTCAGGCGCGGTGATGAAATCACCCGAACGGCCGAAGGGTTCGCGGCTTCTGTAATAACCGTGTTCAGGATCGGCGAGGCAGAGCGAGAAGTAGTCGGTAACGCTGAGCGGACCGTTGAGCCGGATAAGGGATTTGATGCGTTGCGCGAGCGGTGTCGTCATGGGCAATCATACCGTTCAGGCGATTTTTGCCGCGCTGCGCGCCCGCAGGATGGCCCACAGGCCGAGAGCGAACATCGGCGTGGAAAGCACCATGCCCATGGTCAGCCAGTTGCCGGCGAGATAACCGATCTGGGCGTCCGGCTCGCGGAAGAATTCCACGAAGATGCGCGACAGCGCGTAACCGCAGACGAAGATGCCGGTAACGACGCCGGGCGTTTTCAGCGCCCGGAAAGCATAGATGGCGATTGCCAGGACGATGACGAGCACAAGGCCTTCAAGGCCTGCTTCGTAAAGCTGGCTCGGGTGCCGCGCAAAGGGGCCGCCGGTCGGGAAGACGACCGCCCATGGCACATCGGCGATGCGCCCCCACAATTCGCCATTGATGAAATTGGCGATGCGTCCGAACAGCAGGCCGATGGGCGCGACAGCGGCAATGATGTCGAACATGCTCCAGACCGGAATGCCGTTTCTGCGGGCGAAAAGGATCATGGCGATGGTGGTGCCGATCAGGCCGCCATGGAATGACATGCCGCCGTTCCATATCTCGATCGCTCTGACGGGATTGGCGGCGACGGCGGCGAGATCATAAAACAGGATGTAACCGATACGTCCGCCAAGCACGATGCCGCCGGCTGCCCAGAGGATGAAATCGTCGAGGTGCTGCGCCGAGATCGGCGACGTCCCGTTTGGCCACAGGCGATCCGTGCGGGCGAGGCGGCGGGCGTAAAACCAGCCGAGCATGATGCCGGCGACATAGGCGATGCCGTACCAGTGGATCGAGAGCGGGCCGAGGGACAGCGCCACCGGATCGATATTCGGGAAGGGCATGATGGCAAGTTGGGTGGGAGCGGCTGACAATCCGTATATTCCGTCATCGTTGCTGGGCGGACAACGGAACGAGCCATTGCCTCAAGGGGCCGGGCGATGATGCTCACCGGTCTCCCTGACGCGAGGAAAATGGCGATTGCGATGGCGGCGGTCAAGGTGATTCTTCAAGCTCCGGCTCAACATACCGTGGGCGGTGCCAGCCCTTGCGATTTTTCGATTTTGCTTGCAAGGCGGCGGTGGAGTGCCTACCTGAAAGCTATCAACAGCGGGCAAGACGATGCCCCTGAACCGACGAAGGACAAGCGCCATGAGCACGACAGGCACCAATCGTTTTCTGGATGAATTCGCCAAGCTGATGACCGATGCGGCCGGCGCGGCGCAGGGCGTGCGCAAGGAAGCCGAAGCCGCTTTTCACGCACAGGCGGATCGCTGGCTCAACAGCCTCGATGTCGTCCGCCGCGAGGAATTCGACGCGGTTCGCGAAATGGCCATTCAGGCGCGCGATGAAAACGATGCGCTGCGCGCCCGCATCGAGGCTCTGGAAGCGAAGCTTTCCGCCGCCAAGGACTGATTTTTTTAGCGTTTTTTCTGACGGGTCCCGGATCGCCTGCGATTCCGGGGCTTTTTATTTGTGGCCCATTCCACCCGAAGTCACTCCCGGTTGTTAAAACCGGCCACCGGCGTGAATTTTTTGGGGCCTGTGGACACTTCCAAAAAACACAATCGGCAGAGTCGCTTATGTATCTCGCCTGAGGTGATGGGGGAGGAGATATCCACTGTTCAAAAAGCAAAAATGGCGGCGAAGGGGTGGCAGTGGGACTCGGCCATTATACACTGATTTTAAATGATGATTCGAAAAGACCTGGTAAGCTCCAGACAGGGTGAATGCGTAATTCTGGTGGTGTCGGGCAATCGTCTCAAATGTTTATCCCGGTTTGTATGTGCGTTTTGTGCCCGGCGTTCAAAACAGGACATTCCTACCGGCTGAGAAGGTGCCGCATGAGTCTGATAGAATTTGAAATTGAGCGTCAGTCCAATCCCGTCGATATGATCGAGATTGTCGCCGCCTCGAATGACTGGTCGTTTGAGCGTTCGGGCGAAGACGAGATCGCCATGACTGTTGCCGGTCACTGGGCCGATTATCACGTCTCCTTTTCATGGATGGAAGAGTTCGAGGCGCTGCATCTGGCCTGCGCTTTCGACATCAAGGTGCCGGACCAGCGTGTCAACGAAGTCATCCGCCTCTTGTCGCAGGTCAACGGTCAGGTGCTGATGGGTCATTTCGATCTGTGGCGGCAGGAGGATGTGGTGATCTTCCGCCAGTCGCTGCTGCTGGCCGGCGGCGCCGAGCCGAACAACCAGCAGGTGGAAGTGCTGCTTTCCAGCGCGCTGGAGGCCTGCGAACAATATTACCAGGCATTCCAGTTCGTCGTCTGGTCTGGGCTGGATGCGAAAAGTGCAATCGAAGCGGTCATGTTCGAGACCGTCGGAGAAGCGTAACATGGTGTACAAGGCTTCCGGGCCGCTCGTCCTGGTGGGCGCCGGCAATATGGGCGGTGCCCTGCTTTCAGGCTGGCTGAAAAAGGGTGTGCCGGGATCGCAGGTCATCGTCATCGACCCGTGCCCCTCCGACGCCATGCGCACGACGATTGCGGAAGCCGGCGCCACCCACAGCGAGAGCGCGTCCGAGGGCGTTAAGGCTGGCATTCTGTTCGTGGCGGTGAAGCCGCAGATGATGGACGCCGTGCTGCCGTCGCTGAAACCCCTGCTGGGTCCGGAAACGGTCGTTGTCTCCATCGCGGCGGGCACCACCATTGCCACCTTCGTTTCGCATTTCGGTGCGGTTGCCGCCGTGCGGGCCATGCCCAACACACCGGCCATGGTGGGGCGCGGCGTCACGGGCGCCTATGCCAACGAGCGGGTAACGCCGGAGCTTAGAGCCGTGGTGGATGGCTTGCTGAAGGTCAGCGGCCCGGTCGAATGGGTGGAGGCCGAAAGCGATATAGACGCGGTGACCGCGGTTTCGGGAAGCGGCCCGGCCTATGTCTTCTATCTGGTGGAATGCATGGCTGAAGCCGGCCGCAAGGCCGGTCTGCCGGCGGATGTGGCCATGCGTCTGGCGCGCGAAACCGTGGCCGGCGCCGGCGAGTTGCTGCACCAATCCTCCGACGAGGCGGCGCGCCTGCGCCAGAATGTGACCTCGCCGGGCGGCACCACGGCTGCGGCGCTCTCCGTGCTGATGGCCGAAGACGGCATGCAGCCGCTGTTCGACAGGGCGGTCGCTGCCGCAAAAACGCGCGCCGAAGAACTGGCGGGCTGAAGGGGCGGGCCATGAGCGGTGAAATTTCCTATGCCGATTTCGAGAAGGTCGATATCCGTGTCGGCACCATCGTCGAGGCCGAGCCGTTTCCCGAAGCGCGCAAGCCAGCAATCAAGGTGAAGATCGATTTCGGGCCGGAGATCGGCGTCAAGAAATCCTCGGCGCAGATCACGGTGCACTATACGCCGGAAAGTCTAGTCGGCCGGCAGGTTCTGGGCGTGGTGAATTTTCCGCCGCGCCAGATCGGCCCTTTCCGGTCCGAGGTCCTGACGCTCGGTTTTGCCGATGCCAATGGCGACATCGTGCTCGCCTCCGTCGAGCGACCGGTGCCGAACGGCGAGAAAATGTGCTGATCGGCATTTTGCCGCTAAGCCGGAATCTTTACGATTACCCGTAATCCACCCATCGTGCTTTCATCGAGTGTCACATCGCCGCCGTGACTGCGGGCGATATCGCGGACGATGGAAAGGCCAAGGCCGGTGCCCGAAGCATTGAGATTGCGCGCCTCGTCCAGCCGGAAGAACGGCTTGAACACATCCTCGCGTGAATTCTCCGGAATGCCGGGGCCGTCATCGTCGAAGGTCATGATGATGGAGCGCGGCGCCTTGCGGATATCGATGTGGAGATTGCCGGCGTAGCGTCGCGCATTTTCGGCCAGATTGGCGACGAGCCGGGACAGCGCATTGGGCCGTGCGATGATCCGCTCGATATTGTAGAGTTCGTAGCTGAATTTCTTGCCGTGCAGCTCGAAATCATGGCCGATTTTTTCAAGAAGCGCCGGGAGCTCCAGCGTGCCGACATCCTCTTCGACATCGGTGCGGGCGAAGGTCAAATAGGCCTCCAGCATCGACTGCATGTCCTCGACATCCTTGTCGAGCCCCTCGAGATCGGGATTGTCGCCGGCGAGCGCCAATTGCAGCTTGAAGCGGGTGAGGATCGTGCGCAGATCGTGGCTGACGCCGTTCAGCATGGCGGTGCGCTGCTCCATCTGCCGCTCGATACGCTCGCGCATCAGGATGAAGGCGAGGCCGGCGCGCCGCACCTCATCCGCACCGCGTGGGGAATAGCCGCTGATCTTCTGGCCTTTGCCGAAGTTTTCCGCCGCCTTGGCAAGCGCTTCGATGGGTTTGATCTGCCCGCGCAGGAAGAGGATGGAGATGGCGATCAGCACCAGCGACGCCCCGACCATCCAGACAAGGAAGATATGGGTGTTGGAGGCATAGGCCGAGCTGCGGCTGGTAAAGACGCGTAGCGTCTTGTTTTCCAGCTGGACACGGATTTCCACCAGTGAGCCGTTGCCATAGGTGTCGATCCAGAACGGCCTGCCGATCTGCTGTTTCAATTGGTCGGCAAGGATTCTGTCGAGGATCGAGAACAGCGGCTCCGGTCTCGGGGCCGGCAAGTCTGTCTTCGGCTCGATATAGACGCTGAGGTCCAGCTTATCGCGGGCGATGCGGATGACGCGCTGATAGTCGTCTTCTTCCGGGTCCGTCTGGAGCAGCTCGATGATCGCGGCGATATCGCGGGTGACGGCGGCGGAGAGGCGCTCCGTCACGAGCTGCCAGTGACGTTCCATGAAGACGGCCGCGACCACGGCCTGAAGCAGGATCATCGGCAGGATGATGATGAGCAGCGAACGGGTGTAAAGGCCGGTCGGCAGCCAGTGGCGCAGCCATCTGCCGGATGTGCGCCAGGCCTTGGCCGCGCCGCTGTTTCTGACCGTGCTGAGAAAATCGAGGCTCGCCATGGCCGTGCGTTCGCCCTTCCTTGAGTGCTCGTCAGTCCACGCTCAGGCGGTAACCGATGCCGCGCACCGTTTGCAGATAGATAGGGTTGGCAGGGTCGTCCTCGATCTTGCGGCGAAGACGGTTGATCTGCACGTCGATGGTTCTTTCGCCTACCTCCGATTCCGCTTCCACCAGTTCGTGGCGCGGAATGGTATCGCCGGCGCGCAGCGCAAAAAGCAGCATGATCTCCTGCTCGCGATCCGTCAGGCGGATCGTTTCGGGGCCGCGCCGCAATTCCTTCCTGGGAATGGAGAAGCTGTAGGGGCCGAACATGATCTGTTCGATCTTCGGCGTATCGGGCGAGGTATTGCGCCGCAGGATATTGTTGATGCGCAGGACAAGCTCGCGCGGGTCGAAGGGTTTGGCGAGATAATCGTCCGCTCCCGCTTCCAGCCCGGCGATGCGCGAATCCGCTTCCGAGCGGGCGGTCAGAAGGATGACCGGCACGGATTTGTCCTCGTTCAGCGAGCGGGTCAGCGAAAGCCCGTTTTCGCCCGGCATCATCACGTCGAGGATGAGCAGATCGAAACGGATGCCCACCATTTTGCGCCGGGCTTCGGCCGCATCGGCCGCCACGGAGATACGATAACCCTTGTCGCCCAGAAAGCGCTGCAGAAGGTCGCGAATGCGGGCGTCGTCATCGACGATCAGGAGATGGGCCGCATCGTCATCCGCCGGTGGACGTTTTGTCGGTGCTGTCGCCATCGTCACTCGTCCTCCACGGCCGTCGTCGTCGGGCTGCGCATCTGCGCCAGGAATTTGCGCACGCAGGCGCGGGCATCGGGCCCGAGACCTTCCAGCGCGCGGTCGATGCGGCGCGATTGCGGCTCGCTCAGCGCCAGTGCCAGTTCGCGACCCGTCAGTGTGGGGTAAAGCCTGCGCTGGCGGCGGTCTTCCGGGCCTGCCATCTGGCGGATGTAGCCGTCGTCGATCAATTGTTTCAGCACGCGGGCAAGGCTCTGTTTGGTGATCTGCAGCGTATCGAGCAGATCCGCCACCGTCATGCCCGGCTGCCGGCTGACGAAATAGACCACCCGGTGATGCGCCCGCCCATATTCCAGCTTCGACAGGATGACATCGGGATCGGAGACGAAATCGCGATAGGCGAAAAACAGCGCCTCGATCGTGTCGAAGTCGATCTTGCCGTCGTCAACCTTCGGGAGTGCCGGTATCTGCCTGGCGGCGGCGGTTTTGAGCGATTGCGGTGGCACTGCGGTTCCTTCATATTCTGCGGCTGACATGCGTCGATGCGCCAATATTCTGTAAACATAGCCGAAAATGCGTCCGCTCGGGAGCATGCCGCGATCATTTTCTGTTGCGGTGGATAATATGGCGCGGGTGCGGGCGCAACTGGAATCCTGAGCGGCTGCTGCCGGAAATAGAAAAGAGCGCGGAAACTCCGCGCCCTTCATCCGCCTATTGATATCCGCCGTGCGTTTACTGATAGACGTAGACAATCCGTCGCGTCGAAGGTTCGACCAGAACCGGCACGTCGTTCACCCGGACATAACGATATTGATAGTCCGGAATTTCGACGAGACGTGTATCCGACGGCAACACGCTACCGATGGCTATGTCGCCGTCATAGGTGACGGTGTCGGCGGGATGTTCGTCAATATAGGTCATCACCGATTGCGGTGGATCGACCTCACCGACGCGGCCGAGATTAGGATCGCCGGGATTGGGTTCTGCCTGCACACTCGAGGTCGTTTCGTAGGTCACGACAGGCACGCTGAGTTCCGAGCGGCGCTGTTCGAGAATGACCGGAGAGCCCTCATACATGACATTCAGATAATCGGCATGGGCCCAGCCGCGCAGGCCGTTGACTTCGATACGGCACCAGCTGCTGCCTTCCATGCAGCCATCCAGAACCGCATTGCTGCCGCGGGTGGCCAGGCCCACTTCGGGGTAGTCTTCGCCGGGGCCCGAGCGAACGGAAACATCCGATGCGGTGGTGGCGACCATGGCGGCGTTTGCATAGCCCGCCATCAAGGCGAAGGCGCCGCCAGCGATCAGCATTTTTAGCGTCTTGTCCATGTGTCTCACTCCTTTCAAGACTGGACCTAGAACGTCGCAGCCATCAGGGCGTTCCACATTTTTCGCCGGCAATTCCGGCCATCGGCGGAAGAATTTCTGCTATCTCACTGTGTTCAATGGTGTTTTTCAGAGCGGCGCGATCACTGAAAGCGGGTGTCTTTTCCGCTGCCATTGTGCCGCAACCGGTCGCGGGCTATAGGTGGCGGGACCTTTCAGACAGGAGACACAGGGTATGGGAAAGTTGCAGGCCGGCATTATTCCGGTCACGCCATTCGAGCAGAATTGCACCATCCTGTTCGATCAGGACACCAAGGAGGGCGTCGTCGTCGATCCCGGCGGAGATGTGGACGTCATTCTTCAGGTGGTGGCTGAAAACGGTATCACGCTGAAAGAAATCTGGCTGACGCATGGCCATCTCGATCACGCCGGCGGCGCGGATGAGTTGCGGGAAAAGCTGTCGCTGCCGGTCGTCGGGCCGCATGAGGACGATCGGCCGCTGCTCGAGCGGGTTGAAGCGCAGGCTGAAAAATACGGCATCAGCGGCCTTCGGAACGTCACGCCAGACAAATGGTTGAAGGATGGCGACAGGGTGTCCTTCGGGGACCACGTGTTCGAGGTTTACCATTGCCCCGGCCATGCACCCGGCCATGTCATCTATTACAACCGCGACCAGCAGTTTGCCCATGTTGGCGACGTGCTGTTTTCGGGATCGGTGGGGCGCACGGACCTGCCGGGTGGAAACCATGAGCAATTGATGGCGTCCATTCGCGACAAGTTGCTGCCGCTTGGCGATGATGTCGGGTTTATCTGCGGCCATGGCCCCGGCGGAAGGCTGGGTGATGAACGCCGCAGCAATCCCTATCTCCAGGGAATTTGAGCTCCAGGGAATTTGAGCTTCCGGGAGAAGAGATGGACCGGTTCCACCATAAAAAAACCCGGCATTCCTGCCGGGCTTCAACTAGAAAAGAAAGCCGTTTTAGGGTCAGCCAGCAATCTGCAGATTGACTGCCTTCGGGCCCTTGCCGCGACGATCCGGTTCCGTGTCGAAGCTCACTTTCTGATTTTCTGAAAGTCCGGACAGGCCGGAAGCCTGTACGGCAGAGATGTGAACAAAGATA
>QFOL01000119.1 GCA_003241215.1 Agrobacterium fabrum
AATCCGGATTGCCTGCAATGGCGGGAAGATGCTGGTCGCGAACGATTTTGCCGACGCCGACGATGGCAAGCTTGGTGGCTGACATGAAGTGGAACCCGTTTGAGTGCTGCAGGAGATAAAGTGTGATTTTTACAAGTTTTTAGCAGAAACGATCGAAGGAGCAAGGTGATCGTTCCCGCGCGTCCCGTCTTTTTTCAAGCTGTAACCTGATAACAAACTTTTTGATATGAGTATTATCGGATTATGTAATATTTAAGAAGCGGAAATATTTTCCTGTTTTTTGAAGTGTTATTTTGTTAATTGACGATTATAATTTTAATTATTCGATGTATATTCTGTAATCATCGGTATAAAATTTAGATTTCACTTGAGTGGATTTTTGAAGAGCAAGTGCATGGTGGTTTTACTCAAAGATGACCGGTCGTCGGGCTTCGTTCAGAAGGTCAATGAGAGCAGCCGTCAATTCAATACATATGGATTGATTTTTGGCGTCGCCCTGTACAATCTCTACCTGTTTGTGGATGTGACGCTTGTGCCGGAGATCATCTGGCTGGATCTGACCGTCCGTCTGTTTGTCATAACCCCGCTTCTGTTCCTTTATTTTCCTGCCCGGTATTACGCGGTCAAGATGCGGCCGGATGCGGTGGCGCATGAGGTTCTTCACGGGTTGGGCTGCATGCTGGTCGTCGCATCGATCATGTTCATCTATGCCAATGCGCGGGCCTCGTCGGCGAGCGAATATTACATGGGCATCGTCACCGTTGTCCTTTACATGAATACGATACACCGCAAACCGTTTCCGCTTGCGGTCATGGGCACGGTCGGCTGCATGGCGGTTTTCATCGTCGGCATGGAATATGTCACCGTAACGAGCGAAGTGGCCAAGCTGCCGGCGATCATGTGTTCGGTCGGAATCAGCGCCGTCTCGCTGTTTGCGGCTTATCGTATCGAGCAGGTGGAACGACGGGACTACTTGGCGTCGCTGCGCGAGAAAATGCTGCTGCAGCGTATCCAAAACGCCAATCACGAACTGCAGCAGCTTTCCAATACCGACCAGCTCACCGGCATCCGCAACCGGCGCAGCTTCGACGAGGCGGCGAACGAGATTTCGGGCGGCGGCGGCAGGCCGCGGGCGCTCATCCTTCTCGATGTCGACTATTTCAAGAACTATAATGACTCGGAAGGCCACGTGGCCGGCGATGATTGTCTGCGCAGGATCGCCGGCAGGCTGCGAAGCGCCCTGCGCAGGGATGATGGCGACAGAAGTTTCGTCGCGCGTTATGGTGGCGAGGAATTTGTGGTTCTGCTCGACAATTGCGTTGTTTCCGCCGCACTCGCCATCGGTGAAAGACTGAGATTGGCGGTGATCGACGAGGCCATACCCCATCTCAACCGCCCCGACGGGCGGGAGATCGTCACCGTCAGCCTCGGCATCGCGGTTTCCGGTGACGGCAAAGAGATCATATACGAGATGGTCAACCGGGCCGACGTGGCGCTTTACGAGGCAAAGCGCCAGGGCCGCGACCGGCTGGTACTGGCCTCCGGTCATGCGGGGACGATTGCCGGGCCAGCGGGGCTTTACGGCGTCGGAGCCGCGATGTCGGCATAGGATACTGATGTCCGGGGATGTGTTATAATTTCTATCCTGCGCCAAGCAGGATTTGTGAAGGCCATATGCCGGAATTCCGGCGCCAGAACAAATAATGACCGGGGAATGCAGATGATGGAATTGATCGCCACACAAGCGGCAGCATCCGCCGCCGAACTTCCATTCCTGCTGCTTCAGGCGGCCGCCGTCGTTGGCATGGTGTCCGTGCTGATCCTGCTGCGGCGAAACATTGCCCTCGATGACCCCCGCTATAAAATCTATTATGGCATCGTGTTCGGAATGACGGGCTTTCTGTTGACGCTGCTGGTTTCCGAATTCATCAAGCTGCCCTCCAAACCTTACATCCGCTCCGACCTGCTGTTTTTCGCCGGCTTGCTTGGCTCCTGGCAGGGCGGTTTGATCAGCCTGTCCCTGGTGGCGGCCGGGCGTTTTGTGTTCGGCGGTCCCGTGCTGTTTTTTGCGGCCCTGCAGGACATGGTCGTCATTTCGGCCTGCGGCATCATCATGTATGGCTGGATGCGCAAGCGCCGTCTCGCCGATCTTGGAATTCGGGATATCCTCACCGTCTTTGCGGTCAGGTTCATTGCCGTGCTGCTTGCCATCGCACTCTCATTCGCGCTGGGTCTGGTCGATCAGGCACTGTTTTTGAGCGCAGTGGGCCGCCGAACCCTCGGTGCTGTTGCCGTCGGCCTGCCGATGATCGTCTGCCTGTTCATGCTTCTGCGCAGCGAGGCCCGGGCGCGGGAAGAGGCGAAGAAGCGCGAGGTGGCGGCTCGTACGGACTCATTGACCGGCTTGCCCAACAGGCGCGCGCTCAAAGATCATATAGAAGCGACAATGCGGCACGATCCCGCCGTTCCGCATGCCCTCATTCTGATCGAGATCGTCAATATTGCCGATGTCGCCGCCTGCGAGGGCGAGGACTGGAGCGATCTTTTCTGGCCCAAGCTGGCGCAGGAAATCTGCGATGGTAAAGACGGTCTGCTGGGCATGTCCAATACGCCCTGCAGCTTCATGTTCGGCGATACGACACTTGCGGTCGTCATGCAGGGGATTTCGCTGGAAAAGTCGGAAAGTGCGAAACTCATGATGCATCTGCATGACGGGTTGAGCGCGTTTTGCCGCTCGGCGGAAGCGGGGCCGGTTCCGCATCTCAAGATCGGTGCGGCAAATCTGGACCGGCTTTCCCGGCAGAATGTGGCCTCCTTCCTCCGGCAACTCAGCCTGGCGCTGAAGGGAAGCGATCATCCGGTACAGATTTTCCCCTTCTCCTTTGCCGAAAAAGCCATACGGGACGAGGCGGTGCGGCAGATGCTGGGCGCCTGGATCAAATCCGGCAGGCCACCCATTTATTATCAGCCGAAATTCGCAATGCGCGATCGCCGCATGATCGGCGCCGAAGCGCTCCTGCGTGCGGTGGATACACGCGGACAGGCGGTGTCGCCCTATTATGTGCTGGAAATCGCCGAACGGCATCGGCTGCTGGTGGAATTCGAATGGTCGACGATCGTAGCCGTCGTGCGCGACCTTGGTGAGCTGCACGGCCTCGAGGCGGATTTTCATCTGGCCGTGAATATTTCCGCGTCGTCTTTTGCGACTGCGCGTTTCGGAGACCGGGTCGTCGCGCTGCTGCACGAAATGGCGGTGCCTGCGCATCGCCTCTCGATCGAAGTGACGGAGATGAGCAGGATACCGACCACCGATGTCGTGCAGCAGAATTTCGATGCGCTGGTAACCGCAGGCGTCCGGCTGGCGCTCGACGATTTCGGCACCGGCTATGCCGCGCTCACCTTGCTGGCGCGGTTTCCTTTCGAAGAGGTCAAGATCGATCACTGGATGACGTCGAGGCTCGATCAGTCGCGGTTCAGGGATGCCATCGCGCTTGCCTTCGAGAGTGCGGACCGTTACGGCGCCAAGCTGGTGGCCGAAGGCATAGAAACGGAGGAGCAGAGCCGGCTTCTCATACAGATGGGCATCCGCTTCGGTCAGGGTTATCTTTATTCGCCCGCCGTACCGCTTGAGCGGTTGCAGCCGCACCGGGAATGCGCCTAGCGCGCCGGGATCGTTTGTCTTCTTGTGGCGACCGATGGCGGCAGGATGGAAATTCAGCCTCGGCCGGATTGAATGTTCTCCCGGTCTGTGCTGGGAAGGTCCTTCGACGAACCAATGTTGCGACCGCATTTCCGGTCACGCGAGCGAGCCGATGGCTGAAAACAACGATGTATGGAGCGACATGTCTGCAAAGTCGGCTCCGCACGTGCCGCAAGAAGCGGGTACACGCGCCGGCGGCGCCGACCGGTCCCTGCGGGCCGTATCGGCCGGCCGGCGCATGGCGGGCGATACGCGCGTCCCGGCAGCCTGGCCCTTGCTCAGGGTGTTTCTGGTCTGGGGGCTGCTCATGGCGGCTGTCATTTCCGCTCTGGCAGCGTCCCAATATGTCAGCCTGCTCGGCGAACTGGAGCGGCAGAGCGACGCCCTGCAGGCCGAGGCCTCCCGCCGGGCCGATCAGCATGACGCCCATGTGACGGCGCTTTCTGCGGTGGCGCAGGCGGAGCAGGGGGCGGATTACGGCCTGCTGCTCGATGTCGCTGCGCCCATTCTGCAATTTTACCCGCGCATTGACGAGGTTCAGCTGGTTTCCCTCAATGAGGCGGGGCCTGCCATCGGCACCCGGCCGCTGGAAAACGAACTGATAGCGGCGATCCGCAAGGCGGCATCGGTATTTTCCGGCCGACCGGCCCTGCTGGCGAGCGATCTCAGGCCCGGCCATTACATGATCGTCAAGCGCAGCCCCAATAGCGAGACGGCCTCGAAAGTGCTGGTGCTTGCCGTCGATGCCGCGCGGCTTCTGGCGTCGGATGTTCCGTTCTGGTCGACGAAACAGGCGGTGATCCGCCTGAAAATGCCTGACGGTACGGTCCTCGTCGGCCCGCCTTCGCTGCCGGAAGCACCGCAATATGTCCGGCAGCTCAGCAGCGCCAGCCAGCCGCTCACGCTCGAAGTCGCGCTCTCGATCACCTGGCGTGATCTTTTGCCGGGCCGCGCCCTGCTGGCGGGCATGGCCGGCGCCAGCGTCGTTTTCCTGCTCGGCGCTGTCATGGTAAAACAGAGGACGCGCATGCGCGCCGCTGAAAGACGGGCCGAACTGAGCGGCATGGAGGCGAGACTTACCCATGCTTCGCGGGTCAATGCTCTCGGAGAGATGGCGAGCGGCCTCGCCCATGAACTGACCCAGCCCTTGACGGCGATATTGGCGCAGGCGCAGGCCGGGCGGCGGCTGCTTGCCCGTCAGGATATCACGGCCCTTTCCGGTGCTCTCGACGATATGATCGATCAGGCGCGCTGCGCCGCCAATATGCTCGACCGGTTTCGCAACTGGTCGCTGCCGCACCGCCAGCCGGTGGCGGCGCATGATCTTCGTGACGCCCTGCGCAACGTCGATGCGCTGCTTGCCGGCGAGGCGGCCCGGCATGAGGCCAGCATCGACATCGCCATGCCCGAGGCTCCACTTTTGGTGCGGGTCGATCCGGTGGAAATAGAACAGGTGATGTTCAATCTGCTGCGCAACGCGCTCGATGCGCTCGCAGCCATTGAAGGCAGGCGCGCAATCACCGCCAGATTGAGCCGAGGCGGCGATTTTGCCGTTCTCGAGGTTGCCGATAATGGCCCCGGTGTCGCGCCGGGCCTGCGCGACCGGCTGTTCACGCCTTTCGCCACTACGAAAAAGAACGGCATGGGGCTTGGACTTGCCCTCAGCCAGCGGCTGGTGGAGCGCGCCGGCGGCGAAATCCTCTATGTCGAAAGTGAGAATGGCGCGCTTTTCCGGGTTGTCCTCCCGATTGCGGCGGAGGCGCAGACCCCATGACACTACCCGTCTATCTCGTCGACGACGACGATGCCGTGCGCAAGGCGCTGATCCTGCTCCTGTCCACCGTCGGCATCAAGGCGAAGGGTTTTGCCGATCCGGTGGTGTTTCTCGGCCAGCTGGCCGCGCTCGAGCCGGGCTGTCTCATCTTCGATATCCGCATGCCCGCCATCACCGGATTGAAATTGCAGGAGAAGCTGACGGAAGAGGGGATCGACTGGCCTGTCATCATCATTTCCGGTCACGGCAATATCGAAGCCTGCCGCCGGGCCTTTCACAATGGAGCTGTGGATTTTCTTTCCAAGCCCGTGGATGAGCAGGATCTCATCGACGCGATCCAGAAGGCGCACGGGATATTGGCCCGCACACTCGATGCAAAAGCGTTGCACGCGGAAACAATGGCGCTTTTGTCGCTGCTGACTGCACGCGAACGGGAAATACTCGAACGCATCGCACTCGGTTTCACCACGCGCCAGATCGCCGACGGGCTTGGCCTGTCGCCACGCACGGTGGACAGCCATCGCGCCGCCATCGGCCTCAAGCTCGGCACCACCTCGCAGGCGGAAATGACAAGGCTCTGGCTGGAAGCCGGTGCGGATCGGTAGAACTACCGAGCCGCCGGCAAGTCCTACGGATTCGCGGCTCAACGCCATCGGCCTAAGCTGCAGTCCTCATCAAGCAAGAGGACCTTTTCATGATCCGCAATCTTCTCATCGCCTCCGTTCTGATCGCACCTTCGGCCGCATTGGCGCAGACGCTGCCGACGGCGCCTTATCTGCCGCTCGAAATGGCGGAAAAGGCGGCCAAGGCAGCACTTCAGGCCTGCTCGGCCAAGGGCAACGCCGTCACCGTTGCCATCGTCGCCCGTGATGGCGCCACCAAGACGGTGCTGAAGGCGGATGGCTCCGGCCCGCACACGGTCTCCAGCGCAACCGGCAAGGCCTTTGCCGCCGCATCGCTCGGCCGCGATACCGGTGAAATCGCCGAATTCGTCGCCTCCAAGCCCGCCAATGAAGGCCTGCGCACCATGGATGACCGTCTGGTCGTTCAGGCCGGCGGTCTGCCCATCAAGATCGGCGACGCACTGGTCGGCGGTATCGGCGTTGGCGGCGCACCGTCGGGCGCGATCGATACCGAATGCGCCCGCGAAGGCCTCAACGCCATCGGCGCGAAGTAAGCCGCGTCAGCACGGTACGGCGGCTTCGTGAGAAGCCGCCGGTTCTGCGCTGTCACGCATCAGCCCGCCATTGCTTCCTCATACTCGCTGGAAAGCAGCAGCCATTGCTCCTCCGCGTCGGAAAGTTTGCTGGCGGCCTCACCGCGCTCCTTGACTTTCTGCGCGGCTTTGGCGGGCGCTTTTTCATATAAGGCAGGGTCCGCCAGTTCAGTGTCGAGCGACTGAATCAGTTTCTCAAGCTTTGCCGTCAGGGATTCGATTTCGTTGATCTTTTTCTTGAGCGGCGCAAGCTGGGCGCGCCTTTCCGCGCTTGCCTTGCGTTGATCGGCTTTGGAAGCCTGATCGGCTACGGCGTCGATCTTGTCTTCCTTCTTTTTGCCGGAGGAAACGACGAGATCGCGATATTCCTCCATATCGCCTTCGAAGGTCTTGACGGTGCCATCCGCCACCAGCCACAGCCGGTCCACCGTCGCCTCTATGAGGTGGCGGTCGTGCGAGATGAGGATGACCGCGCCGCTGTAATCGTTCAGCGCCTCGATCAGCGCGCGACGACTATCGATATCGAGATGGTTGGTCGGTTCGTCGAGGATCAGCAGGTTCGGCGCATGGAAGGCGGCAAGCCCCATCAGCAGGCGAGCCTTTTCGCCACCGGACAGATCCTTCGCCGCCGTCGCCATTTTTTCTGTCGCAAGGCCCATCTGCGCCACGCGGGCGCGCACCTGCGCCTCGGGGGCAAGCGGCATGAGCTTGCGCACATGTTCGACCGGCGTTTCATCCGGCACGAGATCGTCAAGCTGGTGCTGGGCGAAAAAACCGATCTTCAGGCCGGGAGCGACGCGCAGATCGCCGGCCTGCGGCGCAAGCCGGCCGGAAATGAATTTCGCGAAGGTAGACTTGCCGTTGCCGTTGGAGCCGAGCAGCGCGATGCGGTCGTCATTGTCGATCCTGAGATTGAGCTGCTTCAGGATCGATTTGCCCGGCTCGTAACCCACGGCGCCGCCATTGATGGCGACGATCGGGGAGGCGGGCTGTTTTTCCGGTTCCGGGAAGGTGATCGGCTGGACGTGATCCTCGATCACGGCGGCGACGGTGCCCATGCGCTCCAGCGCCTTGATGCGGCTCTGCGCCTGCCGCGCCTTGGTGGCCTTGGCGCGGAAACGGTCGATGAAGCTTTGCAGGTGCTTGCGCGCGGCGTCGTTCTTCGCCTTCGCCTTCATCTGCAATTCGTCGGCCTCGGCCTTCTGCCGCTCGAACTGGTCGTAACCGCCGCGATAGAAGGTGAGCTTCTTCTGGTCCAGATGCACGATGGAATTGACGGCGTTGTTGAGAAGATCGCGATCATGGCTGATGATGATGACGGTATGCGGATAACGCCGGATATAGTCCTCCAGCCACAGCGTGCCTTCGAGGTCGAGGTAGTTGGTCGGCTCATCGAGCAGCAGAAGGTCGGGTTCGGCAAACAGCACGGAGGCAAGCGCCACACGCATGCGCCAGCCGCCGGAAAAGGAGGAGGCCGGACGAAGCTGCGCCTCGTGATCGAAACCGAGGCCGGCGAGAATGCTCGATGCGCGCGCTTCCGCCGAATGGGCGTCGATATCGACAAGCCGCATCTGGATTTCGGCGATACGGTGCGGATCGGTAGCGGTTTCGGCCTCGGCCAAAAGCGCGCTGCGCTCCTTGTCGGCGGAAAGCACGATGGAAATCAGCGATTCTTCGGTGCCTGGGGCTTCCTGCGCCACCTGGCCGATGCGCGCCTGTTTCGGTATCGTCACCGAACCGCTTTCCGCCGAGAAATCGCCGGTGATGACCCGGAACAGGGTGGATTTGCCGGCGCCGTTGCGGCCGACAAGGCCCGCCTTCACACCGGCGGGAAGCGTCACGCTGGCATGGTCGAGAAGCAGACGCCCGGCGATACGGGCGGAAAGATCGGTAATCGTAATCATGGCGCCGTTTTGGCCGAACTGTCCGGCCAAGGCAAGAGCGCCCGCGCCACATCGGACGAGATTAAACTGTCAATCGCCGAGCTGCGCCAGATAGCCATTGCGGCTGTGCTGCGCCACCTCGCGCGAATATCCGATGACGCAGTTGCGTGTGCCGCAACGGGCCGAAAGCAGCGCAAGTTCGGCATGGCTGAAAAATTCGGCGGGCGTGGCGGTGCCATCCACCTCGGCGACGCCGATCGAAACCGTCAGATGCTCTCCGTCGCCCTCCCGGGTCACGAAACGCAGGGCTGCCACGCTTTGCCGAAGCCGCTCGGCAATCGCCTCGGCCGTATTTTGCGGCACGCCGGCAAACAGAAAGGCAAATTCATCGCCGCCGATGCGGGCCACGAAATCGTCCTTCTTGATGGTCTTGCGAAACAGGGCGGCGAGCCTTCGGAGCGCCTTGTTGCCAGCGGCGGCACCGTATTTGCCGTTGATTTCCCTGAAATGATCGATATCGAGCAGCACGAGCGAGGTGGCGGAAGCCGCCCGATCCCTCGCAAACAGGCTGCCGAGTTTTTCAAGAAAGGCGGCCCGGTTCGGAAGCGCCGTCAGGGCATCGCGGAGCGAGGCCGCCTGAAGCTCCGCCCGGTTTTTCTCGATTTCGCGGATTTTCATCAGCCCCATGGCGATGAAATGCCGAAGGCTCGCCTGTTCGTCGCGGATATCGTCCAGCAGGTCGATGAAATGCTCTGTTACGGGCGGTTCGCCATCCGCATCCTGCTGGAGGGCGCAGATGAAGGTTTCGGTGCGTTGCAGGCCTGCATCCAGGCGCGCGGAAATCTGCGTCAAGGTCTCGAAGGCTTCACTCGCCATCTGCTCGGCCTCGATCCGGGAAAAGCCCGGCAGATTGTGCCGTTGGCCGATTATATCGATCTCGTGCTGCTGCGGCGCATTGCCGAGCGCGAGAATGTCGCGGCCCATGGCGGGATTGTGTCCCGACAATATTTCGTAGATCAATTCATAGTTGCGCGGCAAAGGTGCAATGTTCATCTTGGCAATGAATTGCGCGATCCTGGTAATGACAAGGGAATTCCTTGCCTGCTCGCGTTTTTTATCGCCCGCCGATGTCGTCACTGACAGCCCCAATATGGATGGATTATTATGGATGGACCGGCGATAACCGATTGTTGAACGGGCCTATTGTTACAAGCAACGGTTTAAAATTGACTGAATCCATGAAAGCTTTCGGTGCCAAAAACCGGAAAATTCTACCTCTGGCAAGTATTCAGGCCATATGGGTTCCCTGATCGATGATATGACAAATCCTGATTTGATTTCACGAGAAGGCCGTTCTTATATCGTTTCATCCACATTGCAGAAGAGGGCAGTCCATGACGACATCAAGAACACTCTATTCGTTGTGCGGAAGCGATGTTTCCCGACCGTTTTCTCCCCATTGCTGGAAAACCGTGCTTTCGCTGGCGCATAAGGGGCTGGATTTCGAGGAGCGCCCTTTGCCCTTCACGATCATCCCGACGGTGGAGGACGGTTTTTCGAAGACCGTGCCGATCCTGCGCGACGGCGACGAGCTGGTGAGCGACAGTTTCGAAATCGCGCTTTATCTTGATGAGGCTTATCCGGAGCGCCCGTCGCTGTTCAACGGCGAGGGCGGCAAGGCCATGGCCCGTTTCGTCGAAAGCTGGTCACAGACGGTGCTCCATCCGGCCATCGTCCGCATCGCCGTTCTCGATATCCACAACATGCTGGACGAGCCGGATCGCCGTTATTTCCGTGACAGCCGCACGAAGGCGCTCGGCCGTCCGCTCGAGGATGTGGTGGCGAACCGCGAGGCGGAAATCGCCGCTTTCCCGGCATTGCTCGCGCCGATCCGGCGTATGCTGAGCTTCCAGCCTTTCATTGGCGGCACATCGCCGCTCTTTGCGGATTACATCGTGTTCGGCGCGCTGCAATGGGCGCGGATCACCACCGGGGCGGATCTGTTTGGCGATAACGATCCAGTGCGGGACTGGTTCGAAGGCTGCCTCGATCTCTACGATGCGCGAGGCCGCAGTGTGACAGCGGCGTGAAATGTCTGGCATGATCGTTGCAATCTCGTCGATCCCCCTTGTTTTCGGGACTTTGGGCGGGTAAAGACCGCCCACTTTCTCTGAAGGAAAAGGAAACGAACACATGGCGATTGAACGCACATTTTCGATGATCAAGCCGGACGCAACCAAGCGTAACCTGACGGGCGCGATCACCAAGGTATTTGAAGACAACGGCCTGCGCGTCGTCGCCTCCAAGCGCGTCTGGATGAGCAAGCGCGAAGCAGAAGGCTTCTACGCCGTTCACAAAGAGCGTCCCT
>QFOL01000538.1 GCA_003241215.1 Agrobacterium fabrum
CGGTGACCGTCGTTGTCGACTTGTCGCCCGAGAAGACGCCAATCATGAGCAGCGCCAGCGCGCCGACCGCAAGGATCAGCTCGGGCGTCGCAATGTGCAGACTGGCAAAAAGGATTTCAGCGGTCATGTCCAACGGGTCCTGTCGTCAATTCATAGTGAGCGCAACATTCTGCGCCGCCTGCAATGCAGCCGTATAGTTGTTTACCAGAAGATCGACCGATGCGGCTGTCGCATCGAACACCGGAGCCGGATAGACGCCGAAGAAGATCGTCAGCACAACCAGCGGATAAAGGATGACCTTTTCGCGGGTCGACAGGTCGAGCATCGATTTCAGGCTTTCCTTCTCCAGCGCACCGAAGATCACGCGGCGATAAAGCCACAGCGCGTAAGCGGCCGAGAGGATGACGCCGGTTGCCGCAAACAGCGCGACCAGCGTGTTGGCGCGGAAGACGCCGATCAGCGTCAGGAATTCACCGACAAAGCCCGACGTGCCGGGCAGACCGACATTGGCCATGGTGAAGACCATGAAGGCGACGGCATATTTCGGCATGTTGTTGACGAGGCCGCCATAGGCCGCGATCTCGCGGGTGTGCAGGCGGTCGTAGACAACGCCGACGCAGAGGAAGAGCGCGCCAGACACGATACCATGCGACAGCATCTGGAAGATTGCGCCCTGCACGCCCTGAACGTTGGCGGCGAAGATGCCCATGGTCACGTAACCCATGTGGGCGACGGAGGAATAGGCGATCAGCTTCTTGATGTCGTCCTGCATCATCGCCACCAGCGAGGTGTAGATGATGGCGAGAACCGAGAGCGTGAAGACGAAAGGCGCGAAATAGTCAGACGCCAAGGGGAACATCGACAGCGAGAAGCGGATGAAACCGTAACCGCCAAGCTTCAGCATGACGCCGGCAAGAATGACGGAGCCTGCGGTCGGGGCCTGAACGTGGGCGTCGGGCAGCCAGGTGTGCACCGGCCACATCGGCATCTTGACCGAGAAAGCGGCGAAACAGGCGAGCCAGAGCCAGGTCTGCATGCCGGCCGGGAAGCCGTATTTCAGGAGTTCGGTCATGTCGGTCGTGCCGGCCTGCCAGTACATGGCCATGATGGCGAGCATGGTGAGAACCGAACCGAGCAGCGTGTAGAGGAAGAACTTGTAAGATGCGTAGACGCGATCCTTGCCGCCCCAGACACCGATGATGATGAACATCGGGATCAGCGTCGCTTCGAAGAAGACGTAGAAAAGAACCGTATCCAGCGCCACGAAGACGCCGATCATGACGACTTCCAAGAGCAGGAAGGCGATCATGTATTCCTTGACGCGCTTTTCGATCGAATCCCAGCTTGCCAGCACGCAGAAGGGCATGAGGAAGGTGGTGAGGATGACGAACAGCATGGAGATGCCGTCGACGCCGAGATGATAGGCGGCGATGTTGCCGAACCAGGCGTGCTTTTCGACCATCTGGAAACCGGGGTTCGAATTGTCGAAACCGATCCAGATGAACAGCGACACCAGGAAGGTGAAGACGGTCGTCAGCAGCGAGACATTGAGAATGTTGCGGCGACCGTAAGGGCCGTTCTCATTCGTCAGAAGCAGGAGCACCACGCCGACGAGCGGCAGAAAGGTGACCGTTGAAAGAATGGGCCAATCGGTCATCAGAGGGCACTCC
>QFOL01000539.1 GCA_003241215.1 Agrobacterium fabrum
CGCCTATTTCGGTCGTCAGGAAGTCATCTGGAATGAGTTGATGGCGGCCAGCTTCGTCGGCATTGCGCCGGCCATGGTCGTGATCTTCTTCATGCAACGCTATCTCGTCAGCGGCCTGACCGCCGGCGCGGTGAAATAATCAACAACCGGAACGACCACCAAAAACGGGAGACTACCTATGGCACTGAAACATTACGGATTGGCGCTCTGCGCTTTCGCATTTGCCGGTTCCACTGCCCTTACCACGGTGACGGCGCATGCCGCCGACAAGGAGATCAGCTGGATCTATTGCGGCGACAAGATGGACCCCATCCATGAGAAATACATCAAGGAATGGGAAGGCAAGAACGAAGGCTGGAAGGTTGTGCCCGAGGTTGTCGGCTGGGCGCAGTGCCAGGACAAGGCCACCACGCTCGCCGCCGCCGGCACCCCGGTCGCCATGGCCTATGTCGGTTCGCGCACGCTGAAGCAGTTCGCGCAGAACGATCTCATCGTTCCGGTGCCGATGACGGAAGACGAAAAGAAGACCTATTACCCCAATATCGTCGATACGGTCACCTTCGACGATACACAGTGGGGCGTGCCGGTCGCTTTCTCGACCAAGGCGCTCTACTGGAACAAGGACCTGTTCAAGCAGGCCGGCCTCGATCCGGAAACGCCGCCGAAGACCTGGGCTGAAGAAATCGCCTTCGCCAAGCAGATCAAGGAAAAGACCGGCATTGCCGGTTACGGCCTGCCGGCCAAGACCTTCGACAACACCATGCACCAGTTCATGCACTGGGTTTACACCAACAACGGCAAGGTGATCGACGGCGACAAGATCACGGTCGACAGCCCGCAGGTTGTCGCAGCACTGAAGGCCTACAAGGATATCACGCCCTATTCCGTCGAAGGCCCAACTGCCTATGAGCAGAACGAAATCCGCGCGATCTTCCTCGACGGCAAGGTCGGCATGATCCAGGCTGGCTCGGGCGCCGCCACTCGCCTGCAGGAAACCAAGATCAACTGGGGTATCGCGACGCTGCCGCTCGGTCCTGAAGCCAAGGGTCCCGGCACGCTGCTCATCACCGACAGCCTGGCGATCTTCAAGGGAACCGGCGTGGAAGAAAAGGCGACGGAATTCGCCAAATTCATCACCTCTCCCGGCCCGCAGGGCGAATACGAACTGCAGGGCGGCGCGGGTCTGACACCGCTGCGTCCGTCGCCGAAGGTCGATGAATTCATCGCCAAGGATCCCTTCTGGAAGCCGCTGATCGACGGTATCGCCTATGGCGGTCCCGAGCCGCTCTTCACTGATTACAAGGGCTTCCAGGACGTGATGATCGAGATGGTGCAGTCCGTCGTTACCGGCAAGGCAACACCGGAAGATGCCGCGAAGAAGGCAGCTTCGGCTCTCGAGCAGTACAAGTAATCCTCCATGAGCGGATGCGGGCGCAAGGCCGCCCGCATCCGGCAAGTTTCGCCGCGGGAATGCCTGCGTCCATGAAGGCGCGCTCTCCCGTGTTTTTCAACGGTTTCGATCCGGCGCGGTTTTGTCGCTGTTTCGGAACATCTCTGAACGTGGCCTGATGTCGGCCGCTGACGGGAGAGGCAAGTCTTGGGTCAGCTTTATCTCAACAACGTCCGCAAGAACTATGGACATTTCGAAGTCATCAAGGGCGTTCAGCTCG
>QFOL01000540.1 GCA_003241215.1 Agrobacterium fabrum
GAATGATGGCGCTGTTGCCATGTCCCGCCCGCACCGCCAGAAGACTGACCAGCGAAAACGCAACAAAAGCGCCAATAAGCGCACCGGCGGGCATCGTCAGGAACCCCGCGCCGAAACCCAGAAGCGCAACAGCGACGGCGCCGGTGGAGGCGCCGGCGGAAATGCCGAGAATATAAGGATCGGCAAGCGGATTGCGCAGCAGCGATTGCAGCACCGCGCCAGCGAGCGCCAGCGAAGCACCGCAACAGGCCGCAACGACCGCACGGCTGAGACGGTAACTCCAGACGATACCCTCATCCAGCGGCTCCAGCGGATAACCGGCATGGAAGACACGGTTGGCGATGGTTTTCGCCACGACATCGAAAGGAATGGCGGTCTCGCCGATGGCCGCCCCGGCCATCAGCGCGACGAGCAGCAGGGCGAGCGCGGCAAGAGCCAGCCCCGCCCTGCCGAGATGGACGGAGAGACCGTTCACTTGGCGAGACCGGCAGCCGAAATCGCTTCAGCCAGCGTTTCGATGCCTTCAATGGTGCGGATGGTCGGGTTCATCGCCTGCGCATCCATTTCGAACACACGACCTTCCTTGACGGCGGGCATGATGCTGGCCACCGGATCGGTGGCAAGGAACTTCAGCTTGACGGCGATATCGTCAGCCGGGAAACGACGGCGATCCATCTTGCCGGCGACGACGATGGACGGATTGGCCTTGGCGATGGTTTCCCAGCCGACGGTCGGCCATTCTTCATCGCTTTCGATGACATTCTTCAGCCCCAGCGCGGACATGATGTAACCGGGCGCGCCGTTGCGGCCGGCCACATAGGGATCGATATCCAGCTCGGCGCTGGAGAACCAGAAGACGGCAGAAAGCTTGCCATTGGCGGAGGCGATCTTGGCGCGGGCGGCGTCCTCACGCTTCTTCAGGTCGGCAACGACCTCTTCACCGCGATCCTGCACGTTGAAGATTTTGGCGAGATCGCGAATTTCCTGATAGATCAGTTCCATGGTGAAACCGGTGTTGCGCACGCCGTCGCCGCCGCCGGAATTATCCTTGCCGATGCAATCGGCAGGCGAGGTATAGACGGGAATGCCGAGTTCGGCGAATTGCGCCGGCGTTCCGACAACGCCTTCGGGGCCGATCTGCCACTGGAACTGCGTCGTCACGAGGTCGGGTCTCTTGCCGACGACCGCCTCGAAACTCGGATCGTTATCGGCCAGTCGCTCGACCCTGGCATTGGCTTCCTCGTAACCCTTCAGAACCGGGCCGATCCACAGCGCGGTGCCGACCACCTTGTCGGCGAGGCCGAGCAGGTAAAGAACCTCGGTCGTGCTCTGGCCGACGGACACGGTGCGGGCGGGCGCCTGCTTGAAGGTGATCTCCTGACCGCAGCTGTTGATCGTCAGGGGATAGGTGGTTTCGGCAGCGTAAGCGTTGGCAACAGGCAAAACCGCAAGCGCGGCGGCCAGAAAACCGGCATGGGCCGGCAGGCGTCTAGAATGAAACATGTGTTCTCCAGTCGAAAGTAAAACTTATTCCAGAGCAGCAGGCGTCAGAACGCGCAGCAACAGCGGGACGTCTTGTACGGAGAACGGTAACAGGACGCAAACCAAATGTTATGAAATAACATTACAATCTCCTCTTCCGGGCTTCCCCGCCCGTAACGATGGTTTA
>QFOL01000120.1 GCA_003241215.1 Agrobacterium fabrum
TCCATGAAACGCGCCCCTCGCAGCCGTCAACGCCATGATTTATATGCGAAATATCACGATTACGACAGCGAAATCAGCGACTTACTTGGAGAATGTGGGGTAATTGCCATCCAGCTTGATCGCGAGGATAACGTTAAATTTCTTAAAATCTTCAATCGGTATCGTGCTGACATAATCGTTGAGAGCGACCGCCGTGACGCTGGTACCCTTTGCGCCGACAATATCCATCAATTTTGCCAGCGACACACCATCGAAGCGGACACGGCCATCGTGCCAGGGCGTCGTCGTCTCCACCGTATCCATGCCGAGAGCTTCCAGCATATCGCGATCAAATTGCGCGGCGCCATCGGCATTCGTATTGGTGATGTTCCCGGATATGGTTAATATCGGTTTGCCTTGCGGTTTGGCGATCGTCCCGGCTTCGGCACAGGTAAGCCACGCGAGCGACAAGAACGCACTCAGAAGTACCCGGGCGAAACTCATAATTTTTCTCCATCGATAACGTTCAGGTCGAGGGTTTTCGCCAACCTTTGAAGGTCAAGGGAACCGACGCTAGCAATATATATCAGGAACTGATGTTATATCCTCACTGAGATTTTATCCGTATTTTCTCTAGGTTTTGAGTAAACCCTTTGGATAAGTTTTCCGTCTTATTGTAGCTTTTTACACGCGACGCCCTGTTATGACGCAGGCGGCAAGCTCCGGAAGACCCCTCCCGATAATTCGTCAGGCGTGACAAAGGCCGAATTGTGGCGAGAGCCTTTCGGTCACCGCGCAGTCTCATCTGATTCGCGTGCGGCAGCCGGGCATACGACGATCCATCGCCATGCCGGGCTGCAAGGACGAATGACGAATTCCGCGTCACAGAAAAATCATGACGTTTGCCGGGGCGCACGGTTGAAACATACCGCCCGGGCCTTAATATAAAGACTGTCGTTTCCGTTTCCGGCAATTCCAGAAACCTCCTGTCGGAAATATCCAGACACATGTTCCGCGCAGCGAAAGCCGCGATGCCGGATATCGTCCGGCCAGGACAATTCTGTTCACGTCTCCGGGCCAGATGGCATTTCGCCGTATCGGCCGCATCATGAAGGTAGCCCCTATGCACACCTATCCCGACATCAAACTTCTCATTGATGGCGAATGGCGCGACGCCGTTTCCGGCAAGACGATCGCCGTGTCCGATCCGGCAACCGACGAGATCATCGGCGCGATTGCGCATGCCGAGAAGCAGGACCTCGATCTGGCGCTTGCCGCCGCCGAGCGCGGTTTCAAGGTGTGGCGCGATACCTCGCCCTTCGAGCGCTCGAAGATCATGCGCAAGGCGGCCGATATTCTCCGCGAGCGCAAGGACAGGATCGCCTACATCATGACCCGCGAACAGGGCAAGCCGCTGGCGCAGGCGGGCACCGAGGTCATGGGCGCCGCCGACACCATCGACTGGTTCGCGGAAGAAGCACGCCGCACCTATGGCCAGGTCATTCCGGCCCGCGCAAGCGGCGTTTCGCAGCTTGCCATCAAGCTGCCGGTCGGCCCCGTCGCGGCGTTCACGCCGTGGAATTTCCCGATCAACCAGATCGTCCGCAAGCTTTCCGCAGCGCTTGCCACCGGCTGCTCCATCATCGTCAAGGCGCCGGAAGAAACCCCGGCGTCCCCGGCCGAACTCATCCGCGCTTTCGTGGATGCCGGCGTGCCGGCGGGCGTCATCGGCCTGGTTTATGGCGTACCGTCGGAAATTTCGGAATATCTGATCCCGCATCCGGTCATCCGCAAGATTTCCTTCACCGGCTCCACCCCCGTCGGCAAACATCTGGCCGCACTGGCCGGCAAGCACATGAAACGCGCCACGATGGAACTCGGCGGCCATGCGCCGGTGATGATCTTTAACGATGCCGATATCGACAAGGCGATCGAAGTGACCTCGCTTGCCAAGTTCCGCAATGCCGGCCAGGTCTGCGTCGCTCCCACCCGCTTCCTCGTGCAGGACGCTGTGGCGGATCGCTTCCTTGAAGGTTTCGTGGAAGCCGCCAAGGCCGTCAGGGTCGGCAACGGTCTGGAAGAAGGCGTCATCATGGGACCACTTGCCAATGAGCGCCGCATTCCGGCGCTTGAGGGCCTCATCAACGACGCCGTTTCCCATGGCGGCGAATTGAAGACCGGCGGCCGCCGCATCGGCAACAAGGGCAATTTCTTCGAGCCGACGGTTCTCGCCAATGTTCCGACCACCGCCAAGATCATGAATGACGAGCCCTTCGGCCCGGTCGCCATCATCAACCGCTTCTCTAGCTTCGATGACGCCGTCGCCGAGGCGAACCGCCTGCCCTTCGGCCTCGCATCCTACGCCTTCACCGGTTCGGTCAAGACCGCTCATGCGCTCGGCCAGCAGGTCGAGGCCGGCATGCTGACCATCAACCACAACGGCCTTGCGCTTCCGGAAGTCCCCTTCGGCGGCATCAAGGATTCCGGTTATGGCACGGAAGGCGGTTCGGAAGCGGTTCAGGCCTATCTGGAAACCAAATTCGTCAGCCAGATGAGCTGAGTTGCACAGAAACTTCTTCTCCCCGCCGGGGAGAAGATGCCCAAAGGGCAGATGAGGGGGCAAGCTCTCCGCATATCGCTACGTTTGCCCCCTCATCCCGCTGCCGCGACCTTCTCCCCCTCGGGGAGAAGGCGAAAGTCGCGCTCGCTCGATCCATTTTCACCTCTGATCTTTGCTCAGCCTTCTTGCGTATAGCCTCCTTCTGCCCTAAAAGAACAAAAAGTGAACTTTGAGGGCGACATGAGCGATACGGCGGCACCGGCGCTGAAGGAAATCTTCAACCGCGAGAAACTGCAGCATATAGCCGATCAGACTAGGGCCGTTCATCCGCCCTTTGACGTTTCCGCCTTCATGGCGCTCGCCACTGCCAACCTTGAAGCGCTGGGCATCATGCAGCGCATGCGGCAGGTGGCGACAAGCCTGCATGCGACGCTGCCTGGCGACTATGCCCGCAACATCGAAATCCTGACCGCCGCGGCGCCAGGCATCGGCAATGGTTTCGCCTCCATTTCGCTTCCGGAATATGTGGCGCTTTACGGCCTCGACGATTTCGATCTTTCCATGGATGCGCTGAACTATTTCACCCGTTTCGGCTCTTCGGAATTCGCCATCCGGCATTTCCTGCAAAGGGATATGGTCCGCACCCTTGCCGTGATGGAAACATGGTCACGGCATGAAAACGAGCATGTACGGCGGCTGGCCAGCGAGGGCTGCCGGCCGCGCCTGCCCTGGTCGTTCCAGCTCAAACCGCTGATCGACGATCCGTCGCCGGTGACCGCCATCCTCGACACCATGAAGGCCGACGAGGCGCTTTATGTGCGCAAGTCCGTCGCCAATCACCTGAACGACATCACCAAGGACAATCCCGGCTTCGTGCTGGCGCTGATCGGGGGATGGCCGAAGGACAATAGCCATACGCGCTGGATCATGCGGCAGGCCTTGCGCACGCTGATCAAGAAGGGTGACGCCACGGCGCTCTCCCATCTCGGCGCGCATGAGGAAGCGCAGATCGCGCTTGCCGCGTTTCAGGTTACGCCAGACAAGGTGGTTCTCGGCAACCCGGTGCGGATTTCAGCCTCTTTCACCTCGACGGCAAAGAGCCCGCAAAAGCTGGTGATCGACTACACCGTGCATTATGTGAAGAAAAGCGGTGACGCCTCGGCAAAGGTCTTCAAATGGAAGGAGATCGAACTTCGGCCCGGCGAGACAAGCACACTGTCGATCAGCCGCGCCATGCGCGATTTCACCACCCGCAAGCATTATGCCGGCCTTCACAGGGTCGACCTGATGATCAATGGCAGGCTCGTGGCAGAAAGCGCATTCGAACTTCTGATCTGAAGCCGGTGAGCGCCCTGCCGTGCCTCAAGCCGCCGGGAAAATCTTTGCCCGGCGAATGATGACGGAACCACGGTCGCCGGCGGCGACATCGTTTTCCGGCGGCACGTCGAACTCCAGAAGATCGCCGCCATCGGTGCTGGCGATCACCCGGCGCTCACCCGCCCGGTCGAGCACCCGCGCCACCGAGGCCGGAATGCCTTCATGCAGATCTTCCCATTCGAGATCGCCGGGGCGGGCATAGATATCGACGGCGCCATCGCCCTGCGCATAGGAGAAAGGCAGTTCGTTCTCACCGACATAGACCTTGCCGCCCCGCGCCACGCCGGACACCCGGTTGGCATCACCCAGAAAGCGCATGACGAAAGAACTATTGGGCTGGCGGCACACCTCCTTCGGCGTGCCCTGCTGCACGATCTCTCCCTGATTGAGGATGACCACACGGTCGGCGAGATCGAGCGCCTCTTCCTGATCATGCGTGACGAAAATGGTGGTGATGCCAAGCGCATCGTGAATTTCGCGCAGCCACCGGCGGAGATCGCGGCGCACATTGGCGTCCAGCGCACCGAAAGGCTCATCCAGAAGAAGCACTTTCGGATCGACCGAAAGCGCCCGCGCCAGCGCCACGCGCTGCCGCTGGCCGCCGGAGATTTGCGCCGGAAAACGGCCACCCAGGCCATCCAGCTTCACCAGCCGCAGAAGCTCCTCGACGCGGGCGTCGATTGCCGCCCTGTCGCGCTTCACCCTGGAAACCTTCATGCCGAAAGCGATGTTTTCGTTGAGCGTCATGTGCGGAAACAGCGCATAATGCTGGAACACAAAACCGACGCCGCGGTCACGCACCGGAATATTGGTGGCGTCCTCATCTCCAAAGAAGATGTGGCCGCCATCGCTATATTCGAGGCCGGCGACCATGCGCAGAATAGTCGTCTTGCCGGAGCCGGAAGGTCCGAGCAGCGCCAGAAGCTCACCGCTTTCGATATCCAGCGAAACATCGCGGACGGCGCGGAAGGTATCGAAGGTCTTCACCACATTTTCGAGGCGGATTTTCATGGGAATCAGGTCTCCGTGGCGATGGCGGCATCGCCGTTGGTCTTTTTGGCCCCGCGCCCGGCGCCGCGCTGCTCCAGCGCCACCTTGGCGATGATGGTGACGACGGCGAGCGTAGCGAGGATCGAGGCCGAGGCGAAGGCGCCGGTCGTCTGGTAATCGTGATAGAGCAGCTCGATGTGGAGCGGCAGCGTATTGGTCTGGCCGCGAATATTGCCCGATACCACCGATACCGCACCGAATTCACCCATCACGCGCGCATTGCACAGCACGACGCCGTAAAGCAGCGCCCATTTGATGTTCGGCAAGGTCACCGAAAAGAAGGTACGCCAGCCGGATGCGCCAAGCGAGGTCGCCGCCTCTTCCAGATCGCGGCCCTGCGCCTGCATCAGCGGAATGAGTTCCCGCGCCACGAAAGGTGCTGTAACGAACATCGAGGCGATGACGATGCCGGGAAGCGCGAACAATATCTTGATGTCATGCGCATCGAGGAACGGCCCGAACAGCCCCTGCAACCCGTAAACGAAGAGATAGGCGACACCGGCGACGATCGGCGAGATGGAGAAGGGTATCTCGATCAGCACCAGCAGGAAGCGCCGGCCGGGAAAATCGAACTTGGTGATCGCCCATGCGGCCGCAACCCCGAAGGCGGTATTGACAGGCACGGCGATCAGCGCCGTCAGCACCGTCAGCATGATGGCGTGGCGGGTATCTGGGTGGGTAATGGTGGCCGAATAGGCCTTCCAACCCTGCGAAAAGGCTTCGACGCCGATAATGACAAGCGGTGCGACGACCAGCAGGGCGCCGATGACGAGCACGAAGGCGATCAGACTGCGGCGAACGAGAGGCGCGTCACCGACACGTGGCGGCTTGCGATGTGAAGAAACGGCGCTCATGTCTCAGCTCCTCACCGTGTAACGCAGCGCACGCGCCTGCAGGTAGTTGGTCACCGCCAGCATCACGAAGGCGGTGATGAGCAGCACGGAGGCGATGGCGGCGGCGGCCTGATAATCATATTCCTCCAGCCGGATGAAGATCAAAAGCGCGGTGATCTCCGTCGAAAATGGCTGGTTGCCGGCGATGAAGATGATCGCCCCGAATTCGCCGAGGCTGCGGGCGAAGGAAAGGGAGAGGCCGGCCAGAAGCGCCGGCGTCAGAAGCGGCAGGATGACCTTGCGAAATATCTCGAGATCGGAACCGCCGAGCGACTGCGCCGCTTCCTCCAGCGCCGGATCGAGATCTTCCAGCACCGGCTGCACCGTGCGCACGATGAAGGGCAGGCTGGTGAAGGCCATCGCCACCATGATGCCGAGCGGCGTATAGGCCACCTTGATGCCGAATTGCGCAAGCACCGAGCCGAACCAGCCATTGCCCGCAAACAGCGTCGTCAACGCAATACCGGCAACGGCGGTGGGAAGCGCAAAGGGGAGATCGACGATGGCATCGACAATGCGCCAGCCGGGAAAACGGTACCGCGTCAGCACCCAGGCAAGCGCCAGTCCGAAAACGACGTTGAAGAGCGTGGCCGCCAGTGCGCAGAGCACCGTGACGCGATAGCTGGCGACGGCGCGCGGCGAAGAAATGATCGCCCAATATTCAGCCGGCCCGAGGCTTGCCGCCTTGAACACCAGCGCCGAGAGCGGCAGAAGCACGATGATGGCGACGTAAGTGAGGGTAACGCCAAGGGACAATTTCAGCCCCGGCAGCACATTCCGCTTCAAACCCCGCCCCCAATTCATCAAAAAGCGACCCGGCAGTTTCCCGCCGGGTCTTTTGCCTGTTCTTTATCGTTGTGATTAACGGCTGCCGTAAAGCGTATCAAGCGTCGCGCCGGATGCAAAATGCTCTTTCTGGATTTTGTCCCAGCCGCCGAAGACGTCATCGACGTTGACGAGGCGAATGGCCGGGAACTTGTCCTTGAATTCGCCAACGACCTTTTCATTGTGGACGCGGTGGCCGAATTCGGCGGCGATGCGCTGGCCTTCCTCGGTATAGAGGAAATCGAGATAGTTCTTCGCCAGATCGCGCGAGCCGCGCTTGTCGACCACCTTGTCCACCACGGCCACGGGGAATTCGGCCAAAAGGCTGACGGAGGGCACGACGCCTTCCACCTTGTCTGCGCCATATTGCTTGGCAATGCCACGCGTCTCGGCTTCGAAGGTGATCAGCACGTCGCCGATCTCGCGTTCCACGAAGGTGGTGGTGGCGGCGCGGCCCCCGGTGTCAAAGACCGGCGTGTTGTCGAAGATTTTCTTGACGAATTCCTGAACCTTCGCCCCGTCGCCGTTGAACTTCTCCTTGGCGTAGGCCGTAGCGGCCAGATAGGTGTAACGGGCGTTGCCCGAAGTCTTCGGATTGGGGAAGACCACCTTCACGTCGTCGCGGGCGAGATCGTCCCAGTCCTTGATACCCTTGGGGTTGCCGGCGCGCACGAGGAAGGAGGGGAAGGAATAGAACGGCGAAGCGTCGTTCGGAAAATCCTTCTTCCAGTCAGCGGAAACGAAGCCCTGCTTCACCAGAAAATCGACATCGGTGACCTGGTTGAAGGTCACGACATCGGCTTCCAGACCCTCGACGATGGCGCGCGCCTGCTTGGAGGTGCCGGCATGCGACTGGTCGACGGTGACGCCCGGATGCAGCTTGATGAACGCCTCGTTCTCGGCCGCGAAAACTTCGCGGGCGACATCGTAGGATGCGTTGAGAATGGTGGTCGGAGACTGCGCCTGCGCCGCGCCTGCAAAAAGAGCGGCAATGGCAGTACCGATAATGAGAAGACGTTTCATGAATACCCCCGGCAATTCGAATGGTGCTCAACATAGCGGGCGGCGGCAACGCCCGCGAGAAACAGCCATGCTTTCAGGGCGCGCGGATTGGAAATTTCGCCCAAAGAACGTCCGCTCCAAAGGCGATGATTTCATATATAGCAGGAAGCCGGATTTCTTTTGCGTCGCCCTAGAGACGATGATCGGGGAACAGATTGCCGGAATGTGCGGCAAAATAAGGCGCAAGGTCGTCCTCCGTCACCCCATCCAGCCGTGCCGGCCGCCAGCGGGGATTGCGGTCCTTGTCGACCAGCGCCGCACGCACGCCCTCGTAAAAATCGTGCTGGCGCAATATTTCGGTGCCGGCGGCAAATTCCCTTTCCAGGCATTCGATGAGGCTCGCACTTTCCCGGCCGAGGCGCAGCAGCCTCAATGTCAGTTTCAGGCTGGTAGGGGAGCGCTTCTGCAGGGTCTCGAGCGTCTCGCGTGAAAACGCATCGTCGCGTGCCGAAAGCCCGGCGAAAATCTCCTCGACCGTATCGAAACGGAATGTCGCATCGATGATGTCCCGGTTTGCGGCGAGAATGCCGTCATCCGCCTCAATGGCTTGAGCCGCTATGACAGCATCGATATCATCGGTCTCGGCAGCTTGCGACAGATCCTGCACCAGTATTTCGAGGCGATCGGAAGGCACGCAATAGTCTGCAAAACCGGCATAGACCGCATCGGCGGCGGTGACGGTATTGCCCGTCAGTCCCAGCCAGGTGCCGCATTCGCCGGGTGCTCTCGGAAGAAGCCAGGAACCGCCGACATCGGGGAAATAACCGATGCCGGTTTCCGGCATGGCGAGTTTTGTGCGCTGCGTGACGATGCGATGGCTGCCATGGGCGGAAATGCCGACGCCGCCGCCCATGACGATACCGTCCATCAGCGCCACATAGGGCTTGCCAAACCGGGCGATGCGATAGTTGAGCGGAAATTCCTCGCGCCAGAAATCGAGAACCTGCGGGTCACCCGCCTTGCCGAGATCGTGGATGATGCGGACATCCCCGCCGGCGCAAAGCCCTCTCTCCCCCTCCCCCGTCAGCACCACACAGGCAATATCGGGATCGTCCTCGAAACGCTGGAGCGCATGAAACAGGTCGCGCACCATCGGCAATGTCAGGCTGTTGATAGCCTTCGGACGGTTGAGGCGGACAATGCCGGCACCTCCGCGTTTCTCGACGATGACCTGCGCATCCGCTTCCGTTCTATGTTCCAAGACCGCCTCCTCCGCTGCCATTGATCCGGCCATCTTGGCGGCCTTGGCGCAATCACGCAACGGTGATCTTGCCTTGCCGGAACGTCTTTCGCTCAAACCGCTTTAACGGATTGGAAAATGCCAGAAATCCGCTTTCGCAATGCAGCATGTTTGCTTGACGCCCGGAAAATCATGGCATGTAATGGGGTCTGGAAATGCCGGCATTGATTCCTGTCGAGCGTGTGCCGGACCAAGCGGAATGTCGCCTTCTCAAAGGCGCTGTAAACAGCAACGGGAGACGAGCATGCAGGTTTCGGAACACGAATGGATCAGTAAACGGGCATATACACTCTGGGAAAAGGAAGGCCACCCCCATGGGCGCGACGCGCACCATTGGGAGCAGGCCAGGCATGAATTTTCGCTGCTGAAGACATCGGAAGCGACGAAACCCGCAACACGCAAGAAGGCCGCTCCCAAGGCCGCTGCGGCTGAAGCAGTGGATGTGGAAGCACCGGCAAAGCCCAAGAGCCGTGCCCGCAAGGCGGCCGCCGCGAAATAGCGGGACGGTCATACCGACACATCGATCCAAAATCTGGAAGCAACCGAATGATGCGCGGGCATGCAGCCTCGCCAAACGGGGCATTTTACGATGACACCCTGGAAGGGCTTCCAAGACGAGACAATGTCCCCGGCGACAGACCAGGGACATTTTTTCATTGACTATGTTTAGCTCGCAAGTATTCCCGCCAGCCTAAACCCTATTGTCTCGACAGGCATTCCGTATCGGCCGGATCACACGCACGATAGCTCCGGGGTGCCGGCTCGGGCGGGCGAACCTGCTCCTGTGCCGGAGCGCGGCCTTCGGGACGCCGTTGTTCTTCAGGTTGGACACGACGCTCGGGGCGACGCTGACCATCATCCTGATTGAACTGACGGTTGCGATCGCGGTTTTCATTTTCCCAGCGGCGGCGATCATCTTCTCGACGCGGCCTGTCCTGATTTCGGTCACCCTGGTTCCAGTCGCCGTAGCGACGCTCCCAGCGACCGTCATTCGGACCACCCTGACGGGGATCGCGCCACTCGTCGCGGCGACCATCGCGCCAGTCGTCCCGGCGTCCGTCACGCCAATCGTCACGCGGACGCGGGCGATCCCAGTCGGCGCGCGGCGGAGGCGCATTCCAGTAACCGCCGGACGGCGGCGGGCGACGCCAGCGGTCACGCTCGCGGTAAAAGTCGCGGTCGCGGTAATAGCGGTCCCAATAACGGCCGACTTCGAAGGTGATCACCGGCACGCCGAGATCGCGGTAATAACGCGGCTCGACATAGACCCGGTTCTGCCGGTAGGTGGTGGCGATGTAACGCCCGGCCACCCAGCCGCGACCGCCTACGAAGGAGACATCGCACCACGGCGTATCGGACAGGCAGCCATGGACGGTGAGCGGTGCGCCATTCGGGATCACCACGACGGCCGGATAGGCCGTGCTCGGGCCGGAGCGCATATTCACATTCGCGGTGGCGAAGCCGCGCGTCGCAGCTTCGGCGAGAGCCGGCGCGGCAAGCATGGCCACCAGCGCAATTGCGCCAAACAGTTTTCTCTTCACTTCTTTCTCCTCAAGCAAAGGCCCGCTTTGCCCTTGTCGGCATCCACCATGTTCGATGGACGAGTATGCGTTCCGCATACTGCCACGACCGGAAAATACGCGGTTCTGCATGAACGCAGCATGAAACAAATGAGGCATCCAATCAGTTCCACCTGCGGCAATGAGCGCCCGATAAATCGCCGCCGGAATGGACCGCCGGTCTTGACTTCGGGGGGCAATCATCCGACTTCAATGCAACGGCAATATGGAGCAGAACCATGAGCGAAACCGCACAGACGACCGTCGACCAGAGCGAAGTGGACCGCTTCTCCGCGATGGCTGCGGAGTGGTGGAGCCCGACCGGCAAGTTCCGCCCGCTGCACAA
>QFOL01000541.1 GCA_003241215.1 Agrobacterium fabrum
GACAAGCCGACCATCGATCTGCGCATTCCCGGCGAACATTGCCAGGCGATCATGGAGGGCCGGCATGTCGACGTGATCGAGATGGACGCCGCCTCCCATACCGGCATCGACGATATTCGCGAGATCATCGAACAGGTGCGTTACCGTCCGGTTTCGGCACGCTACAAGGTCTATATCATCGACGAAGTGCACATGCTCTCGACGCAGGCTTTCAACGGTCTTCTGAAGACGTTGGAAGAGCCGCCGGAACATGTGAAATTCATCTTTGCAACCACCGAAATCCGCAAGGTTCCGATCACGGTTCTGTCGCGCTGCCAGCGCTTTGACCTGCGCCGCATCAGCGCCGCCGATCTGGTCGGCCTGTTCACCGCCATTGCCGGCAAGGAAGGTTTCGAAGCCGATCCGCAGGCCCTTTCGATGATCGCCCGCGCGGCCGAAGGTTCTGCGCGTGACGGCCTTTCCCTGCTCGATCAGGCGATTGCCCATGGCGGCGGCCGTGTGGAGGCCGAAGCGGTGCGCGGCATGCTCGGCCTTGCCGACCGTGCACGCATCGTCGATCTTTTTCAGCACGTCGTCAAAGGCGATGTCGCAGCCGCCCTTTCGGAATTCAACGGGCAATATGAGGCGGGCGCGAACCCTGTTGTCGTATTGAACGATCTTGCCGATTTCACCCATCTCGTCACCCGTATGAAATATGTGCCTGACGCTGCGGAAGACCCCTCGCTTTCGGAAATAGAACGCGTGCGGGGCGCGGAATTCGCCGAGACGATTGCCGTGACGGCGCTGTCGCGCATCTGGCAGATGCTGCTGAAAGGCATTCCGGAAACGGAAAACGCCTCGCGCCAGGCCGGTGCGGCCGAAATGGTGCTGATCCGGCTTTCGCATGCCGCCAATCTGCCCGCACCTGAAGATGCCGCGCGGCGCTTGGCGGAGCTTTCGAACGGTGACGGCGGTTACGCCAATGGCGGACCTTCGGGCGGCGGCAATGGCGGCGGTGCGCGCGCCTATTCGTCAGGACAGGCCGTGGCCGCGGGAAGACCTGTCGATCTTCCCGCCCAGCGCCAGCCAACACCGCAGACCTCCGCCGTGCTGCGCGCCGTTCCAGACAGCCGCCCGCAGGAGATGCAGGTCGCGGCACCGAAAACCGAAGAGCGGCCGGAGCCGAAGGTTCCCGTCAATTCGGTGCAGGATATTGCCGATCTCTGCCAGAAGAACCGCGATCCCGTCATGCGGGCGAAGGTGCGCAACTTTGTGCGGCTGGTGCGGCTGGAGCCCGGCCGGCTTGATATGCGCCTCGGCGAAGGCGCGCCCGGATCGCTGCCCGGCGAACTTGGCGTCAAGCTCAAGGAATGGACCGGTATCCACTGGATCATCAGCCTCAGCAGGGAACAGGGCGAGCCGACCCTTGTTGAAGCCGAAGGCAACGCCCGCGACGCCCGTCTTGTCGATGCGCGTCAGGATCCTGACGTTGCCGCCATTCTGGCGCAGTTTCCCGGCGCAAAGATCACCGACGTGCGCATCCGCGCCGCCGCACAGGATGAGGCGGAAGAGATCGCGCCGCCATCGGTTGCCGAATCGAGCGAAGGCGACATCCTTCCCGGCGACGACATCGAGTTTTAAACAAAAAGAACAGGAGATTGGCACATGCGT
>QFOL01000542.1 GCA_003241215.1 Agrobacterium fabrum
CTTGTTCTCGTATTTCTGCATGAAAGGCAGAGCCTGTGCGAGCAGCCGCGCCTGAGTTTCGCTTTCGGAAGACGTCATCTAAAAACCTCGGTCTGTGGTGGCGGCTGTTGAGAGCCTGTCACCGCTCTAAAGCAAGTCTTTGACGGATGAAATAACCTGCTGGCCTTATTGTGTCGGCAGCGGTCAATTTTCTTTTTTTTGGCGGTCTCGGCCCTGTAATGCGATTGACATAAAGGCCCAATGGGACCAGCCTTGCAGATGAGAGGAGAGGGGTTAATTCAGGGCGATATGGGATGTCGCGCGCCGTGGAAACGATGCTGACCTGAACGACCGAGGAGCGAGAGACCAGATGACGGCACCCGATCGAGACAAGCAAAGCGGTTTGCGGGACGAAGTCCTTGCGGGCGAATATGTGCTGGGTGCCTTGCCGCCGGAAAGCATGGCCGAGCTTGCAAAACGCGTCAAGCGCGACCGCCAGTTCGCGGCCATGGTCAGGCGCTGGCGGGACAATCTGGCGGAAACGGAATATCGCGAAAACGCGACCGTCGCCGCGCTGCTCGAGCGGGACCCCACCCGCTCCGGACTGCCTTTCAGGAGCCAGCCGCTGCGCGGCGGCAGCATGTTTGCCGCCATGCTTTCGGAGGTCTGGCACTCCGTGCGTTTCTGGCGGCTTCTGGCGCTGACGGCGATGCTGTGGACTGCCGTTCTGCTTTTTACCATCGCCTGAGCGCGGTAATTTCCTAGAGCGAGACCGTTCTGACGATTTCCGCGCGCAGCTCGTCCAGCCCGAATGATTTTTCCGATGACGTGGCGAGAACTTCCGGATAGGCGGCGGGCCGCTTGCGGATTTTCTCCAGCGTTTCGCCGATCAGCCGCGGAACGCCGGCATCCTTGATCTTGTCCGTCTTCGTCAGCACGATCTGATAGGACACCGCCGCCTTGTCGAGCAGGCTCAGAACCTCTTCATCGTTCTTTTTCAGGCCGTGGCGGGAATCGATCAGCACATAGACACGCTTCAGCGTCGCGCGGCCGCGCAGGTAGTCGAACACAAGCTTGGTCCAGGTATCCACCTGATCCTTCGGGGCCTGCGCATAACCGTAACCGGGCATGTCGACCAGCGCCATCGGCGGCAGGTCGCCCGCTTCGCCGGAATAACCTTCCGGCACGAAGTAGTTCAGTTCCTGCGTACGGCCGGGCGTGTTGGAGGTGCGGGCAAGCCCCTTGTGGCCCACCAGCGCATTGATGAGCGAGGACTTGCCGACATTCGAACGGCCGGCGAAGGCAATCTCCGGCGGGCCTTCGGGCGGCAGGAATTTCATTGCGGGAACGCCGCGAATGAAAATCCAGGGTCGCCCGAACAGGGGCTTTTCGGTTGCCGTGCCGGTCTCACTCATTTCGATTGCACCGGCTTTCGCTTGAACAGCCCCTTGATGTTATCGAACAGCTCGATCTTGGCGCCCTGGCGCTTCATGATGACGGCCTGCTGGGTGATGGAGAGCGTGTTGTTCCATGCCCAGTAGATGACGAGACCAGCCGGGAAGGAAGCCAGCATGAAGGTGAAGATCAGCGGCATCCAGTTGAAGATCATCGCCTGCGTCGGATCGGGCGGCGTCGGGTTCATGCGCATCTGCAGGAACATGGTG
>QFOL01000121.1 GCA_003241215.1 Agrobacterium fabrum
CGAAATGATATCCATCTATAAATCAAAATATTTGAAGGTGCGTGCCATGACCGTGACTTTCCGCCAACCGCTGCCGTTGCTGGATAACGACATATTGAGAACCTTCGTCGCCATTGCGGAAACGGGAAATTTCTCCACCGCCGCAGAAGTGGTGTTCAGAACGCCTTCCGCCGTTTCCATGCAGATCAAGAAACTCGAGGAGCAGTTGAAGACGACACTGTTCCTGCGCGATGCCCGCTCGGTGACCTTGACGGCGCACGGGGAGACGTTGCTGACCTATGCGCGGCGGATGATTGCGCTCTCCAACGAGGCCGTGTCGCGGTTCGTCATGCCGGAGCTTTCCGGTGTCGTCCGGCTCGGTGCGCCTGAGGATATTGGCGAACGTGGCCTGCTGCCGGGTATTCTCAAGCGGTTTGCCGAGGCTTTCCCCGGCATCATGATCGACGTCACCATCGATTCCAGTTCCAATCTCTACAAGCGCATGGACGAGCAGCGGCTCGACCTCGCCCTCGTCAACTGTGCCTCCCATCCCCTGCGCGACACCGGCGAGGTGCTGATGCGCGAGCGTCTGGTCTGGGCCGGCGCAAAATGCGGCACGGCCTATCTGCGCGATCCGCTGCCGATTTCCATCTGGGAAGAGGGCTGCATCTGGCGTTCGGAAGCGATCAACTCGCTGGAACGGCGCGGGCGCAATTTCCGCGTGGCCTATCTCAGCGGCCATACCATGGCGCAGCGCGCGGCGATTGCCGCCGATCTCGCCATTGCGCCGCTGCCGCGATCCTACGTGCTGAATGACATGGTTATTCTGGGCGACAAGGAGGGACTGCCGGAACTTGGCTGTTTCGATATCCGTCTGATCATGGGCGACAAGGCGTCGCGCCCCGTTCTTGCCGTGGCCGAGAGCATTCGCAACGCTTTTGTCGAGGTAGCCAAGGCGGCCTAACCTCGTCGGGGAGTGTGCGGCGGCGGCGAGCCGTCGCGCCGTCAGGGCCGGCTTCAGCCAGCCATCGAATCCGGCGATGCCGAACGGTTCGCACCGCCTGTCTGCCAGCTTCCGCGTTTGACCAGCCAGTCGGCCGAATTCTGCAATCCGCCGAAGGGGAATACATGAATCTGCCGTATCGGCCCCTGCGGATTGGCCTGCCAGTGCCGTTCTATCGGTCCGACGATGCTTTCCGGTGAATGGCCCTTGGCCAGCGTTGTCAGGGAAAGCGCATTCTTCTTGAGATAGGCAATCGAGTTGCCGACGCCACAGAGCGCGGCATATTTCAACAGCGTCGTGATCTTGGCCGGGCCGGAAACGCCGATATGCACCGGCAGATCAATGCCTGACGCGACAAGCCCCTCCGCCCAGGCGATGAAACGCGCCGGATCGAAGCCGAACTGGGTGACGATGCGCATAGTGGCATCGCTTCTTTCGGCAAAATCCCGTTTCAGCCTGAGTGCGGCCATCGCCGTATCGTCGCTGAAATCGGGGCTGCCTTCGGGGTGGCCGGCGATGGCGATGTGCCTTATGCCGCAGCGGTCGAAAATGCCTGACGACAGCATGTCCATGCTGGAGGCGAAGGGGCCGGCCGGGCGGTCGACACCGCCGCCGACGACCAGAACATCCGTAACACCTGCTTCCCCTGCAAGCCGTCTCACCTGTTCCTCAAACCCTGCGCGGGAGGGGATGCGCCGTGCTGCAAGATGCGGTACCGGCTGGTAACCGAGGCCGCGCAAATGTGCAGCGGCTTCGACGAGCTTTTCCTGCGAGGCCGCTCCGGTGTCGGTCAGGTAAACGCGAACGCCCTGCGGAAAGAGACCGGCAAGGTCCGTCGCGCCGAGCACCTGCGCGGGCGAGGCTTCGATGGAGGCGGGAATGATGGAAGCGGCGGAAATATCGGGCAATTTGTGCGTGATCCTTTTCATTATCATGCACCGATTTCGCGGCGAAGTCTGTGCCTGTTGCGGCAAGACAGGCTTGCATCTGCGACGAAGCTCGGTCGCAATTCCCTGACGTGCGGTTTCACCAGATACGTTTCGTCACACCGTTCCACAGCCAGGTCCAGATAGTCGGCGGGAAACGCAGTACCGATTTTCCGGGTGAGGGCGGCTGCGGCGCCAGGCTGCCGGAAAGGGCGTCCTCGATGGCGCTGACGGCGATATCCACCGAAGCGGCGGTCAAAAGCAGCGGATAGGTGGCGATCGTGTCGGAGGGGGATGGTTTCAGCCGCTTCTCGTAGAGCGTGGCGCCGGTATCCACGCCCTTGTCGACCAGATGCACGGTCGCGCCGAAATTGCCGCGGTCCTTTTCCACCAGCGCCCAGTAACCGCCCATCTGTCCGCGATAGGCGGGGTTGATGCCGGCATGGAAATTGATGACCGGGCATTGCAGGGCCTGAAGCGTGGTCGGCGTCAGCAGGCGGCAGGAAATGGTGAAGATCACCGCCGGTTTCAGCAGATTGGCGGCCTTGCGGCATTCCTCATCGTTGAGCGAGGCGAATTGCGTGACGGGAAGGCTGTGGTGGAGATCGGGAGAAAGGCCGTGTTCGGCGATGATCTCGTTGCTTCTTCTGACAGTAAAACGTTTGCCGAGCCGTGAGGCGATCATCGTCGCCATCTGGCCCGCGGCGACAATCCAGCCGAGCCGTCGCGCGCGTCGCCTGAGAATGACCGACTTTTCTTCCGGCTGCTCCATGAAGACATGGATGTCGGGAAATCTGTCCGCCAGCGCATTGATCATCACATTGGGGTTCATGCCGCCCGCCGTCATCACCAGAAGCCGATTGTTGGTTTCAGTCATATCTCCCCACCGGATTTTCCCAAGCCATGATCCAGACGCCGAGTTTCACCCGGGAAGTTCAAAACCCTGTTAATTTTCATCGGCAGGATTTTTTGAATTGCCGCTGGAACCGTTTTTTGGGACTCACGTTATTGTGACGCATATCACATCGGTGCTTGCCTTTGGACGGCAAGTCATAGGGGAGTTGTTTCAATGATCACACGCATTCTTTCGACCGTTTTCGTGGCTTTGCTGACCGTCGTGACCCTGAGTTCCTGCGGTAACACCATTCGCGGCATCGGACGGGATACGGCGAACGCCGTCGACGCAACGCAGGACGCCGGCCGCAATGTGGACCGCGCCGCCCGTCGCTGACGGCATCTCCCCTTGAAAATCCGGCGTCACCCTGAAACACGGGTGACGCCTTTTCTTTGACCGAATTTTTGCGAATGTTCCCCCGGCGAGAATCAAAGGGGTGGGCATGAACGGATCGATGAAAAGACTGGCGAAGCTGCTGTTGCCATTGCTGCTGCCGTTTTCGGCCCAGGCCGGCGGGCAGGCCGACTTCTGCCGGATCATGGACCATGCGGGTGGTCGCTACACCGTCTGCAGTTTCGATCCGGCGAAAAACACGATCAGGATTTACGATCGCGACCATGTCTCCGGTCAGGGATATCGTTCCTTCGCCGATCTTTCCTCGGCTTTGTGGCGGCAGCATATGTTCAGCGTTTTTGCCATGAACGGCGGCATGTACCATTCCGATTATTCGCCCGTGGGCCTGTTTGTCGAAAATGGCGTCGAACGCACACCCATCAGCACCGGCGGCGGCTGGGGCAATTTTCATCTTCTGCCCAATGGCGTGTTTTATCTGAAGGGGGCCGCGGCCGGCGTGCTGGAAACGCAGGCCTATCTGGCAGCGGATCCGAAGCCGGACTTCGCCACGCAGTCAGGGCCGATGCTCGTCATCGATGGCAAGCTGCATCCGCGCTTTCTGCCCGATAGCGACAGCCTGAAGCGGCGCAACGGCGTCGGCGTCTCCCGCGACGGCACGGTTCATTTCGCCATTTCGGAAAATACCGTTCGCTTTTACGATTTCGCCACGCTGTTCAGGGATGTGCTGGATGCGCCGAATGCGCTCTATCTCGACGGCACCATATCCAGCGTCGATATCCCCGCGATGAAGAGGCGGGACTCGCTGTTTCCGATGGGGCCGATCATCGCTGTGGTCGACAGGGTGCCGGACTAGCCGGAAAGATCAGATCGGCGCTTTGGGATAGGCTTTTTCGAGGCCAGCCGACGCCGTCAAGCCCTTGCGGAAGGCGAGATAAGCGGGATGCTGGCTGGCCTTGGCAATTTCCGCCGTGCGGATCTGCAGGCGGGCAGGGGCATTGCCGCCGAGCCATTCACCGACCGCTTCCAGCTTCAGGCTGTTCAGGAAGCGGGCATTGGTCTGCTGGTCGAGATAAAGATTGAGACCGGCCAGCAGGTTTTCGTCCTGCAGGGCATTTTCCATCAGCAGCAAAACCCAGGCCTTGTCCTCGCTTGTCAGCGAAGTCAGTTTCGACGCGACCGTTTCACGGTCGGGAAAAGAGGATGCCTGCTGCATGGAAAGACTCGCATCGTTGCCGTTGCCATCGTCGATAAAGCAGCACTGGCGGCCTTTCAAGGCGCGGTGCTCCAGCGGCAGAAATTCGACCGTAACGTGCCGGTAACAGGAGGTTTTCAACAGGAGTTTGTACAAAGGCTTTAAATAACGGTTACACTTTAGCCTAAATTGAGGCGAAGCCAAAAATGGCGCGCTTTGCAGCCTGCTGCTAACACCTTGTTTTTTCACATACCTATGCACGGGGCGAATGGCAGCCCGTCAAAAACGCCTTCATTTAGCCGCTTTTTGCATTTGCCTTCCCCGCCGGATTTTAATAAATGCTTGCCTCAACGGGATGGGTCTTGAAGATCCCCCGGAGAGTGAATAGCTGGAGTAATCATGGAAGAAACCGCTCAGAAATCCTGCTGGGGCGTTACCTTGCGCGCACTTGCAGGCTTTGCCGCTTTTCTCGCATTGACGTACATTTTTGGCAGCCCATAAGCATCTCTCCTGAATGACGGGTTTTGAAACGGCGCGGTTTTCCTCTGGAAACCGTGCTGTTTTCGTTTGAAGGTGCTGATGTCGCAGCTGCGCAAACCGCTGACGCTCTTTTGTGGCGATCCGTTTCGGCTTTGGATATGATGGGGGGTGGAATCCATTTTTATTCAGGACGAACTTCATGTTTCTTTCGGTCTTCGACGTCTTCAAGATCGGTATCGGTCCTTCGAGCTCCCATACGATGGGGCCGATGACGGCGGCCAACCGCTTTCTGGCGCTGATCCTCAGCGATGAATGGCCGCGGCCGGCGGGCGCGTCCGTCGCGCAGCTGAAGGTCAGCCTGCATGGCTCTCTCGCCTTTACCGGCATCGGCCATGGCACGGGGCGCGCCGTCATTCTGGGTCTCACCGGCGAACGGCCGGACCTTGTCGATCCCGATGCCATGGACGCGATTATCGAGACGGTGGAAAAGGCCGGCACGGTGACGCCGCCCAGCCATCCGTCCTATGTGTTCCGCCCGGCCGAAGATCTGGTCTTCGACAGGAAGAACCCGCTGCCCGGCCACGCCAATGGCATGACCTTCTCCGCCTTCGACAATCAGGGCAGGCTGCTCGTCAAGCGCATCTATTATTCGGTTGGCGGCGGTTTCGTCGTGACCGATACGGAGCTGGAGGCGATCAAGCAGCGCGGCAAGACCATCGATAACGGTCCGCGCGTGCCCTATCCCTTCGCCACCGCGCGGGAAATGCTCGATATGGCGGCGCGTTCCGGCCGCACCATCGCCCAGATGAAGCGGGCGAACGAGGAAACGGTGGTTTCCCGTGAGGAACTGAACGAGCGACTCGACCAGATCTGGGAAGCCATGAACGGCTGTATCGAGCGCGGTCTGAAAGTGGACGGCATCATGCCTGGCGGCCTGAAGGTGCGCCGCCGCGCCCGCTCCATTTACGAGAAGCTGAATGCGGAATGGCGCAGCAATCGGTTGAACCCGGTCATGGCCAATGACTGGCTGAGCGTTTACGCCATGGCCGTGAACGAGGAAAACGCCGCCGGCGGCCGCGTGGTCACCGCGCCGACCAATGGTGCGGCAGGCGTTGTCCCGGCGACCGTCAGATATTTCCGCCATTTCCATGAGGATGCGACGGTCAACGACGTGCGTGACTTCCTGCTGACGGCGGCGGCCATCGGCGGCATCATCAAGCACAATGCTTCGATTTCGGGCGCCGAAGTCGGCTGTCAGGGCGAAGTTGGGTCCGCAGCCGCGATGGCGGCGGCAGGCCTTGCCGCAGTCATGGGCGGATCGCCCGAGCAGGTGGAGAATGCCGCGGAAATCGCGCTCGAACATCATCTTGGCATGACCTGCGATCCGATTGCCGGTCTCGTGCAGGTGCCCTGCATTGAGCGTAATGCGCTCGGTGCGGTAAAGGCAGTGACGGCGGCGTCGCTGGCGCTGAAGGGTGACGGCCAGCATTTCGTGCCGCTCGACGCCTGTATCGAGACCATGCGCCAGACCGGCAACGACATGAGCGAGAAATACAAGGAAACCTCCACCGGCGGCCTCGCCGTGAACGTTGTGGAGTGCTGAGCGGGCAGGGCGTCAGGCATGGCTGCCATGCTTGACGCCCGCCGCAAAAAGGCATTGATAGAACCATGCCTCTACATCTCATCAAACTTTGCGTCGGCGCGGATTCAATCCAGGACTTGAGAGACTGGGTCGCGCATCGTGCGCTGACCGCAATTGCCGCGGGCCTTGAGCCGCACAGCGTCCACACAACCCGGATGATCCCGAAACGTGTCGAGGAACTGCTCGAGGGCGGTTCGCTCTACTGGGTCATCAAGGGCCAGGTGCAGGCGCGGCAGAAACTTCTCGATATCCGCTCCTTCAAGGGCGAGGACGGCATTTCCCGCTGCGATCTCATTCTCGGTCCCGAGGTGATCGAAACCTCACCGGCGCCGAAGCGGCCGTTTCAGGGCTGGCGTTACCTGAAGGACGACGAGGCGCCGCGCGATCTCGGCGGCGGTACGGGCGGCGAGGACATGCCTTCCGATCTCAGGCGGGAACTGGCCGAGCTTGGGCTGCTCTGACGGTCCATGGATTTGAAAATGAAAAAGCCGGCCCCTTGCGGAGCCGGCTTTTTATTTGGGGAGATCGGCCGGTCGTGCAGTCAGTTGATGCCGCCAACCGCATTGATGGCGCGGCCATCCTGAATTTTCACCCAGCGGCCCGGATTGGCGGTGTCCTGACGCTTCAGGTAGGTATATTCGGTTTCCGACCAGATCATGACCTTGTTGCGCATGTTGTCGAGGACGAAATCGCCACGGTCCGTGCGGACGGTCAGAACGGCATGGCCTTCGCCATTCGGCTGCAGGACTACGGTGATGAGCAGGTTGGAGGCGGAGAAGCCCTTGTTCATCAGCATCTTGCGCTTCAGAAGCACGAAGTCTTCGCAATCGCCGACCGTGGTGGGATAAGCCCAGCGCTCTTCGACGCCATAGATTTCCATGTCGGTCATTGGCGTGATGGTGGTGTTGGCGGTGTAGTTGACGTCGAGCATCGTCTTCCAGCGCTCTTCGGTCAGCTTCATCGGGCCGTTGTCCAGCGAGGTCGGCTGGCATTCGCTCTGATAGGTCTGGCAGAATTCATAATGGCCGATCGGCGGGTTGGCCTTGCCGATGACGCGCATGACGGCGGCCGGCGAGGCGATTGCCTGATGTGCGAAGGCGCTGACGATGCATGCGATCAGAGTGAAAACGAAACGGTTGTTCTTGTTCATTGCTTGTCTCCCCGTGGTGAGGAGACATTCGCAGGTATATTTTGACCCGGCGGAAATTTGCGAGGCGCAATTTGAGCTTAAATTTCAGCAAATTAGCTGCTTTTTTGAACTGTATTCGAACTAGTTTTTATGCGTGTTTGAAGCAAATTTTATTACAATTTTACGCATCCTGACCTTAGGCTTTTGGTAGCCATCTAGACCGCTGTATTGAAAGCGATTTTCCACATGCTGCGGTTTCCGTCGCCGTGTGCGGTCGGCCTGCGGCGCTCGGCGAAGAGGCGGATTTCCCGTTTTGGGATGGCTGTTTCAGGCTGGGACAGGCCGAAAACAGGCGTCAAAAAAAATTCAAAAAACTGCATTTTTTCTGGAAGAAATGTTTTGCCGGGTGCTTTTCGCGTCAGTTCGCGCCGTAACTGGGCTGATTGAGGACGCGGCATATTCCAATACGCTGATCATTTTTATCGATGAGGGGGATCTCGGCCTGTCAGATGCACGGCTGTCCCTTGCAGTCGCGCTTTCCGGTCGGCACGCCGCGCATCGCGGATGCCCTATACGGTCACGGCGTAAAATGAACGTTCGGCAGTGGGAAGCGGAGAATGAAGCGCTTGACGCCTCGAGCGGCGCCCGAGCCTGACGGGCAGGGGCAAAACATGGATAGCCGCACACGATCCGCGAATCTCTCCATTACGAGACCATGGCGAGAGCGCAACGCGCGCTGGGAAGCCGCACGTCTTTTATGGGCGAAAAACCTGCCGCGTTTATTGGAGCGTTCTAGAGAAATTCAATCAGCGCGTCGGGCGACTGGACCCGGTCGAATTCGACTGCGACGCCTTCCATGAAATGGCGCACGATCTTGCCGCTCATGTTCTTGCCGAGCTGCACCCGGCTTCCGAGCGGCGGCCGGTTTTCTATCTCGATTGCCGCGCCGGAAAGGGAAAGGTCGATCAGCCGGCAAGCGACGAGCACACCGTCTTCCAGCACAAGCTGCGCCCTGGCATTGCGTGGTGTCAGACGGTCGTGGCGACGGTCTTCCGGCAGGCCGAGCAGCTGGCGCTTGGCGATCCATGCGAGCTGGGCGGCGAGTTTTTCCCGCTTGCGCTCCGGCGCGTTGATGGCGATGAGGAAACCGGAAGCGGTCAGCGATGTCACCGTGCCTTCGATCCGGCCGATATGCTGAAGATAGGCGATGACGCGGTCACCGTGGCGGGCGAGGCCCGAACAGGTGAACTGCGCTCTTTCGGCGGTCATTTCGGTTGCGGTGCAATCATATTCTTCATGGTCGGGCAACATCAGGCGGCCGGTGAAAGACACACGAACGGCGTCGTCCAGGTGAGCTTCCTCAACCGGATGCAGGATTTGGGCGGTGTTGACCGAGCGAGACGAAAACATGAGCAGCGCAATTGTAATGAATGATGACGATAAGTTTCTACTCTGTGCGAGTTAACAGACTGTATTGCTTAACCTCTACAATTTTTCTGATCGACAAAATCGTTACAGCTTTGACTTATTTTATCGCGTTTCCGCTTCGGTCGTTGCTTTTCAGCCCGTGCATGCGAAGCGGATGTGTCAATCAATAACGTCCGGCAAAGGGGGTGGCGGCCGCTTCCATGCCGGCGGAATTTCCTGCCGACATGATGTCCATACGCAGCAGGCGGCTGCTTTTCATCGACAGAGAGTGGATGGGGCTGGCGAATTCATGGCGCGGCCGTTCCGGAAGCAGGGCGCCAAGCAGTCTCGGTGCGGCGTCAGGATCGGTATGCAGCGGCAAGAGCAGCATTTCGAAGGCCATCGGTGCGGCGCCAAAGTCGTCCTCCGCTTCGACATCGAAAACGACGGGCAACTGATGCTGCAGGATGCCGCGCGCCACCCGGCAGGGGAAGGTGGCATTTGTCGGTTGCCACAGCTCCGAAAACGGACGGTCGCGCAATTCCCGGCCGAACAGGTCGCAAAGGCGCGTGCCGGCAAGGCGGAAAAACGGGGTGTTTTCTCCCTTGTCGGTCAGGATGAAGAGGTCGCCGAGATGGGTCTTGAGCTTTGCGGGGTCGATATCCTCGCGGCGCGGCACGGGCCTTTTGCCGCGCAGTTCATCCCAATAGGCATATATGTCCAGTCCGGCCATGCTTTTCATAGCATTTCTCCATGTGCGTTTTTGGGACATCATGTCCATCCGAACGTCTGTATTCGCAGGTGTAGCGATTTTCATGCCAACCGGATTTGTTAAGGTTAACAAATGGTTGATATTGCATGGCGGCCGTGGCCGTGGCATCGCTGCCGCCATGTCGGGGGACACTCCCTTCAGCACAATTGATGGCGCTGCCCGTGTTTTTCAGGGTGCGCCGGCAAGCCGGACCGCCCCTGGCCCGAAGCTCGAACCGGTTGCGGTTTGGCGTCGCGCGCTTCGAAGGCGGGACGGCTTTTTTTTCGTCCGGGCTTCCTATATTGCTCGGAGAACGCAAATTTCGACCAGACAGGGATGGGATCATGTCCTACGGGGACGGCGAACAGCCGCCGGTTTCGGAAACGCCGGAGCCGAAAGACGACACGAGCAATCCCGTCTTCAATCTGCCGTCGCTGCTGGTCGGCATTCTGGCGGCGCTGATCGTCGCTTATGTCGTTCCCGCCTATCTTCTCTCCGAGGAAGGCAATGGCTGGTTCATTTTCACCTTCGGCTTCATTCCGCTGCGTTATGCGGTGCCGTTTTCCCAGCAGGGGCTGGAATGGTTCTGGACGCCGGTGACCTATTCTTTCCTGCATGGCGGCATCGAGCACATTCTCTTTAACGGATTGTGGCTGATGGCCTTCGGCGCGCCGGTTCTGCGCCGGATCGGAACAGTGCGCTTCGTGCTGTTATGGTGCATTTCCGCCGCCGTTTCCGCCTTCGGTCATGCGGCGCTGAACTGGGGGGATGTGACGGTGCTGATCGGAGCCTCCGGTGTCGTTTCGGCGCTGATGGGGGCGGCCTGCCGCTTCGCTTTCCCCGCACGTGGCGGATATAGCGCCTCCTTCGGCCATCTGATGCCGCGGCAGAGCATTCTCGGGGCGCTTTCCAACCGCACCGTGCTGATCTTCACGCTGATGTGGCTGTTCGGCAATGTGCTGATTGCGGTCGGCGTGCCGCTGTTCGGCGATGTCGGCGGTGAAATTGCCTGGGATGCGCATGTCTTCGGCTTTCTGCTTGGCTTCCTGTTCTTCGGCCTCTTCGATCGCCAGCCGCGTC
>QFOL01000122.1 GCA_003241215.1 Agrobacterium fabrum
CTTGGCGGCGATGTGCCGCTTTTTCGCGACCTGCGCCTCATAGAGGCTGATGCCGGGCGGATTGAAATAGGCGCAGGAATATTGCCAGTCCTCATCGAGGAAGAGATCGAACAGCTTGGCGCTCAGATCGTAATGATGGGCGACGTTGCTCTTGTTGTGGTTGACCGGCAGATGCATCTTGATCCGGGCGGCGATGATGCGCGCCATGCCGCGCCAGATCATGCCGAAGGAAAGGGCCTCGCTCAGCGTATTGCCTTTGACCAGCGCAAGGAAATCGTAAATATCGCCTTCCGCAACTTTCGCCCGGCCTTCCATATACATTTCGGCAAGCTTCAACGCAGGATCGGCGGCGATCTCCTGCATCGCAGCTTCGTCGGTGAAATTCAGAACCACCCTTTTGCCTGTACCGTTACCGTAGGTATGGCTTCCACCCGGGCCGGTTACGGTGAGATCACCGGTCTTGATTATCTTTTCGAGCAGAACATGCAGAGACGACGCCATGGCACCCCCAATTGCTAAGTCTCACTTATCAATTTCGCTGACCGTATTCCTTTCGGCACAAGTTGCAAGATAGTCTTATTTCAAAAAAATTGAACGATTTCATCAAGCAAAAAGTCCCGCCGGGGTTTCCGGCGAGGCTTTTTGGTAAAAAGTCGTTTCAACCCTAGGTCAGCGTCGCTTCATGGCTTCAGCCAGGGCGGCGGCAAGCGCACCGCCGGTTTGCGACCCTTCGTTGCGCTCTTTCGGCTTGGATGTCGCGTGCCGCATGGCGCTGGCATTGCCCTTCTCGCGCATCGGCTGCGGCGCTGCCTCGCCGCCATCCTTGCGCATGGTGAGACCGATGCGCTTGCGCTTCACATCCACTTCCACGACCCGCACCTTGACGACATCGCCCGCCTTGACGACCTCATGCGGGTCCTTCACGAAACGGTCGGCGAGTTGCGAGACATGCACCAGCCCATCCTGATGCACGCCGATATCCACGAAAGCGCCAAAGGCGGCGACATTGGTGACGGTGCCTTCCAAAAGCATGCCCGGTTTCAGATCGGTGATCTCGTCCACACCCTCGGCAAAGGTCGCGGTCTTGAAGCTCGGGCGCGGGTCGCGGCCGGGCTTTTCCAGTTCGGCGATGATGTCTTTTACGGTCGGCAGGCCGAATTGCTCGTCGATGAACTTCTTCGGATCGAGCGCCTTCAACGCGGCGCTGTCGCCCATCAGCGAGCGCAGATCGCGGCCGCAGGCGGCGACGATCTTTTTCGCCACGCCATAGGCTTCCGGGTGAACCGAGGAAGCATCCAGCGGCTCCTTGCCGTTCGGAATGCGCAGGAAGCCGGCGCATTGCTCGAAGGTGCGCTGGCCGAGGCGCGGCACCTTCAGCAATTCCTTACGGCTGGCGAAGGGGCCGGTCTGGTCGCGATGGGCGACGATGGCATCGGCAATCGAGCTGCCAAGGCCGGACACCCGCGCCAGAAGCGGTGAAGAGGCGGTATTGAGATCGACGCCGACGGCGTTCACCGCATCTTCCACGACAGCATCGAGCGAACGGCTGAGACGACCCTGATCGACATCATGCTGGTACTGACCGACGCCGATGGATTTCGGCTCGATCTTCACCAGTTCCGCCAGCGGATCCTGAAGACGGCGGGCGATGGAGACGGCGCCGCGCAGCGAAACATCGAGATTGGGGAATTCCGCCGCTGCCCGTTCCGAAGCGGAATAGACCGAAGCGCCCGCCTCCGAGACGATGACCTTGGTGGGCTTTGCGCCCGAAGCCGAAGCCGGCATCTGCGCCAGAAGATCGGCGACCAGCTTTTCCGTCTCGCGGCTGCCGGTGCCATTGCCGATGGCGATCAGCTCGACATTGTGTTTGCGGATGAGCAAGGCGAGTTCCGCCTGCGTGCCGCGCACGTCGTTCTTCGGCGGGAAGGGATAGACCGTCGTGGTATCAAGCAGTTTGCCGGTGCCATCCACCACAGCCACCTTGACGCCGGTGCGGATGCCCGGATCGAGACCCATGGTGGCGCGGGAACCGGCCGGTGCGGCCAGCAGCAGATCCTTGAGATTGCGGGCGAAAACATGGATCGCCTCTTCTTCGGCACGCTCGCGCAATTCGCGCATCAGATCGAGCGAGAGCGACATGGAAAGCTTCACCCGCCAGGTCCAGCCTGCCACTTCCATCAGCCATTGGTCGGCGGGGCCGGCATTGCGGATATCGAAAGCGGCGGCGATGGTGCGCTGTGCGGGCTTGACCGATGAGGGATCGTCCGCATCGACATCTATGGTCAATGTCAGAATTTCTTCGTTCCAGCCGCGCAGCATGGCCAGCGCCCGGTGGCCCGGCACCGTCGCCCAGCGCTCGAAATGATCGAAATAGTCGGAGAATTTCTCACCCGACGCCTGCTTGCCGTCCACCACCTTGGCGCGGAAGGTGGCGTTCTGGCGCATGTAATCGCGCAGGCGGCCGAGCAGATCGGCATTTTCGGTCATGGTTTCCGCCACGATGTCGCGCGCGCCCTCGAGTGCCGCCTTCACATCGGCCACCTCACCCTGAACATAAGCTTCCGCCAGCTTTGCCGGATCGGCGGCGCGGTTTTCCCATATCGCTTCTGCCAGCGGGCCAAGACCGCGTTCGCGGGCGATTTCGGCACGGGTGCGGCGTTTCGGCTTATAGGGCAGATAGAGGTCTTCCAGCTCCGCCTTGGTGCCCGCCTGCATGATCTTGACCATCAGCTCATCGGTCATCTTGCCCTGGCCGGTGATGGACTCCACGATGGAGCCGCGGCGCGCATTGAGTTCGCGCAGATAGACGAGGCGTTCCGAAAGCGTGCGAAGCTGGGTGTCATCCAGCCCTCCCGTCACTTCCTTGCGGTAACGGGCGATGAAGGGAACGGTCGCGCCCTCGTCCAGCAGGGCCACCGCCGCCTTTACCTGATCGGGGCGGGCGTTGATTTCGGCGGCGATGAGCGAGGCGAGGCGGGCATTGTCTGCGGTCATAGGGGACTCTTGGAGGTTCTCTGATGTCACGTCTGGAGCGGCGAACATAATGTCTGATTGTGGCGTGACAACAAGAGGCGGCAACGATTCCACAGGAAAGGCGGCGTTCAAGGGAAAGACGGGCATTTGCGGCGCTTTCTCCTTGACCTTTCGCCCCCCTGCCCTTAACGCCCCTGACACAAGGTTACTGGCGAATTTGCAGGGGTATTGACCATGAAAGTTCTGTTGATCGGTTCCGGCGGACGCGAACATGCGCTGGCGTGGAAAATCGCCCAGTCTCCCCTGCTCGATGAGCTTTATGCCGCCCCCGGCAATCCCGGCATTGCCGACCACGCGACGCTGGTGGCGCTTGATGTGGAAGACCACGCGGCCGTCATCGCCTTTGCGAAAGAAAAGGCAATCGACTTCGTTGTCGTCGGCCCGGAAGCGCCGCTGGTTGCCGGCCTTGCGGATGACCTGCGCGCCGCCGGCATCGCCACCTTCGGCCCCTCGAAGGCAGCCGCCCAGCTGGAGGGCTCCAAGGGCTTCACCAAGGATCTCTGCGCGCGCTACGATATTCCGACCGGCGCTTACCAGCGCTTCAAATCCGCTGAACCGGCCAGGGACTATGTTCGCCAACAGGGCGCGCCGATTGTCATCAAGGCGGACGGGCTTGCCGCCGGCAAGGGCGTGACCGTTGCGATGACGGAAGCCGAAGCGCTTGCCGCCATCGACGACTGTTTCGATGGCGCTTTCGGCGCGGCCGGTGCCGAAGTGGTGGTGGAGGCCTTCCTCGATGGCGAAGAAGCGAGCTTCTTCTGCCTTTCGGATGGCAAGACCGCGCTGGCGCTTGCCACCGCGCAGGATCACAAGCGTGTCGGCGATGGCGATACCGGCCCGAATACCGGCGGCATGGGTGCCTATTCCCCTGCCCCTGTCATGACACCGGCCATGGTGGAGCGCACCATGAAGGAAATCATCGAGCCGACGATCTCGGGCATGGCCAAGGACGGCAATCCTTTCTCGGGCGTATTTTTCGCAGGCCTGATGATCACCGCCAAGGGGCCGGAACTGATCGAATATAACGTGCGTTTCGGCGATCCCGAATGCCAGGTGCTGATGATGCGCCTGAAAAGCGATCTGCTGCCGATCCTCTACGCCACCGCCACCGGCACGCTGGACAAGGTTGAGGCGGAATGGCGCGACGACGCGGCGCTGACCGTCGTTCTCGCCTCGAAGGGTTATCCCGGCGCTTACGACAAGAACACGCCGATCGACCATATTCCCGAGGCCAGCGAAGAGGCGAAGGTGTTCCATGCCGGAACCGCGCTGAAGGACGGCGGGCTGGTGGCGACGGGTGGACGCGTGCTGAACGTTACCGCCCTTGGAAAGACCGTGACGGAAGCGCAGACCCGCGCCTATGCGCTGGCGGACAAGGTGGAATGGCAAAACGGCTTCTGCCGCCGTGATATCGGCTGGCAGGCCATTGCCCGCGAACAGGCCTGATCCTTAAAGCAGAAGGGGTCGGGAGCGACTTTGGTTCAATTTTTACCAAGTTTGCTGACCCGATGGAAACGAAAGACCGGTAATACTTCCCGTAATATTGCATGGCGCTTCGTACCTTAATCGCGAGGCCGCGCCGTCATTTCGGGGGTTTTTCGATGCGTCGTCTTTTTCTGACAGCTGTTATCGCGCTGACCGGCGGGTCGGCGATGGCGTCCTCCATCGAATATATAAACGGCGTGCACGCGACCAATGGCAGCTTCGTTCGTCACGATTGCACCGGTTGCCAGCCCCTGAAAAGCAAGACCGTGGCGCAGGATTATGCCGTTCCCTCCATTGAGCCGGGCACGCAGCACACGGAAATGCGCGAAGTCGACGGCAAGCGCACCCTGGTGCGCACGGAAGCCTGGCTTGGCGGTGCGCCCGTCACCTTCCTCAGCACCAATCCCGCATGGATGACGGACAGCTCCGGCGCCGCCATCGCGACCTATGACGAGGCAGAACCCGCGACACATCCGGCTGAGACGGTTTCGACACCTGTCGGTATCGACGTGACGGCGACCACGGCAGCCGTCAAGGAGATTTCCACCGAAAACGCAACCGAGCCGGCCAGCGCCGCGGCAATCGGCGGCGCGCCGCAATTCCCGGATTTCAAATTGCGCGGCAACTGACCGGCCGATGACGTTTTTCATGACAAACGTCAAATAATCGCGCAATCGCTGCATTGGTGAAATGACGCCGCAACCATGCGGGGAATAGCGGCTTATCGGCCCATTATTCCGCCAGCTTGGACTGATAAAGCCATCGCTAATTAAATATTTATTCAAATTTTTGGCCGCTAAGTGAATTCATGGTGCAATGCAGCACACTGTGAAGGCCGAAGCGAACGCTTGTTTTTCAGGCCCTTTACCGCGCATCACGCGCCCTTCCATTTCCGAAACTTCGGCAGCGCGCGGCTTTTTCAGCCGCAACGCCAAACGCTTGTGAGCGCCCATGAAGAATCTCTCCATCTCCCGCCAGTTGATCGTTCTCGTGATGGCGCTTATGGCCGCCTTCGCCGTTGCAACTTTTTATCAGCTGAAATCCGCCACCGACGCCATCTATGAAGAACGCTACGGCATGCTGCGGACGCAGGTGCAATCGGCCATTTCCATTCTGCAATCCTTCCACGACAGGGAAAAGGCCGGAACGCTTTCGCGCGATGAGGCCATGAAGCAGGCCTATGCCACCGTCAGCGCCATCCGCTTCACCCCCGATGGCTATTTGTTCGGTTACGATTACGACGTGACGATGAAGTTCCATCCCGATGCCAAGCGCGTCGGCGAAAGCTTCAAGGGCAAGCCGGACAGCAAGGGTTTTGCTTATCGTGACGAGCTGGTGCGGCTTGGCCGCAATGGCGGCGGCCAGACGGATTTTTACGGCCCGAAGCCCGGCCTGGAAGGCAATGACTACGCCAAGAGCTCCTACGCGCTTGCCTTCGAGCCATGGCAGGTGGTGGTCGTGACCGGCGTTTATATCGACGATCTCAACGCGCAGGTGCGCGGCGAGGTGATGAAGGCGCTGTCCATCGGCGCTGCCATCTTCGTACTGGCGCTTGCCGCCGCCTTTTACGTCATCCGTGGCATTTCGAAGCCGCTCGGTGATATTCACCGTGCGCTCGGCGAAGTGGCGAATGAAAATGTCTCGCTCGCCATTCCCCATACCGGCCTGACCAACGAAGTGGGCATGATGGCGAAGGCCACGGCCTCGCTTCAGGACAAGGTGCGCGAGCGCCATGCCATGCAGCGCCGGCAGGAAGAACAGCAGAACCAGCTCGACACGGAGCGCCAGAACAATCTCGACATGCAACGCGATGAGGCCGCCTTGCAGGCGCGTGTCGTCACCACCATCGGCGAGGCGCTGGAGAAGCTCGCCGGCGGCGACCTGACCGTTCGCTGCGGCGATCTCGGCAATCGTTATGCGGCGCTGCGCGACAATTTCAACGAGGCTCTGACCCATCTTGATGCCGCCATGGCCAAGGTGAATTCCAAGAGCATCGACATCGGCGGCTCCAAGGAAGAAATCCGCAAGGCCTCCAACGAGCTTTCGCAGCGCACCGAACGGCAGGCTGCCAATCTGGAAGAGACCTCCGCAGCGCTCGACGAACTGACGGTTGCGGTGCGCCAGACGGCCGAAGGGGCCGCCGACGCCGCCAAGCGCGTCACCACCGTCAGCTCGGAGGCCATGCGCAGCGACCGGGTGGTGGAAGAGGCGATATCAGCGATGAGCGGTATCGAACAGTCATCCGACCAGATTTCCAACATCATCGGCGTGATCGACGACATCGCCTTCCAGACCAACCTTCTGGCGCTGAATGCCGGTGTGGAAGCGGCGCGCGCGGGCGAAGCCGGCAAGGGCTTTGCCGTGGTGGCGCAGGAAGTGCGTGAACTGGCACAGAAATCCGCCGCCGCCGCCAAGGAGATCAAGGACCAGATCGCCCGCTCCTCCGCCCAGGTGGAAAATGGCGTGCGCCTTGTCGGCGAGGCCGGCGATGCGCTGAAACGCATTTCCGATCAGATCAAGTCCGCCAACGAGATCGTCAGCAAGATCGCCCATTCGGCGGCCGAGCAGGACACGACATTGCGCTCGATCTCCTCGTCGCTGAACCAGCTCGATGTCGCAACCCAGCACAATGCGGCCATGGCGGAAGAAACCACGGCTTCGGCGGAAGCGCTCGCCGTGGACACCGAAGAACTGCTGAACCTCATCCGCGGCTTCCGCGTCTCCTCCGGCCACCAGCTTCACGGCATGGCGGAGCAGATGCGCATGGCGGGGTGACCACGAACGGTCTCTGCGATTGAAACAAAAATGCCGGGCACAGACCCGGCATTTTTATGTGCTCTCCAAAAAGGTTCCCTACATATTCGGCGTCATCCTCGGGCTCGACCCGAGGGCCCATGGCCAGATTGCATTGTGGATCCTCGCCTCAAGGGCGAGGATGACGGCAGAGAGTATTTGCAACGTCGGGAAGCAGGCGATGCCGTATTTGCAGCGCCTCATTTCAGCGGGTCAGCGCATCGAGACGATCGATATCGACAGGTGAAAACACGGCAATACCGGCTCTTTCGAGCAGCGCCGCCGTCACCCCATTGCCTGCGTGTTTGACGCCAGAAAACGAACCGTCATAGATTGCAACCGACCCACAGGATGGGCTGCCGTCGATCAGAAGCGCGTATGTGCAGCCATTGGCCCTGGCGAAGGCCAGCGCCCTTTCCGCGCCGGCGATAAATTGCGCCGTGACATCGCCGCCGGTCACTTCCAGCACGCGGGCGCGGCCCTCCAGCACATCGAGGCCGGAGGCACCCTTCTCGATTTCCGCCGGCGGGCGCGGCACGGGCATGCCGCCCGCCATTTCCGGACAGATCGTGACCAGCCTGCCCTCCTGCCGCCAGCAGTCTATCGCCGGGTGGGAGAAGGGTTTGCCTCTGCCGTCATAGCGGACCGGCTGGCCGAGGAGGCAGGCGCTGATGAGGATTTTGGGGGTGGTGTGGGTCAATTGGGTCATCCTGCAAGGTCGAGGTCGCGGCTTACCCCCCTCTGCCCTGCCGGGCATCTCCCCCTCAAGGGGGAGATCGGCGAGAGGCACGCTCCCCGCTCTTCCCGAAACGTTCAATGTGGCTGAGACGTTGCCACAGGTCGATCTCCCCCCTTGAGGGGGAGATGCCCGGCAGGGCAGAGGGGGGTAAGCCGCACACACTGGCATGTACGGCTACCCCGAACCCCCTCACCCCGTAATCTTCGAGAAATCCGCAACCGTTCCGGTCGCCTCGCGAATAGCCTTCAGCAGCGCCAGACGGTTGGCACGGATGGCCGCATCCTCGTCATTAACGAGCACATCCTCGAAGAACTTGTCGACCGGTGCGCGAAGTGTGGAGAGCGCTTGCATGGCGGAGCGGAAATCCTCACCCGCAACAGCCTTCGCAGCGTCGGCAGAGGCGGTCTTGATCGCCGCGTAGAGCGCCTTTTCGGCATCGAGCTTCAACAGCTCTTTCGAAACGCCATCGGCCACCACGGTGCCCTTCTTTTCCTCTGCCGCCAGAAGCTGGGTGGCGCGCTTGGCGCCTGCCAGAAGGTTGCGGCCATCCTCGCCGGTGATGAAGGCGGTGAGCGCCTCAACACGGCGGGCGATCATCAGCAGATCGTCGGACTCCGGCGTCAGAACCGCGTCGATCAGATCGTAGCGGGCGCCGAGATCGCGGAGGTAAACTTTCAGGCGGTCGTGGAAAAAGGAGAGAAGGTTTGCGTCACCGTTAAGTAACGAGTTTTCTTTAGTCAGTTCATCCCCTCTCGGAGAAATCTCCAAGCTCTCTACAAAACCGAAATTGCCCTTATTTTGAACGGAATACAGAAAAGTCACCGGCTGATAAGTATCCAGTTTTACACTCTTCGGCTGGACAACTACTGGTGTTTCATCAATCTTATTCGGCGGCTGTAAATTGAACAGCGGATCTACGACAGGAGTGAGAATTCCATTGCTGTCATGCTGAAATGGCCAAATTACATAATTCGCATCGATTTCAATAAAACGATCAAACGTGTTGACCCATGCATGGCTGACTGCCTTCAATAGCGGAAGCCGCACGTTTTTCTCGAGCAAAATCCTCACAACACCCAGCGCCGCACGGCGAAGCGCGAAGGGGTCCTTCGAACCGGTCGGCTTCTCATCGATGGCCCAGAAACCGACAAGCGTGTCGAGCTTATCGGCCAAAGCGACCGTGATCGCCACCTTGTCGGCCGGCAGGCGGTCGGAGGGACCCTGCGGCTTGTAGTGGTCTTCGATGGCGGCGGCCACACTTTCGTTTTCGCCCTGCAGCGTCGCATATTTACGGCCCATCAGGCCCTGAAGCTCGGGGAATTCCCCAACGGCTTCGGTACGCAGGTCGGCCTTGGCCAGCACCACGGCGCGGTCCACCAGATCGGCATCCGCACCGACAACCGGGGCCAGCGCCTTCGCCAGTTTGCGGATGCGGGCGACGCGCCGCCCTTGAGTGCCCAGCTTGGCGTGGAAGGTAACGTTCAATGCATCGAGCTTCGCCATGCGCTGGTCGAGCGGCTTCTTGAGATCGAGGCCGAATTTCGCAGCCGAATCTTTCAGCGTTTCCAGATCGGGCAGATTGCCCTGGTCGCGGTTCCAGAAATGGCGGGCATCCGACAGGCGGGCGCGCACGACCTTGCCATTGCCATGGATGATTTCCTTGCCGCCATCGCTCGCCTCGATGTTCGAGATCAGGATGAAGCGGTTGGAAAGACCTTCTTCCGCACCCTGACTGCGGGTGACGAAACATTTCTGGTTGGTCTTGATGGTGAGGCGGATGATTTCCGCCGGGATCTGCAGATAATCTTCCTCGAAGGTGCCCATCAGCACCTGCGGCCATTCGACGAGGCCGGAGACTTCTTCCAGCAGGCCTTCATCTTCCACCAGTTCCAGACCGTTGGCGAAAGCCAGATCCTTGGCGTCGTGCAGGATGATATCCTTGCGGCGTTCGGCATCGAGAATGACCTTCGCCTTTTCGAGGCTCGAGACATAATCTTCGAAACGGCGCACGGTAATCGGGCCCGGCGCATGAAAACGATGGCCATAGGTGACGTTGCCGGCGACGATGCCGTCAATCACGAAAGGAATGACCTGCGTCTCGTCATGTTCGGGGCCGAACAGGCAGACGATGGATTGCAGCGGGCGCACCCAGCGCAGGCTTTCCGAACCCTTGCCTTCGATGCCGGCATAGCTGGAACCCTTCGGCATGGAGGCCGGGCCGGAGCGCATGGATTTCGGCCAGGGGAAGGAGCGGATGATGCCGGGCATCACTTCCGCGATGATCTCTTCCGCCGGGCGGCCGGGCTTGTTGATGATGGCGATGTAGAAATCGCCCTTCTTCGGATCGGAAACGACCTGTGCTTCCGAGATATCGTTGAGGCCGGCGCCGCGCAGAAAGCCCTCGATGGCCTTTTCATTAGCGTCGGTGCGCGGGCCCTTCTTTTCCTCGCGCACATCGGCGGAGCGGGCGTTGAGGCCGCGAATATCCAGCGTCAGGCGGCGCGGCGTCCAATATTCGCGCGCACCTTCGTAGGTCAGCCCTCTCTCCACCAAGGCATCGGTGACGAGTTTCTTCAGATCGCCCGCCGCCTTGCGCTGCATGCGGGCGGGGATTTCTTCGGAGCGAAGTTCAAGCAGAAGATCGGGCATGGGATAAGGACTTTAATCTGTTGCAAAAGAGTGTCGCGGACTTAGCAAGACCAGCGGCAAAAGTCAC
>QFOL01000543.1 GCA_003241215.1 Agrobacterium fabrum
CGCCGCTTATGGCGACCAGGTCAAGAACGGCGCCCAGACGGCAGTCAATGAAATCAACAAAAAGGGCGGCATCCTCGGCGAACAGGTCGTGCTGAAGCTCGCTGACGACGGCGGCGAGCCGAAGCAGGGCGTTTCCGCGGCCAACCAGCTGGTTGCCGAAGGCATCCATTTCGTCGTCGGTCCGGTGACTTCTGGCGTTGCCATTCCGGCATCGGATGTCTTTGCCGAAAACGGCGTGCTGATGGTGACGCCGACGGCGACCGCGCCGGGCCTGACCAACCGCGGCCTTTCCAACGTCTTCCGCACCTGCGGTCGTGACGATCAGCAGGCAGAGGTTGCGGCGAAATATGTTCTCGCCAACCTCAAGGACAAGAAGATCGCCATCATTCACGACAAGGGCGCTTACGGCAAAGGTCTGGCGGACGCCTTCAAGACCACGCTGAACGCCGGCGGTGTGACCGAAGTTCTCTACGATGCGCTGACGCCCGGCGAAAAGGACCTTGGCGCGCTGACGGCCCGTCTGAAATCCGACAATGCCGACATCGTCTATTTCGGCGGTTATCATCCGGAAGCAGGTCTTCTGGTGCGCCAGCTGAAGGACATCGGCTCCAAGGCTGCCGTCATCGGCGGTGACGGCCTGTCGAACAGCGAGTTCTGGAACATCGGCTCGCAGGCCGGCGAAGGCACGATCTTCACCAATGCTTCCGACGCGCTGAAGAACGAGGATTCCAAGGCCGCTGCCGAAGCGCTGAAGGCCGCCAACATTCCGGCCGAAGCCTTCACGCTCAACGCCTATGCTGCCGTCGAAGTCCTGAAGGCCGGTATCGAGAAAGCCGGAAGCGCCAAGGATTCCACAGCAGTCGCCACGGCACTGAAGAGCGGCGACGCTTTCCCGACGGCAATCGGCAAGGTCACCTATGGCGAAAACGGCGACCTGACCTCGCAGGCCTTCTCGCTGTTCAAGTGGCAGGACGGCAAGATCGTCGCAGCCGAATAAGCTGATCCTACCGGCCGCACCTGGTGCGGCCGGTTTCATTTTATGGACTGAAAAAGGTGACGCAGCATGACCAATGCCGGGACGGGCGTTGAAGGAGACATCGGTTTCCAGCGGATATTCCCGATCGTCCGGATATTCGACGAAGCCAAGGCGCGGGAATTCTACATCGATTTTCTCGGTTTCGAGATCGACTGGGAACACCGCTTCGGCGATAATTTTCCGCTTTACATGCAGGTTTCGAGGGCCGGAATGGGGCTTCACCTCAGCGGCCATCACGGCGATGCGACGCCGGGTTCCAACATCTTCGTCACCATGTATGGCGTTCACGCCTATCAACGGGAGCTGGCGGCGAAGGACTATCGTTTCATGAAGCCCGGCGTTGAACAATTGCCCTGGGGCGATGTGATGGAAGTGACCGATCCGTTCGGCAACCGCATTCGTTTCTGCGAGCAGAAAAGCCAAGAATGATGTTTTGGGCGTGAGCGCAAGGCCCTTGACCTTGTACTCCGTTTGAACGATAGAAACCTCAATAGCGAACCGCGCGCACGGAGACCCCGTGCGCGCGGTTCGTGCGTTTTGGCAATCGGTCATGCAATTCGTTCGCATCCGCACGGGGGCAAAAATGAA
>QFOL01000544.1 GCA_003241215.1 Agrobacterium fabrum
TCGAGAGCGAATGGGGCGGGCTCGATATTCTGGTCAATGCCGCCGGCATATTGCGGCTCGGCGACAGCGAAAGCCTGACGCCGGCGGACTGGAAGGCCTGCATGGATGTCAATGCCGCCGGGCCGTTCTATATGCTGCGGCAATGGAGCAGCACCTTCAAGCGGCAGCGGCGCGGCGCTATCGTCAATGTCGGCTCCAATGCCGCCGTCGTGCCGCGCATCGGCATGATGGCCTATTGCGCCTCCAAGGCGGCGCTGGTCAGCCTCAGCCATTGCGCCGCCCTTGAGCTTGCGCCCTATGGCGTGCGCTGCAATGTCGTTTCACCGGGCTCCACGGATACGCCGATGCTTGCCGGCATGCTGAGCGATCCTTCCGGCAAGGACCGGCTGGTCGCCGGCCTGCCCGAGCAGTTCAAGCTCGGCATTCCGCTCGGCAAGATCGCGAGGCCGGACGATATCGCCGATACGGTGCTGTTCCTCGCCTCCGATCAGGCCGGCCATGTGACGATGCAGCAGATCGTCGTTGATGGCGGCGCAACACTTGCGGCCTGAACGGGAGCGAGATGGCGAAAAGCGTGAGCGGTTTCGCCATCTCATCATGATCCAGGCCGCTGGATGAGGGTGACGGACATGGCCATTGCAACGGCGTTTCATCGCGAAGCCGCCTCCGGCGATCCACCCGAGGCCATCTGGCCTTGGCCGGACGACAGGCGCGATTGCCATTGCTTCACCCTTCGTTACGGCGCCGACGAAGGCTGCGGCGGCACGGTCCCTCCCCTGCCGCCGCAGCTTTTGCATGCGACGCCCAGACGCAAGGCGGAATTCATCGCCGGACGCAGATGCGCGGCGGAAGCCATACGCCACCTCACCGGCCGCACCGTCTTTCCCGGCATGGGAGACGATCGCGCACCAGCCTGGCCCGAAGGCGTGATCGGCGCGATTTCCCACAGCCATGAACGGGCCATCGCGCTTGCCGGTTCTTCCGAGCGGTTTTGCGGCATCGGCATCGATATTGAAAGGCTCCTGACCGAAGAGGAAGCCGGCGATATCGCCCCGCAGGCCCTGACGGCGAATGAACGCCACAACCTCGGCAACGCCATCGACCCTTTCATGATCGGGCTGATTTTTTCAGCCAAGGAAAGCCTGTTCAAGGCGCTTTATCCAACCGTGAAACGGCTCTTCTTTTTCGAGGCGGCCGAATTGTCCGGCTTCGACGGCAGCGGTTGCGCCTCGCTGCGGCTGACCGCCGACCTGAGCGAGGAATGGCGCGGGGGAATGGAGATTCCATTCCGCTTCTGCCGCTTTGAAGATTTCCTGCTCACCCGCATCCTTTTCCCGCATTGAGGGAAAAACGATGAATTCTCTTCTATTATAGTCATATTTAAAGCGATCCTTCCCGTCATCCGAGTGAAACACTGGGACGGTACGCAGCTTGCTGGAATGATTCCAAACGTTGAACGATGGAGACACGACATGACCGACATCGATACGAGCAAGCTGTCCTGGGACGAATGGGACGAACTGCAAAACCCGCCGCCGGCTGAAACCGATTTCGACCGCGTTGTCGAGACCGCGATTTCCCGCCGCGGCTTCCTCGGCGGCGTGCTTGCCTTCGGTTC
>QFOL01000545.1 GCA_003241215.1 Agrobacterium fabrum
AAGAGGAAACGTACCCATGCTCAATTGGGAACAAATTTTCGCCACGCGCTCTTCGCGCATGAAAGCGTCCGAAATCCGCGAGCTGCTGAAGCTGCTCGAACAGCCCGACATCATCTCCTTTGCCGGCGGTATTCCGGACCCGGCTCTTTTCCCCGCGGAGGAGTTTCAGCAGGCTTATGCGGAAATTTTTTCGGGTTCGCAGGTCAACTCGGCGCTGCAATATTCTGTCAGCGAGGGTTACAAGCCGCTGCGTGAATGGCTGGCGGGCGAAATGGACAAGATCGGCATCGAATGCACCGCCGACAACGTCTTCATCGTTTCGGGTTCGCAGCAGGGTCTCGATTATCTCGGCAAGCTGTTCCTGTCGCCGAAGGATACGGCGCTGGTGACCTGGCCGACCTATCTCGGCGCGCTTTCCGCCTTCAACGCCTATGAGCCGAATTACGACCAGCTGAACCCCGGCGGCAACCGCACGCCCGAGGCTTACCGCGAAACGGCGGCCAAGCTCGGCGGCGCGGTGAAGTTCGCTTATCTCTCTGCCGATTTCTCCAACCCGACCGGCGAAACCGTCGATCTGGCCGGCCGCGAAAAGGTTCTGGCGCTGGCCGATGAGCTGGATATCGCCGTCATCGAAGATGCAGCCTATCAGTCGCTTCGTTACGATGGCGAAGCTGTTCCGCCGATCATGGCGCTCGACATCGCCCGCTCGGGCGGCATCGAGAACACCCGCACCATCTATTGCGGCAGCTTTTCGAAGACGCTCGCACCGGGCCTTCGTGTCGGTTACATCGTCGCCTCCGCGCCGGTTATCCGCAAGCTGGTGCTGATGAAGCAGGCCGCCGACCTGCATTCCTCGACCATCAACCAGATCGCCATCGAACGCGTCGCCTCGCGCGGCTTCGACAGCCAAGTCGCCAAGATCAAGGCTGCCTATAGCGCGCGGCGCGATGCGATGCTTGCGGCCCTCGAGAAGTACATGCCGAAGACCACCAGCTGGACCAAGCCCGAAGGCGGCATGTTCATCTGGGTGACGCTGCCGGAAGGCATGGATGGGGCCGCGCTGCTGGCGAAATCCATCGCCACGGAAAAGGTGGCCTTCGTTCCCGGCCGCGCCTTCTTCGCGGATGGTTCCGGCACGAATACGCTGCGCATCAGCTTCTCCTGCGCCAATGAGGCGATGATCGAGGAAGGCATGAAGCGGCTTGGCCGGTTGATCGCGACGGCGCAGGCGGAAACGGGCGAGGCGCTGCCGGCGATTTGAGGGCGGCGGCTTACGGCAGCGACGGGGGTTGTGGCTTCACCCCCCTCTGCCCTGCCGGACATCTCCCCCTCAAGGGGGGAGATCGACTTGCGGTTAAGGTATCGCCTATCTCAACAGTTGAAAATGAAGTGGTGTCAGCGCCTCTTGCCAATCTCCCCCTTTGAGGGGGAGATGCCCGGCAGGGCAGAGGGGGGTGAGCCGCAAGCGCCAAGGGGCACTGTTCCCCTCAATCTCGACGATCCCAACAGATCCCACCCCAAAAATCCTGCCTGTCACATACATGTTATGCAATCATGTTTTAGCGGTCCCACCGAACAACAGGGACTGGATCCATGAAAACGCTGCTCTCCGCTT
>QFOL01000546.1 GCA_003241215.1 Agrobacterium fabrum
CGCCGCCGTCGGCCCGCGCGCCTTCGGTTATGACATTGACTTCAGATCGGTATTCCCATGAAACGCATCGGTATTGACGTTGGCGGCACCAATACGGATACCGTTCTGATCGATGGAGACACCATCGTCGCCTCCATCAAGGTCCCGACCACGCAGGATGTCCTGTCCGGCGTAAAGGCGGCGCTTGCCCATGTGGCGGGCCATGTCGGCGTGGCGGACCGGCCGATCGATGCGGTGATGATCGGCACCACGCACTTTACCAATGCGGTGGTGGAGCGGGCCCGGCTGGAGCGGGTTGCGGCGATCCGCATCGCATTGCCGACCGGTTCTTCGCTGCCGCCCATGTGCGACTGGCCGGCGGATCTGCGCGATGCGGTCGATCCGCTGATCTTCATGGTCCATGGCGGCCATGAATATGACGGCAGTCCGCTGGTGCCGATGGTTCCCGATGAAATCCGCGAAGCGGCGATGAAAATTCGCGATGCTGGCATCACCTCCATCGCCATTTCCGCGACCTTCTCACCGCTGACGACGGAGTGCGAGGTGAGGGCGGCGGAAATAGTCCGTTCTGTGATCCCTGATGCACGCATCACGCTTTCCCATACGCTTGGCCGTATCGGGCTTCTCGAGCGCGAAAACGTCGCTCTCCTGAACGCAGCGCTGCAAACGCTCGGCAAGACCACGGTTCAGGCATTTTCGGATGCACTGCGCGAAGCGGGCGTAAAAGCGCCGTTCTATCTGACCCAGAATGACGGCACCGTGGCGCTCGCGGATGTCGCCGCTGCGAACCCCGTGCACAGCTTCGCGTCCGGCCCGACCAATTCGATGCGCGGTGCGGCTTTCCTCACCGGGCTTTCGGATGCCATGGTGGTGGATGTCGGCGGCACCACCTCCGATATCGGCTGCCTTGTCGGCGGTTTTCCGCGCGAGGCGAACAATATCGTTCATATTGGCGGGGTACGCACGCTCTTCCGTATGCCCGATCTTCTGCCGATTGCGCTCGGCGGCGGTACTATCGTCGACCCTGAAACAGGTAAGATCGGTCCGCGCTCGGTCGGTTATCGCATCCTGACGGAAGCCCGCGTTTTCGGCGGTAAGACGCTGACGACATCGGATATTGCGGTTGCCGCAGGCTTGATCGAAATGGGTGATCGCGACCGTGTGAAAGACCTTGATGCATCTTTCGTGCAGGCCACGCTTCAACGCATCCGTGACATGGTGGCGGACAGTTTCGACCAGATGAAGACCTCGGCTGAAGACGTGCCGCTGGTTGCTGTCGGCGGCGGGGCGTTCCTGATTCCCGAGGCGGTTCCGGGTGTGTCGGAAGTGCTGCGCGTGGAAAATGCCGGCGTTGCCAATGCGCTGGGCGCGGCGATGGCGCAGGTTTCCGGCGAGGTCGATCAGGTCTTTTCCGGCCTGAGCCGCGATGAAGCCCTTGCGAAGGCCGAGACCGAGGCGCAGAACGCGGCGGTCGCATCCGGTGCGGAGCGGGCGTGCCTCAAGACGCTTGAGGTGGAGGATATCCCGATCGCCTATCTGCCGGGCGGCGCTCGCAGGGTGCGTGTAAGGGTCATCGGCGATATCGCCTTCCATTGATGGTAAGAGGCCCTGCGG
>QFOL01000547.1 GCA_003241215.1 Agrobacterium fabrum
TTCGGTTGTCATCGTCCTCGCCTGGCAATTCCTTTACATGAATCCGCGTATCGAGCAGCAGCGCCGCGCCGAAGAGGCCCGCCAGGCGCAGCAGCAGACGACGCAGCAACAGCAGCCGGCGCCGGGCGCGGCACCTGGCGCTGCCGTCGAAGGCGCACCGCCTGCCTCTTCGCCGCAGACCGCCGCCACGGCGACCCGCGAAGAGTCGATTGCAAGAACCCAGCGCGTGGCAATCGACACCAACGCCATCGCCGGCTCGATCAACCTCACCGGCGCCCGCTTCGATGATATCCGGCTCAAGGATTACCATGAGACCGTCGATGACTCGAGCCCGATCATCACCCTGTTCTCGCCCTCCGACACCAAGGACGGCTACTTCACTGAACTCGGTTACGTTGCGGCACAGGACGTCGGCGGCGTTCCCGGCCCGACCACCGTCTGGACGCTCGCTAGCGGCGACAAGCTGACGGAAACCACCCCGGTCACCCTCACCTATACCAATTCCAAGGGCGTTATTTTCTCCCGTACGATTTCGATCGACGAGCATTACATGATCTCGGTCGCCGACAAGGTCGAGAACCCGGGACAGGCTGCAATCTCCCTCGCCAGCTACGGTCGCGTGACGCGCAACAACAAGCCGGCAGTTCCCCCGGTCTTCGTCATCCATGAAGGTTTCCTCGGCGTCTCGGGCAAGGACGGCAGCCTGACGGAAGAGAAATACAAGGATGTTGAAGAGGCTCCCGTGACGGTTGCGAAGGCGACAGGCGGCTGGCTCGGCATCACCGACAAATATTGGGCCGCGGCCATCGTTCCGCCGCAGACGACGCCGTTCGAAACCCGCTATTCGCACATTGCCGGCAATCAGCCGAGCTATCAGGCCGATTTCAAGGGCGACCCGATGACGGTCGAGCCCGGCCAGTCCATCGAACTGAAGAGCCTCGTCTTCGCCGGCGCCAAGGAAGTGCCGCTGATCGACGGTTACGAGGCCGCCTACTCCATTCCGAAGTTCGACCTTCTGATCGACTGGGGCTGGTTCTACTTCATCACCAAGCCGATGTTCAAACTGATGGATTTCTTCTTCCGTTATTTTGGCAATTTCGGCGTGGCGATCCTGCTCACCACCATCGTCGTCAAGGCGCTCTTCTTCCCGCTCGCCAGCAAGCAATATGCTTCCATGGCGAACATGAAGCGCGTGCAGCCGAAGATGGAAGAGTTGAAGGCCAAGCATGGCGATGACCGCATGGCCATGCAGCAGGCGATGATGCAGCTCTACAAGGAAGAGAAGATCAATCCTGTTGCCGGCTGCTGGCCGATGCTGCTGCAGATTCCGGTCTTCTTTGCGCTTTACAAGGTCATCTACGTTACCATCGAAATGCGGCATGCACCGTTCTTCGGCTGGATTCACGACCTTTCCGCGCCCGATCCGACGTCGCTGTTCAACCTGTTCGGCCTTCTGCCCTATGATGTGCCGCACTTCCTGATGATCGGCGTCTGGCCGCTGATCATGGGCATCACCATGTTCCTGCAGATGCGCATGAACCCGACGCCGCCCGATCCGACGCAGGCGATGATCTTCAACTGGATGCCGCTGATCTTCACCTTC
>QFOL01000548.1 GCA_003241215.1 Agrobacterium fabrum
TGGGTAGTGCGTTGACCGACCGGTTTCGAGAACTTGAGAGGCCAAGAGCCGTGAGGAAGAAAGATGTGGTGCTGATGGCCACCGTGACGAATTTCGAGACTATTTCCCATCCGTCGAAAACGGACCTCAGGCAGTTCGCCGAACTTTTCATGCCGCTTTTCACCGCCTCCACCGAGGAAGCCAAGCGGGAAGCGATTGCCGCATTGTCGCAGCATCCGAGCGTGCCTTCGGCGGTCGCCTTCTTCATCGCCTGCCAGCCGATTTCGCTCGCTGCGCCCTTCCTCATTTCCTCCAAATGCCTCGATGACGATACGCTCATCACCATTGCCCGCACGCAAGGGGCGGCGCATGCGCGCGCCATCGTGCGGCGCGAAGACCTCTCCCCCACCGTCATCGACGCGCTTGTCGGGTTGCGTCACGCCGAAGATCTGAAACGGCCGGATGAAGAGACGGCGGTTGCCGAACCGCAGGCGGCGGCAAGCATTGAAGAGCCGAAAGCGGAAGAAAAGGCAGACGACATCGCCGCCGCTTCCGCACTCGAAGAGGAAATGCGCCAGCGGATCAAGCAGATGGCGCATCACCTCAACCGCCCGCAAAGCGACGTTCTCGGCCTTCGCCGGTTGAGCGAGGTGCAGGAGGCGCTGCTGGTGCGTTTCGCCCGCGAGCGCAATGCCCGGCAATTTGCGGTGGCGCTGGCGGATTCGCTGTCCTCCAGCTACTGGCTGTCGGAGCGCATCATGCTCGATATATCAGGCGCGCAGCTTGCAACGACGCTCACCGGCCTTGGCATGGAATTCTCCGAGGCGGCCTTCGTGCTGCAATGCTTCTATCCGCATCTTTCCGCCGCCGAAGGCGATATGAGCCGTGCCGAAGCCCTGCTCGACCGTCTCGACATCGTGGAATGCGAAGAGCGGCTGGAAAGCTGGCGGCGGGCCGACAGCTATACGCATGGCCGCGAACGGCCGGGCCGCAGCGCACCGGCTGCGCAGAGAACCGGGACGCAAGGATAAGCGCGGCTGGTCTTGCATCTTCACGGGTTGAAGAAGCGGGCCATTGCCGGACGATTCTAGGCCTTGGGCTGATCCACCAGCGTCAGCAGAGTCCCGATCTCATCGGTTTCGATCTCCACTACCCACAGGTCGCTGTCGAAGCGTCGTTCCCTCTCAAGAAGAGCAGCGCTTTCCTCGCCATCCGCACCGGCAAGGCGCGTTTCGAAACGGCGCTCGGCGCGGATGTCCTCGTCATCGGCAAAGCTCTGCGGCGCGGGTCCGTAGAGGTTCTCGCGGCCATCGCGCAGGCGCTGGCGAATGAAAATCGCCCCCGCCTCCTCTGCCCCCTTCTTTTCGACAGCCGCAAAGCCGCCGGCGGCAAAGACGCGGCGGATGAGGGCTGAGACGAACATTTCGGATTTGAGGCGCATGGGGTGCTTTCGATGGCAACGGTGGGCGTGCTGTTGTTGATTTTGGGCGGCCGAAGGTGCGCGGGGCTTTGCCCCCCTCTGCCCTGCCGGGCATCTCCCCCTCAAGGGGGGGAGATCGGCAAGAGGCCCTGCCACCGCTCCATTCGCAAACGCTGAGATGGGCGAGACCCAACCGCGAGT
>QFOL01000549.1 GCA_003241215.1 Agrobacterium fabrum
GACGCCGTCAGCCACGATCTTCAGCGCGTCGATGTCGAGGCCGCTATCGGTTTCGTCGAGAACGCAGAGCTTCGGCTCCAGAAGCGCCATCTGCAGGATCTCGGCGCGCTTCTTCTCACCGCCGGAGAAGCCGACGTTGAGCGGACGCTTCAGCATTTCCATGTCGATCTTCAGATCGCCGGCAGCTTCCTTGACACGGCGGATGAAATCCGGCGTCGTCAACTCGGACTCGCCGCGCGCCTTGCGCTGCTCGTTCATCGCAACCTTCAGGAACTGCATGGTGGCGACGCCGGGAATTTCGACCGGGTACTGGAAGGCAAGGAAAATGCCCTTGGCGGCGCGCTCGGCGGCGTCCAGTTCCAGAATGCTTTCGCCGTTGTAAAGAATGTCACCGGAGGTGACTTCATAATCTTCGCGGCCCGACAGGATGTAGGACAACGTCGACTTGCCGGAACCGTTCGGGCCCATGATGGCGGCGACTTCACCAGCGGCAACCTTCAGGTTGAGGCCCTTGATGATCTCGGTTTCGGTATCGGCGATCTTTGCGTGCAGGTCGATGATTTCAAGCATGGTTTTGTTCCTGTTCATGGTGCGGTTTCAAGGACCGCCTCGTGCGCCCCGTCAGGGCTTGTCTCAAATCTCTCATCCGTCATCCTCGGGCTTGACCCGAGGATCCAGGAAGTGGGTTGTCTCCGCTCAGGCCAAGGGCCGTAGATCCTCGGGTCAAGCCCGAGGATGACGTCGAGCAAGAGTTAACCGACCGACCCTTCCAGCGAAATGCCGATCAGCTTCTGCGCTTCCACGGCAAACTCCATCGGCAGTTCCTGAATGACTTCCTTCACGAAACCGTTGACGATCAGTGCGATCGCCGCTTCCTCGGGAATGCCGCGCTGCAGGCAGTAGAACAGCTGGTCTTCGGAAATCTTCGACGTCGTCGCCTCATGCTCGAAGTGAGCGGAGGAATTCTTCGCCTCGATATAGGGCACGGTATGCGCGCCGCACTTGTCGCCGATCAGGAGCGAGTCGCACTGCGTGAAGTTGCGCGTGTTGGTCGCCTTGCGGTGGGCCGAAACCTGGCCGCGATAGACGTTTTCCGAAAAGCCGGCGGCGATGCCCTTGGCGATGATGCGGCTCGACGTGTTCTTGCCGAGATGGATCATCTTGGTGCCGCTATCGATCTGCTGATGGCCATTGGAGACCGCGATCGAATAGAACTCGCCACGGCTGTCATCGCCGCGCAGGATGCAGGACGGGTATTTCCAGGTAATGGCCGAGCCGGTTTCCACCTGCGTCCACGAAATCTTCGAACGGTCGCCGCGGCAATCACCACGCTTGGTCACGAAGTTGTAGATGCCGCCCTTACCTTCCTTGTCGCCCGGATACCAGTTCTGGACGGTGGAATATTTGATTTCGGCGTCATCGAGCGCCACAAGCTCGACCACGGCGGCGTGAAGCTGGTTCTCGTCGCGCTGCGGCGCCGTGCAGCCTTCCAGATAGGAGACGTAGGCGCCCTCTTCGGCGATGATCAGCGTGCGCTCGAACTGGCCGGTGTTCTTCTCGTTGATGCGGAAATAGGTGGAAAGCTCCA
>QFOL01000550.1 GCA_003241215.1 Agrobacterium fabrum
CACCGACGATTTCCACATGATCGCGCTCAACGACTTCCCGGATGCGATGAAGACCAATCTGGAGCTTCTGAAGAGCCGCAACTGGATCGACATTCCGGTTTCCTACCGCAACGGCCGGCGTGCGCTGCTGACCCTGCAAAAGGGCAATGACGGCATCGCCGCCTTCGACAAGGCGCTCAGCGAATGGGCGGCGGCAACGCCGGCGACCGGGCAGTGATGGTTATGGGGGCGTTCCACCGATAGCTCGCCCCCTCATCGCCTCGCTGCGCTCCGGCACTTCTCCCCGGCGGGGAAAAGAAACTGGGGCGCTGTCTCATTCTGCATTGACCTTCAAACGTAGTGCCTTGATCGTTCGGGTGCGGCAAATTCTTCTCCCCGCCGGGGAGAAGTGCCGGAGCACAGCGAGGCGATGAGGGGGTGCCGCCTCCCGGTTCTTCGCAACGGCGCGTCGAATAAAAAACCCGCAAATCTTGCGATCTGCGGGCTGATGGAGCGATTAGCTCATTCCCAAACTCGACATCATCCTCGGGCTTGACCCGAGGATCCATTCCGTCAGCGTCCCATGGATGCTCGGCTCAAGGCCGAGCACGACGGAGCGCGTGTTTACGGAACTGGCCCAGTCGCGAGCACAGTCCCTTTTCCCGAAGGCCCTTAAGCATCCACCACGCGCAAGGCGCGCGCAGCTTCCAGCGCTTCCTTCTGCACCGCTTCCTGCACCTTCTCGAAGGCGCGAACCTCGATCTGGCGCACGCGTTCGCGGCTGATGTCGAACTCGGAGGAGAGTTCCTCCAGCGTCACCGGGTCTTCGGCAAGCCGGCGGGCTTCGAAGATGCGGCGTTCGCGGTCGTTCAGCACGCCCATGGCTTTGGCCAGCATGCGGCGGCGGGTTTCCAGCTCGTCCTGTTCGATCAGCACGTCTTCCTGGCTGTCATGGTCGTCCACCAGCCAGTCCTGCCATTGGCCGGACTCGCCTTCGGACGCCTTGATCGGCGCATTCAGCGAGGCGTCGCCGTGCAGGCGGCGGTTCATCGAGATGACTTCTTCTTCCGACACCTGAAGCTTCGTCGCGATTTCCTTGACGTGCTCCGGCTTCAGATCGCCATCGTCGATTGCCTGGATGCGGCCTTTCAGCCGGCGCAGGTTGAAGAACAGGCGCTTCTGGTTGGCGGTCGTGCCCATCTTCACCAGCGACCACGAACGCAGGATATATTCCTGGATCGAGGCCTTGATCCACCACATGGCGTAGGTGGCGAGACGGAAACCGCGCTCCGGATCGAACTTCTTCACCGCCTGCATCAGGCCGACATTGCCTTCGGAGACGACTTCGCCGATCGGCAGGCCGTAACCACGGTAACCCATGGCGATCTTGGCAACGAGACGCAGGTGGCTGGTGACGAGTTTATGCGCGGCATCGCGGTCGCCATGCTCGGCATAACGCTTGCCAAGCATGTATTCTTCCTGCGGCTCCAGCATCGGAAATTTACGGATTTCGTCGAGATATCTATTGAGACCGGCTTCGCCGGCTGTAATCGTAGGCAAACTATTGCGGGCCATAAAGCACCCCCTTATCTATGGTCTGGAA
>QFOL01000551.1 GCA_003241215.1 Agrobacterium fabrum
CCGAACGTGGTGCGCTACCAGACTGCGCTACACTCCGTGACCAGCGGCGCTTCTATAGACCAGCCTCCGGCATTCGACAAGCGGCTTATTGCATTTTTTGTGACAAGTTTTTTCCATCTGTTGAAACAACCCGGCCAAGCACCTGCGGCGCCGGGCGGAAGGCCTCAAAACGTTACAAAAAAGCAATTGTGGCAGGAAATTTTCATCGAGCCGCACGCCTCCCCTGCCCGCCGTCTCCAAATCTGCTAGGGGAACGGAATGACCGGCGGGAAGCCGGACACGGCACAAAGGACATTTCACCATGCTATCTCGCAGCGTAACGCTCGCAGCGTTTGCCATTGCGCTCTCGGCCTGCACCACCTCCACGGGCGGCTCCACCACTCCTTCCTTCACCCAGAAGAGCCCCGTTGAGACCCGCTGGGTCGGCCAGTCCGCAGGCATTTTCTTCGCAAAATTCGGCCCGCCGCTGAGCGACACGGAAAGCGGCAGCTCCACCGTCTATAACTGGCGCGGCGGCTACAAGAAGGCCACCATTGCGGCCAGATTCGAAGAAGGCAAGGACGGCAAGAAGGGTCGCCAGATTTCGCCCGCCCGCACCGCCTCGCTCTCCTGCACGGTGCAGCTCGTCGTTTCCAGCGACTACACGATCACCGCCGTACGCACGGTCTCCGACCGCCCCGGCGTCAACGGCCCGAGCTATTGCGCGGAATTCCTCGCGGCAAACTGAGCTTTCGGCCACAAGCCCGAACGAGCCACGGCCCGCCCGAAACGGCGGGCCTTTTCACTTTTTCGGGATTGTTGTCACTTTCCTGAAAAAATTTTCACTTAAAATGCCGAGCGATGATCGATGACGCCCTGCGTGCTGCAAGCCACGGGCCGTTTTGCGGTATCCGGCGCTCAGGACCCTTTCAACCGTTTGAAAGCGCCAGCTAATCTTCACAATCGCAAAAATGACGATCGGCAAAATTGCTGGATTTGCCATTGCGGCCATACTTCCCGGCAAAATCCCCACAAAACCGCCAGAACTTGAGTGAATGAGTCCGGGTTGTGCAGGTTTACGCTTTGCTATAACGGGGCAGATGGGAGGAATGTTTTTAACACAAAACAAGAATCAGGTATGGCCGTGACTCCCATCGATCAAGACAAATCCCAGCTCACTGATCTCTCCCAGGAAACCACCCTTTCTTATGCGCTCCCGATGAACCGCCGACAGGTTCTGGGCGGTGCGCTTGCCGGGCTTGCTGCTGCGGCGCTGCCGGTGACCCCTCTTCTCGCCAATACGGCCGCCAAGAAGGTCGATGTGCTTTTGATCGGCGGCGGCATCATGAGCGCGACGCTCGGTGTCTGGCTGCGCGAACTCGAGCCCAGCTGGTCGATGCAGATGCTGGAGCGTCTGGACGGCGTGGCGCTGGAAAGCTCGAACGGCTGGAACAATGCCGGCACCGGCCATTCCGCGCTTGCCGAGCTCAACTACACGCCGGAAGACGACAAGGGCAACATCAAGATCAGCCAGGCGATCAACATCAACGAATCCTTCCAGATTTCCCGGCAGTTCTGGGCATGGCAGGTGCGCAACGGC
>QFOL01000123.1 GCA_003241215.1 Agrobacterium fabrum
AAACCGTCTGACCTTGTCCTTATGGACCGCATCTTGCGATGCGCTGTCAGGGTATTCGAAATGCCCGGCGTCGAGGATGAAGATTTCATTAAATTTTGATTGCGGCAGCGCATTGGCCACCGCGAACTGGCAGGGCGGTGCTACCGCCGGGTCAAAAAGCGCGGGCGCAACCAGCATCGGCACTTTTATGCGGGCTGCGGCACAGGCGGCGTCGAACAGACGCAGCGTCTCAAGCACATTGGCATGGGTCTTCTGGTAAGTCTGAACCGCATCCGCGCTGCCAACCGTCGGTAGCGTCAGCCAGAACGGCCGGTGTCCGAATGTCGGGACCACCAGATGACCGCGGTCGATGCGCTTGTCGAAAGGGATGGCCAGAGCGCCGATGCCGCCGCCGAAACTGATGCCGCTATAACCCACCTGCCCTTCCAGCCAGGGATAAAGGGCGACAAGGGTGGAAACGGCGACCCACAGATCGTCGACGCAGCCGCTTATGATGTAATCGTCCTTGCTATCGATATTATAGAGAACATGAAGCGCCGGATCGGATGAAATCGGCGGACAGGCGCTGAGTGACAGGCCGCGAAAACATGGAAACAGCACGGCCGTTTCTTCCACCGGCACATCGAAATCCGGCTCCCCGCGCCCGCCATAACCATGACCGACAACGAGCCCGCGGCGCACCTGTCCCTCGCGCGGCAGAAGCATCCAGCCGCCGATGCGAAAGCCGCCCGTGGAGGTGTAGCAGATATCGAGGACATGCCAGCGCGGGTGGCTGAGCCTGCTCTTGCGCAGCACCGGTCTCGGATCGGTGGCGAAGGCGCGGCGATAACGTTTTTTCCAGAAATCATCGAAGCCCGGCGGCGCTTCGGGCGGGGCGATGGCCAGAAGCTGTTCGCGCTGCATGCCATAGCTGGGATCGAAATCGAAAGGATGGGTTTTCGGAACACTCATGCGATGCTTGTTTCGCGAAAAAACAGCGGACACAAGCTTGATAATATCCAAATAACGGTTTTTTTCGGCTTTTACGCCGGAGAGAGTGTTGAACCACCTTTTCACGATGGTTCAACCGCACCCATCACAAACCGATTTCATGCGCGAAGGGTGGATTTGCCCCGGCGCGTGAGACCGTGACGGCTGCCGCTTTTGCACCCAGCGCCAATGCTTTCCTGATCTGTTCTTCCGTCAGCGTCGCAACCTGCGCCTTGGTCAGAAGGCCCTGCATCTTCAGCGAAGCGAGGATGCCGGCATCGAAAGTATCGCCTGCGCCAACCGTATCGACCACTTCGACCCGCTCGGAGGCCACTTCCACCTTGAGATTGGCGGTGTAACCCACGGCACCCTTGGCGCCGCGGGTGACGACGACCAGTTTCGCGCCATGATGCAGCCAGTGGCGGGCAAGCGTATCCTCATCGCCTTCCAGACCGAACCAGGCAAGGTCCTCATCCGAGAATTTGACGATATCAGACATGGCCGCCATGCGGCGGATGCGGGCCATGTGGGACTGCTTGTCCTTGATGAAACCAGGACGAATATTCGGATCGAGCGAGATGACGCGGCTTTCATGCTCGCGCGTCATCAGCGCCTCATAGGTGCTGCCGCACGGTTCAGGAATAAGGCTGATCGCACCGAAATGCAGCGCCTCGCAATCGGCACCCAGTGCCGGAAGTTCCGCCTCGGTGATCATTCGGCCGGCGGTATTCTCGTCATAGAAGGCATAGGTCGCATGGCCATCCACCAGCTTCACGAAGGCGATGGTGGTCGGCCGCGACAGCGTCGCGCAATAGCTGAAATCGACATTGCTGGCGCGCAGGGTTTCCCGCAGGATATCGCCCATCATGTCATCGGAAAGACCGGTGAAGAAGGCGGCCGGCACGCCGAGACGTCCCAGCGCAATCGCCGTGTTGAAGACCGCTCCGCCTGCATAGGGGGCAAAACCCGCCTCACCCAGCGTCGTCTGCCGGGGCAGCATGTCAATCAGGGCTTCACCACAACACAGGATCATTACGGTCCTCCTCAAAACAGCAAATCAAATGGACTTAAATCGATTTAGACGAAGATCGATCGGAAGGCCAGCCGCAAAACCGGGCTGGCCGCATCCGAAATTAAGATTGCGGCAATTCGCTGACACCGCCGCGTTTTGCCGACCATGGCAGCGGATTATCGAGGAAGGCTTCGACCTCGGAGAGGGTCTTTTCGTCGAACAGTTTTTCAGCCCGGGCAACGGCCAGAACATCGCGCCAGGTGGTCAAGTAATGCAGCTTGACATTGCCGTTGGCGAAGCGCGCTTCAGCCTCTTCGAAGATGCCGTAATAAAACAGCGCGATACCGTGATCCACGATGCCGCCCGCCGCACGGATGGCGTCGATGAAGGTGAACATCGAACCGCCGGCCGTCGTCAGATCCTCGATGACGAGAACGCGTGCGCCTTCCGGCATATGGCCTTCGATCTGGGCGTTGCGGCCATGGCCTTTCGGCTTCTTGCGGCAATAGATCATCGGCAGGCCGAGACGTTCAGCAAGGAAAGCGGCGAAGGGAATGCCCGCCGTCTCACCGCCCGCCACACAGTCGAACTTCTCGAAACCGGCCTCGCGCATGACAGCCGCCGCCGCAAAATCCATCGCCGCCGAGCGGATGCGCGGGAAGGAGATGAGCTTGCGCATATCGATGTAAACCGGGCTCTTCATGCCCGAAGCGAAGGTATAGGGGCTTTCGGAATTGAAGTGGACCGCCCTGATTTCCCACAACATCTTCGCAACCAGTTCCGCAACGACGGCGCGGTCAGTGAATGTGAAATGGTTCATAGGCGTTCTCCTTTTCGGCCCTGGTTTATCGCTCCGAAAACCCGGATCGGTTTTCGGAAAGCACAACGTCTCGGTTCAGCATTGCAGGCATCCACAGGCAGCATCGAAGGCGAATGCCTGGGGACCATAACAAAACCGCCGGCAGTGCCGGCGGTTACTAAAAAATCAACTTACATCCCAATGGAGCGGGAACATCGGATCGAATACGGTGACCGGCCCGGCGCCCGTCTCGATTTTTTCAGGAAAGGCCACCGCTTCCTCGCGCTTGACCAGCGTGATGGTCTCCTCGTTCGGCGCAAGACCGTACCAGGCCGGGCCGTGGAGCGATGCGAAGGCTTCCAGCCTGTCGAGGGCGTTTTCATCCTCGAAGACATGGGCAAGGCAGCTCATGGTGTTGATCGAGGTATAGATGCCAGCGCAGCCGCAGGCGCATTCCTTGGCAGGGTCGACATGCGGGGCGGAATCCGTGCCGAGGAAGAAGCGTGCATCGCCCGAAGTCGCGGCCGCCCGCAGCGCCAGCCGGTGTTCCTCGCGCTTGGCGACTGGCAGGCAATAATAATGCGGCTTGATACCGCCAACGAGAATGGCGTTGCGGTTGATGATGAGATGGTGGGTGGTGATGGAGCCGGCGAGGTTGGCTTTGGACGACTTGATATAGTCCACGCCGTCGCGGGTGGTGATGTGCTCCATCGTCACCTTGAGTTCCGGCAGGCGCTGGCGCAGAGGCTCCAGAACCGTATCGATGAACACTTTCTCGCGGTCGAAAATATCGACTTCCGGCGTCGTCACCTCACCATGCACGCAGAGCGGCAGGCCGATCTTCGCCATGCGCTCCAGAACCGGCATGGCCTTGTTGAAATCGCGCACACCGCCATGGGAATTGGTGGTCGCACCGGCCGGGTAGAGCTTTACGGCGGTGATGAGACCGCTTTTTTTGCCCTCTTCCACATCGTCGGCCTGCGTGTCCTCGGTCAGATAGAGGGTCATCAGCGGCTCGAAACGGTCACCCGCAGGAATGGCCTTGACGATGCGTTCGCGATAGGCGCGGGCATCGGCCGTGGTGACGACCGGCGGCACCAGGTTCGGCATGATGATGGCGCGGGCGAAATGGCGGCTCGTATCCCCGATCACCCCTTCCAGCATTGCCCCATCACGCAGGTGCAGGTGCCAGTCATCAGGGCGGCGCAGGGTGAGCGACTTCATCGGGATACCTCGGAGCATGACGGAATTGGCGCCCGCTTAGCATCTTTTGCCGCGGGAAAACAGCCGCCAAAGTTCATCGGGCGGCTGTAAATGTCTTTTTTTTGAAGCACGCTTCAGATGTTGCCCGCTTCCGGACCCCAGACATCGGTCATGGCGAAACCATCGGCCAGGGGATCGAAGGGATCGAGACCCACCTGATGCAGACCGAAGGTGAAGCCACGCCCGGCAATGGTGGGAATGACGGCCGGACGGCCCGCCACTTCGGTAACGGCGGAAAGGCCGACATCGAATTCCGAACCGATGATCGAGCGGGATTTATACTCGTCTCCCACCTTCACCTTGCCGCGCGCATAAAGCGTGGCGAGATTGGCGGAATTGCCGGTTCCGCAGGGCGAGCGATCCGCCCGGCCCGGCCACATGGTGGTGCAGGTGCGGATGGAACCATCCGCATCCATATCGCGAAACATCACATAGGCCACACCCGATATGGCGGGGATTTCCGGATGGACGACGGTCATTTCGCGGTTGACCAGATCTTTCAGAATCATGCCAGCCGCGACCAGCTTCGCAGCATTGGCCTTTTCGATCGTCAGGCCGATCTGGCGGACATCGACCAGCGCATAAAAGATGCCGCCGTAGGAGATATCCATGGTCACCCTGCCCCATTCGGGCGTGTCGATGCTGACATCCAGCTCATGCACGAAGGACGGCACCATGGTCAGCTTGACCTTTTCGCAGCGCCCGTCGCGGCAAGTGGCCGTGGCCCTGACCAGACCGGCGGCCGTTTCGAGGATGACAACTGTCTCCGGCTCCTGCATTTCCACCATGCCGCTTTCCAGAAGCGCGGTCGTGGCGCAGATGGAATTCGAGCCCGAGCTGGCATGCGCCTGATCGGGCTGGAGAATAACGAAAGCAGCATGTGCATCCGGGTGCTTCGGCGGCAGGAGAAGATTGACCGAGCCCATCGGCGTGCCACGCGGCTCCAGCGTCAGGAAGCGGCGCAGCGCCTCGCCCTGGCGGTCCGTATTCATCCAGTGAAGCTGCTCGGCCACCGTATTGCCCGGAATTTTCGGCGCGCCGCCGGTGACGACACGGCCGATTTCGCCTTCGCAATGAACATCGAGAAGCTGGAGGGTGCGTTTCCAACGCATGGGATCTTACTCCGGAAATTGGGTTGCTCGCCGGAACCATATAGATAAAAATACAAGCTGTATACAAATCTGTCAGCGATTACGGCATTCCGTGCGGTTGCGGTTGGCGGCGGCGCTGCAGTTCAGTTTCGAGGGCTGAAGAGCCTCGTCATCAACAACCGCACCAGCCGTATCGCCCACCGATCCGACGGTGTTTTCCATGGAGCGGCCGAGCCGTTCCATCTGCCGGCCGTAATTTTCCCGCGTGCGCGGGTCAAACACCGCAATCGGTGCGCTGACGACGACGCTAGCAGCCGTTCCGACGGTTTGCGCAGCGCCTATGCTGACCGCACCCAGAGCCTCACCCAGACCGACATCGGAATCCGTCACTGTCTGTCCGGCGATGAGGCGATCGCCGATAAGCCGGACGACTTCCGGGCTTTCGGCAAATTTGCCATGATTCAGGCGGTCGCCGGATTGCAGCTTGGTGAGATCGAGCACAGTGATGCCGGCTTTTTCCAGCTCGCTGCGATAGGGTTCGACGGACGGGTCGATCTGGCCGAGGCGATCGACATTGCCGGAAATGCGGCGTGACAGGCTGAGCGCCCGGTCGTCCTGCGAAACGAAGAGGGTGAATTTTGGCGGCGTCTTGCCGAGGCTTGCAAACTGCCGGCCGAACACGTCCACATCGAGATCCGGCGCAGCCAGGATGACATTGCTGATCTTCGGATCGACGCGGCCATTGCGAATGGCCATCTGGCGCAGCGCCTCCACCGCAAGCCAGGTGCCCATGGAGTGGGCCATGACGGTGACCTCACCAATGGACTTGTCCCTGGCGAGACGCGTCAGCATCTCCTCCAGCGCATCACGGGAGTAGTTGGTGCTTTCCTTGTCGTAATTATAGTCGAAAATGCTCGCCCGGGACGGCCAGGTGAAAACGACCGGGACGACATCCGTGCCGGAATCATGGACGATCTGGGCGAAGCGATAAACCGATTCCTCGTAGCGGTTGTTGAACCCGTGCACGAAAACCAGCACACGGCGGTCCTTCTGGATATGTCTGCCGATCCAGCTTCTGGTCTCCGCCTCGGACCGAATTGGCTCCACCGCCACCGTGGTGAAATCCTTCAGCGGGTTCGGCGGCAGTTTTTTCGGCCATTGCACCTGCCCGACCTTGCGATTGGCATCGGGAGGAATGGACACGGTGACTGCGTCCACCTTCAGACCCGTTCCACGTTCGCCGCCGAACAGCACGGCGGTATTTTCCGATGGCGCGCGGGTGGTGGCGACGAGAAGATTGACCGGCGTTGTACCCGCCACAGTCTGCCCCGTTGGCGTCATGACCCCGATAGGCCGCCCCCCGCAGCTGGCAAGCACGGCGACAATGGCGATCATGGCCACGAAGCGAATGGGCATCACATCACTCTCCTACAACCCAGGGGCAGCCGGAAAGCAGCCGGGGGGAGAGGATTTTCTACCGGAGGCGGAACTGCCGCGCCAGCAACCTGAGCACAGTACAGGATAATTTCCGCCCCGGTGTGTCCAAACAGACCCAATTACAGGTGAATCGGCGAGACCCTCAGCAACGCATCCGTAAACGGCGGCCCTATGAATGCGGCAGCATCGTGCCCTTTTCGCGCAGCGCACTATGCCAGGACAAGGCCTCTTCGATGAGATGCGGCGTGTGCCCGCCCCGCGCCGCAGCTCGCTGGTAATAATCCGTCAACGCATCGCGATAATCGGAATGCACGCAGTTCGCGATGATGACCGCCGCACGCTCGCGCGGGGCCAAACCACGCAGATCGGCCAGCCCGGTCTCGGTGACGAGGATATCGACATCATGTTCGGTATGATCGACATGGCTGACCATCGGCACGACACTGGAAATGGCCCCGCCCTTGGCGATGGATTTGGTGACGAAGATGGACATATAGGCGTTGCGGGCGAAATCGCCCGAGCCGCCGATACCATTCATCATGTGTGTTCCGCCCACATGGGTGGAATTGACGTTTCCATAAATATCGAATTCCAGCGCCGTGTTGATGCCGATGATGCCAAGGCGGCGGATGACTTCCGGATGGTTGCTGACCTCCTGCGGGCGGAGGATCAACCTGCTCTTGTAGTCGGCGAGGCGGGGCATGACCTTCGCGTTCATGGCGGAAGACAGTGTGATCGATGATCCCGAAGCGAAAGACAGCTTGCCCGTATCGAACAGTTCGAAAGTCGAATCCTGCAAGACCTCCGAGTACATTTTGAGATCGTGGAACGGCGTATCGATAAATCCGTGCATCACGGCATTGGCGATGGTGCCGATGCCGGCCTGCAGCGGCTGGAGCTCATGGGTCATGCGGCCGTGGCGCACCTCGTTCAACAGAAACTCGGTGAGATGGCCGGCAATGGCCTTCGTCTCATCGTCGGGCGGCAACACCGTGGAAAAACTGTCGGACTTGTCGCTCAGCACGATGGCGGCGATTTTTTCCGGCGGCACCGGAATGAAGGGCAGACCGACACGGCTATCCGTCGCCACCACCGGAATAGGCATGCGCGTCGGGCGTTTGGCGGGAATGAAGATGTCGTGCAACCCCTCCAGTACCTCGGGCTGCGACAGGTTGATTTCGACGATGACCTTATCGGCCAGAATGGCGAAGCTCGCGGAATTGCCGACAGAGGTGGTCGGCACGATGCCGCCTTCCGCCGTGATCGCCACCGCCTCAACAATGGCGATATCGACCCCGTGGATCTGGCCGCCGCGCAATTGCTCGACCGTTTCGGAGAGATGCTGATCGATGAACATCACCTTGCCGTCATTGATCGCCTTGCGTAAAGCCGGATCGGACTGGAACGGCATGCGACGTGCCAGCATGCCCGCCTCGACCATGGTCTTGTCGAGATCGTTGCCAAGCGATGCCCCGGTCATCAGGGTGATTTTCATGGGGTTCGTCTTGGCGCGCTCGGCCAGCGCCAGCGGCACGGCCTTCGCCTCCCCGGCCCGCGTAAAACCGCTCATGCCGATAGTCATGCCATCCTGAATGAGACTGGCGGCCTCTTCGGCGCTGACAATCCTGTTCAAGAGGGATGCGTTGCGGATACGCTTTTCAAGCATGCAATTCTCCATGATCTGTCATCACGATGGCACGTCATTCGGCTGGCCACCTTTCGGTGACTATGGCGTGCAGTTTCATCGATGAAACTGACATAGATCAAGGGCGTGAACAGAACCATGGCTTCAACGCATCAAATCCCGTTCAACAAACCACAAGTGGCGCATCGACGCGACAGGCCGCGGGGCTCTTCCACCATCGCAGCCTTGCAATCGGCAAAAGACTGACGCCAGGCCTCGTCACCGGCAGCAGGCGATGAGGCGACGGGCCTCATCGCAGCCAGAATGACCGCGCCTCAGGGGCCTTCGCAGACCGGGGCCTGACCAAGCACGACCTGCCCGACTTCCGCATCATAGGCACGCAGCCCGAATACACCAAGGCTTATGACCCTGTAACAGGGATTGCCGCCCGTCCACAGCGGATCGACAACATCGATATCGGTGATGAAACGGTGCGCGCAGGCCTGACCGGAGCTGTAGGCTATGCCTTCGGCGGTGGTGCCCGCCATCGGCACATGGATATGGCCAAAAATAATATGCCGGATACCGGCCGGATGGGCGGCGAGGCGGCGCATGACCGCGCCGTCGTCATGCATGCCGATATGTGCGAAATGCCGGATACCGCAATCCATCGGCGGGTGGTGAATGAAGATCGTTGCCGGCAGGTCGCCCGCACCTTCAAGAGCGTTTTCCAACCACGACAGCCGATCCGCGCCATACATACCGCCGATGACATCGGCCTCATGGCTGTCGAGAAACAGCAGGCGGCCGAATTCAGTATCGATGAAGGACTGGATATAGCCGTTGTCGTCACGTGGCTGCTCCGGAAAAGCCGCCACGAATTCCGGACGACGGTCGTGATTACCGAGCATCAGCCGCACTGGCACCGAAACGGGCGCGAGAATGTCGCGCAGCAACTCATAGGCCTCCGGCTCGCCGTAATTGCAGAGATCGCCGGTTATGACCAGAAGATCGGCGTCGGCGTGTTTTTCGACAATATCGGCGACAGCCGCACGCAGCTGTTTTTCGGGGTCCACACCATTCACCGCAATGCCCGGCGGTACGAGATGGGTGTCGGTAATCTGGATGATCTTCATGTCAATCTTTCCGCACAAAAATGGCTGCGGGAACGGATTTCCCCGCAGCCTTTTCGATAGTTCGCTTATTTCATCAGGGCGTTGGTCTGCTCGACGATCTGCTTGAGACCGGCTTCCGGCGTCACCTCACCGCGCATGACGGTGCCGATGATGTCGCGCTGGGTGCGCCAGATGCGGACGGACTCACCGCCCGGATAAGCGCCCCAGGGCAGAGAACGGTCGGCCTGCAGCGATGCGGTCTTCACATTCGGGTTCTCGACATAGTAGGGCGCCAGGAAGTCCGGGCCGGTGGCCAGCTTGTTGGTCGGCAGGTAGCCGGTGATACGAACGATGGTGTTCTGCGCTTCCGGACCGGTGATCCACTTCAGGTACTTCCAGGCGGCGTCCTGCTTGGCTTTTTCCTGGGTCAGGATAACAGCCGAGTTGCCGCCGGTCGGAACGCCGCCCTTCTCCTTGTTGTCGAGCGGGAAGGTCGCCGTCTTCAGCTTGAAGCGGTCGCCGACCAGCCCCTGAATCGTCTGCACATGGGCAGGGGTCGAGAAGATGAAGCCGGTGAGGCCTGCACCGAACTGCTGGCGGGACTGATCCCAGTCGAGCAGGTTCTGGCCACCTTCGGTGACGAACTGGCGGGTCATTTTCAGCGCATTGAGGCCGATTTCATTATCGAAAGCAACGGTCTTCGTCTTTTCATCGACGAGCTTTCCGCCCTGTTCGAAGATGAGCGCCTGCCACAGCCAATCGTCGCCCCAGCCATTGATGTCGTAGCTCATGCCAGCCAATTTCGGGTCGAGAGCCTTGATCTTCTTTGCGAGAGCGATGAGTTCCGGGAAGGTCGTCGGCATCTTGTCGGGGTCACCGCCAGCCTTGGTCACGAGCTCGGAGTTGATGTAGATGATCGGCGAGGAAGCGTTGACCGGCAGGCCATATTGCTTGCCGTCGATCTGGCCGAGTGCAGCCATCTTCGGGCTGTAGTTCTTGTCGAGGAAAGCCTGACCGCCTTCCGCCTGGATGAACGGGCCGAGATCGGTGATCTGGTTGCGCGGCGCGAGCGTGTGAACGAGTTCCGCCGTCAGATTGTAGCCCGAGAAATAGACATCAGGCAGATTGCCGGTCACGGCAGAGCGCAGAACCTGCTGCTGGCCTTCGTTGTAACCGGCGGCCGGCGCGAGGAAGTTGATCTTCACATCCGGGTTCTTCTTCATGAATTCATCGGCCAGCGGCTGATGGAACTTCGT
>QFOL01000552.1 GCA_003241215.1 Agrobacterium fabrum
CTGACGCACCACATAGGCAAGTCGCGCAAAAAAGCCAATGGTTTCGTGACGTAACTTTGAAATTTGCCCCAAAACTGTTGCCTAAACAGCAACCGAATGGCGGCCGCGTCCATTGCCGAGATAGGTGTCGAAGATTGCCGCGATGTTACGCACGAAGGGCTTTCCCGCTTCCGTCACCGCAAAAATATCGGCGTCCAGCCGCACCACGCCATCCCTGTCGCCTGCGGCGAACTGCTGCGCCTCGTCCCTAACGGAATGGCTCACCTTGCCGAAACGGTGCTGCAACTGCGAAAGGTCAAGCGTGAAATCGCACATCAGCCTTTCGATGACATGCGAGCGCAGATGGTCCTCCTCCGACAATTCTATGCCCTTGACGGCGGCAAGACCGCTCTCGCCCGCCATGCGCTGATATTCCCCCGTCGCCACCATGTTCTGCACATAACCCTGCGGCAGCCTGCCGATGGAGGATGCGCCAAGCCCGATCAGCGCATCGGCCGTGTCGGTCGTGTAGCCCTGAAAATTCCGCCGCAGCGCCCCCGCTTCGGCGGATTGGCATAATGTATCCGAAGGCTTGGCGAAATGATCGATCCCTATCGCCTTGTAGCCCGCCTGTTTCAGCATCTCCGCCGCCAGCGTCATCTGGCGGTAGCGCTCGGCAATATCCGGCAGGGCGTGCTCCGGGATCAGCGACTGGTGTTTTTTCATCCACGGAACATGCGCATAACCAAAAAGCGCGATGCGGTCGGGGTCGAGCGAAACGATCTGGTTCACCGTCTTTTCCAATGTCCCGCAGGTCTGGAACGGCAGCCCATAAAGAATGTCGCAATTGACCGAGTGAACGCCCCTCGCCCGCACCGCATCCACCACGGATTTCGTCTGTTCGAAGGACTGGATACGGTTGATGGTTTTTTGCACTTTGTCATCGAAGTCCTGAACCCCGAGGCTCGCCCGCGACATGCCGATGGCGGCAAGCGCATCGTAGCGGCTGTCGTCCAGATCGTTGGGGTCCATCTCGACGCTGATTTCAGACGCGAGCCCGAAAGTGAAATGAGCCCGAAGACAGTCCATCAGGCCCCGCAGGTCCTCCGGTTTCAGCATGGTGGGCGAACCGCCGCCGAAATGCACCGCACCCACCACCGCATCTGGTGAAACAAGTGCGCCAACCGCCTCGATCTCCCGCTTAAGTGCTTCCAGGTAAACGGCAATCGGCTCGTATTTCAGCGTGTGCTTGGTGTGGCAGGCGCAAAACCAGCAAAGCCGGTCGCAATAGGGAATATGCAAATAAAGCGACAGGCGATTCCTGTGACCAAGCGCGCCGAGCCAGCCGCGATAGGTGTTATTATCGATTCCCTCATGGAAATGCGGCGCGGTCGGATAGCTTGTGTAACGCGGCACTGCACCCGAATATTTGTGAAGAAGTTCGGTATTCATCGCCCGATTTGCCTTTTATCAAGAAAATGTCGATTTCCTCTCTTTCAGTAACGGCTGCGACAGTTTGCAACTTTGACTTCAATCAAATTGAGCCATAAGTTCTTGCTAAAGTAGACGCGGGGACGACGGC
>QFOL01000553.1 GCA_003241215.1 Agrobacterium fabrum
CCGATCACGGCGAACGCGGTGGTGAGCCGACAGCGGTCGGATCAGTTCACGTTCGCCGGTCTCGGCAAAGGCAATCGACTGCTACTGTCGCTAGACATCCAATGATGCTCCGTTGAAATCCGCGCCGTGCCGGTTGGCATGCGCGTAAGGCCGTGTTGCGCCTGAAACCGGAAAGAGTCAAGCGCCTGATCGTGGATTTTCCGCAAGGTCCGGCCTGGCCGGCTCAGGTCGTCTTTTCGCGCCGTTCGACGGTGACGGAAACAAGGAAAACGCCGAGCCCGAGAAGGGAAAGAACCGCGCCGACATAACCGGTGGAGGCATAACCATAGCCCATGGCGATGACGAGGCCGCCGAGCCAGGCGCCGAGCGCATTGGCGATGTTGAAGGCGGAATGGTTGGAGGCGGCGGCGAGCGTCTGCGCATCCTGCGCCACATCCATCAGCCGCGTCTGCACGGCCGGACAGGCGGCAAAACCGCAGCCGATCAGGAAGACGCAGAGGCACAGCATGAAAGGATTGTCCGCCGTCATGCCGAACACGGTCATGACAAGCACGTTGAAGGCGAGCATGCCGCCGATCGTGCCGTTGAGCGAAATATCGGCCAGCCGCGAGCCGACCACATTGCCGACATTCATGCCGATGCCGAACAGCGCCAGCACCATGGAAACGGTGGAGACCGGCATCATCGCCACATCGGTGGTGGTCTTGGCGATATAGCTGAAGACCGAAAACATGCCGCCGAAACCGACAGAGGCGATGCCAAGCGTCAGCCACACCTGCACGCGGCGGAAAGCGCCGAGTTCGCGCCACACGCTTGCCCCTTCCTCCACCTTGTCACGCGGCTGGAACAGCCACAGCAGGGCAACCGTCAGAAGGGCTATGCCGCCGACCAGCATGAAGGCCGCACGCCAGGAAAGCAGCTGGCCGAAGAAGGTGGCAAGCGGTGTGCCGAGCAGGGTGGCGATGGTGAGGCCGAGCATGACGCGGCCGACGGCGCGGGCGCGCTTGTGGATCGGCGCCATGGAGGCCGCCACCAGCGCTGCAACGCCGAAATAGGCGCCGTGCGGCAGACCGGTAATGAAACGCAATATGGTAAAGCTCAGGAAATCCGGTGCGACGGCGCTCAAGATATTGCCGGCCGCAAAGAGCCCCATCAGGCCGAGAAGCAGGGCGCGTCGCGTCATGCGCGCCGCAAGGACGGCGATGATCGGTGCGCCAATGACGACGCCGAGCGCATAGGCCGTGATCACGTAACCCGCCTGCGGCACGGTGACGCCATAGGTGGTGGCGACGTCGGGAAGCAGGCCCATGATGGCGAATTCACCGGTGCCGATGCCGAAGCCGCCGGCGGCCAGGGCCAGTTCGATCAGCGCGACGGCAAGCGGTGACAGGGCCACAGCCGGCGCGGCCGTGTAAACGGTTTCATTCTCCGCGCCAGGGCGGGCTTCGGAAATATGCGACTGGCTCATCGTGACCTGAAAAGCGGGAAGGGCCCACAGAAAAAAGGGCAAGACCGTATGGGAGCGGTCTGCCCTGACTGGAGATGCGCGGTCATGAAAA
>QFOL01000554.1 GCA_003241215.1 Agrobacterium fabrum
GTAGCTTTTCCGGCATTTTTCTGTTTAATCTGGCCGTGAAAAACACTAGATAGCCGCCATGACCCAGGAAACGCTTGGCCTCGACGCCCCACCCATGATCGCCCGCGAGGGTTCGAACAGCAGAAAGGTCTTCATCAAGACCTATGGCTGTCAGATGAATGTCTACGATTCCGTCCGCATGAGCGATGCGCTGGCGAAGGATGGTTATGTTCAGACCGAGGATATGGGCGAGGCGGATCTGGTTCTGCTGAATACCTGTCATATCCGTGAAAAGGCGGCAGAAAAGGTCTATTCGGCGCTTGGCCGCCTGCGCGACATGAAAAAATCGCGCGAAGAGCAGGGCCGCGAATTCATGATCGGCGTTGCCGGCTGCGTGGCGCAGGCGGAAGGCGAGGAAATCCTGCGCCGAGCGCCCGCCGTCGATGTCGTCATCGGCCCGCAGACCTATCATCGCCTGCCCGATGCCCTGAAGCGGGTGCGCGGCGGCGAGCGCGTCATCGAGACGGAATATGCGGTCGAGGACAAGTTCGAGCATTTGCCGGTGGCCGAAAAGGCGACGCTGCGCACGCGCGGCGTCACCGCGTTTTTGACGGTACAGGAAGGCTGCGACAAGTTCTGTACCTTCTGTGTCGTGCCCTATACGCGCGGTTCGGAAGTCTCCCGTCCCGTGCGCCAAATCGTCGATGAGGCGATGAAGCTCGTCGATGCCGGGGTGCGCGAGATCACGCTGCTCGGCCAGAACGTCAATGCCTGGCAGGGCGAAGGCCCGAAGGGTGAAAAGTGGGGGCTTGCCGAACTGCTCTACCGGCTGGCGGAAATTCCAGGCCTTGCACGGCTTCGCTACACCACCAGCCACCCGCGCGACATGGACGAGCGCCTGATCGGCGCCCATCGCGATCTGCGTATCCTGATGCCCTATCTGCATCTGCCGGTGCAATCAGGCTCGGACCGCATTCTGAAAGCGATGAACCGTCGTCACACGGGTGAGGAATATATCCAGCTTATCGAAAAAATCCGGAGCGCCCGCCCTGATATTGCCATGTCCGGGGACTTTATTGTCGGCTTCCCTGGTGAGACCGACCGCGATTTCGAAGATACGATGGCGATTGTCGAGCAGGTGAAATACGCGCAGGCCTTCTCGTTCAAATATTCCACCCGCCCCGGCACGCCGGGCGCCGATCTCACCGATCAGGTCGAGGAAGAGGTGAAGGCCGAGCGGCTGGAAAGATTGCAGGCCCTGTTGCTGCGGCAGCAGAAGGAATTTGCGGAATCGCTGGTCGGAAAAACCATGGATGTGCTGCTGGAAAAGCCCGGCCGCATGCCTGAGCAGTTGATAGGTCGCTCTCCATGGCTGCAATCCGTGAATCTTGATGCAAAGACGTTGAAAATCGGTGACATTGTTAATGTACGAATCACCGCAACGGGTCCAAACAGCTTGTTTGCCGAGGTGGCAGGGAGTTAGAGTGGGGAGCCGACACTGATTGGGACAGGAGCCTGACCGCTTGAACGCACACGAATTGGTATCAAATTCATCGCGCCAGCCACGCCAAGCCG
>QFOL01000005.1 GCA_003241215.1 Agrobacterium fabrum
AGCAGGGTTCCGTGGGAGACCTATATTCACGACTATAACCCGATCCGCGACAAGATCGCGGCCGTTTATCCCGAGATTTACACCGATTTCAATGAGAAGATCAAAAATCCCAAAGGATTTCATCTGGACATTCCCCCGCGGCGGCTTGTCTGGCCGACGCCGAACGGCAAGGCGAATTTCCTGCTGCTGCCCGGTCTTGAGGTCAATGCACCGGTCAGCGATCCCGCCATGCTGAGGCTTGCGACGGTGCGGTCTCACGACCAGTTCAACACGACGATCTACAGCTACAACGACCGCTATCGCGGCGTTTACAATGACCGCATGGTGCTGTTCATGAATGAGGACGACCGCAGGGAACGCGAGCTGGAAGCCGGCGCGCGCATCTCCATCGAAACGATCGCGGACGACGGTGTAGAGCGCCGGATCGACGGGCTGACCGTCCTTGATTATCCGATGCCGCGCGGTTCGGTCGCCGGATATTATCCGGAACTCAACCCGCTCCTCCCGCTTGAATATTACGACCGGATCAGCGGCACGCCGGCGGCAAAATCGATCCCGGTCAGAGTTCTGGCGGCATAGGGGCAACAGCGCAGACGTCGATCTCATTGCGGCGCAATGGACAGCAAATTTTCCGCATGAGCAACCATGAGGGAACGTATCGCCCGGCCGTGCCGGGCGATAATTTATGGCGCCACGCCCGCCGAGAATGCGGATTTGATGAGCGTTTCGGTATATTCAGCCGCCGGTCTGCTGAAGATGGCGTCCGTTTCTCCCTCCTCCACAATCTTCCCGTTTCTCATGACGATGACGTAGTCCGAAATGGCCTTGATGACGGAAAGGTCGTGGCTAATGAAGATGTAGGAGAGGCCATGCGTCTTCTGCAGGTCACGCAGCAGGTCGATGACTTGTCCTTGAACGGATCGGTCCAGGGCGGATGTAGGTTCGTCGAGAATGACGACATCGGGCTTGAGGATGATCGCGCGGGCGATTGCGATACGCTGACGTTGGCCGCCTGAAAACTCGTGAGGATAACGGTTGCGGGCGGCGGGATCGAGGCCGACTTCCTGCAGCGCTTCGATTGCCCGCTTGTCCCGCTCCGCCCGGCTGAGCGCCTGCTCATGCACGAACAGGCCTTCCGTGATGATCTCGCCGACCGTCTGCCTCGGTGAAAGCGAGCCATAGGGGTCCTGGAACACGAGCTGCAGATGCCGCCGCAATGGCTGCATTGCCTTCCGGTCCAGTCCGGTGATTTCCCGCTCGCCGAAGAAAATACGGCCATCCGCTGCGATTAGACGCAGAAGCGCACGACCAAGGGTCGACTTGCCTGACCCGGATTCACCGACGATGCCGATGGTCTGTCCCTGGTGAAGGTTGACATTGACGCCGTCAACGGCGCGGAACCTGCTGGATTTCGACAGGAAGCCACCCGGAATTGTATAATCGATCGTCACGTTCTGGCCGGAGAGGACGACCGGCGCCTCTGCGTCGACTGCCGGCTTGTGCCCACGGGGTTCGGCATCGAGAAGCATCCTGGTGTAATCCGCCTGCGGGCGATCGAAGATATCTTCCGTCGAACCGGACTCGACAATCTCCCCGCGGCGCATGACGGCGACACGATCGGCGAAATGGCGGACCACGCCGAGATCGTGTGTGATGAGGACGATGGCCATGCCGAAGCGTTGCTGCAACGACTTCAGGAGGTCGAGGATCTGCGCCTGGATCGTCACGTCAAGCGCCGTGGTCGGCTCATCGGCAATCAGAATATCCGGTTCGTTTGCGAGGGCCATGGCGATCATGACACGCTGGCGCTGGCCGCCGGAAAGCTCATGCGGATAGCTGTCTATACGCCGCTCCGGATCGGGGATTCCCACAAGCTTCAGGAGTTCCAGAACGCGTGCACGCGCTTCCTTTTTGCTGCCGCCCCTGTGGTGGATGATCGGTTCGGCGATTTGCGCGCCGATCCGGTAGAGAGGATCGAGCGAGGTCATCGGCTCCTGGAAAATCATGGTGATTTTCGAACCGCGGATAGTGTTCAGCTCGCCGACGGGCAGGCCGATCAGCTCGCGTCCGCGATATTTTGCCGAGCCTTCAATCATGCCGTTGGATGCCAGCAGGCCCATGATGCCCATCATGGTCTGGCTTTTGCCGGAACCGGATTCTCCGACAACGGCAAGCGTTTCACCCTGTCTGACCTCAAGATCGATGCCCTTGACGGCATTCACCGTGCCGTCCGGCGTGGTGAAATCGACCTTGAGATTGCGGACGGTGAGGATGGTTTCAGATGTCGTATTCATATGTCAACGATCCTTGGGATCGAGTGCATCACGCAACCCATCGCCCACAAAATTGAGCGAAAACAGGGTCAGCACGAAGAAGATCGCCGGAAATATCAGCAGCCATGGGGCTGACTGGATATTGTTGGCGCCTTCGGAAATCAGCGCGCCCCAGCTCGTCAACGGCGCCTGCACGCCAAGACCGAGGAAGGAGAGGAAGCTTTCCAGAAGAATGACCTTTGGCACGACGACCGTGACGAAGACGACGACGGGCCCGATCGTGTTCGGGATGATGTGGCGGCGGATGATCTGCCAGTCGCTCAAACCCAAAGCCTGTGCGGCGCTCACAAATTCCCGCCGTTTCAAGGCGAGCGTCTGGCCGCGCACGATACGCGCCATATCAAGCCACTCCACTGCACCGATGACCAGGAAGATCAGGATGAAGCTGCGGCCGAAAAAGACCACTAGAACGACCACCAGAAAAACGAAAGGCAGCGAATAGAGGATTTCGACGAAACGCATCATCACATTGTCGACACGCCCTCCGATATATCCGGCCGTGGCGCCATAGAGAACGCCTATCCCCAGCGAAACGAGGCTGGCCAAAACACCGACGGCAATCGAGATCTGCCCGCCCAGCATCACGCGGGCCAGCATGTCGCGGCCGTTCGAATCCGTACCGAAGAAGAAGTATTCCCGGTTGACCTCGCCTTCCAGCTTCAGCGTTCGGCCCTCGTCTTCGGTGGCCACGACCTTCGTGTTTTCAAATTCGTTGGCGCGGTCGAAATAACGCGTCGTGCGCGGGTCGATCGGGCTGCTGGAGGTGATGGTCGCCGTGAAGGTCTGTCCTTCGACGGAAAACTCCTTCAGTTCCACGCGCGCCCGGCCGGCGACGCCCTCCATCACGCCCTGGAGGTTGTTTACATCCGGGCGTGGCTCGAGACTTGGGGCCACCGAGACGTAGGACGAGAACACCTGATCATAGGTGTGCGTGAGGAAATGCGGGCCGATAAATGAGAAAAGCGTAATCAGCAGGAGCATGACCGACCCGGCCATGGCGGCCTTGTTTCGTTTGAAACGCAGGGCCGCCAGCTGAAACAGGCTTCGGCTTTTCACCAGGGGTTGAGGGGCAATATTGCCGGGGATATCAGTCATGTCTGACCCTCGGATCAAGCAGGCCGTAGAGGATATCGACCACGAGATTGAACACGATGACGAAAATGGCGATGAGAACGACGGTTCCCATCACCAGCGTATAGTCACGATTGATGGCGCCAAGAACGAAGTAGCGGCCGACACCGGGGATCGTGAAGATCGTCTCGATGACCGCCGAACCCGTCAGCAGGGCAGCAGCGCAGGGAGCGAGATAAGAAACGACCGGCAGCATGGCGGCGCGCATGGCGTGGAACACCACCACGCTACGGGCCGGAAGACCATAAGCCTTGGCGGTGCGGATATGGTCCATCCGCAGTGCCTCGATCATCGCACCGCGCGTCAGACGCGCGATCACCGCAAGCTGCGGCAAAGCGAGCGCGATCATCGGAAGGATCAGATATCGCAGCGATCCATCGCCCCAGCTGCCTGCCGGCAGAAGCCCGAGCAGGACGGCGAAGATCAGCGTGAGCACAGGTGCGACAACGAAGTTCGGCACGGTGACGCCGACTGTCGAAACGGACATGATCGAAAAATCGAAGACGCTGTTCTGCCGGAGCGCCGCCAGGGTGCCGGCAAGAACGCCGCCCACCAGCGCGAGCAGAAGGGCGTAGCTGCCAAGTTCCAGCGAATAAGGCAGGCCCTTGCCGATCAGCTGGGCGACGGTATTGTCCTTGTAGATATAGCTCGGACCGAAATCGCCGGTGACGGCATTGCCGAGATAGATGAGATACTGGCGCCACAACGGTTCATCCAGATGATAGGTTCTCATCAGGTTTTCCATTGTCTGCGGCGGCAGGGGCCGCTCGAGATTGAACGGACCGCCCGGTGCAAAACGCATCAGGAAAAACGAAATCGTGACGACGATGAACAGGGTCGGCACGGCGCTCGCCAAACGGCGCAGAATAAACGAGATCATGATTTTTCTGGCTCCGGCATGGCACGGCGGTTTTTGCCGCCGTGCCAGTGCTGCTTATTCGGAAACGCTCAGGAAGCGGCTGAGGTGTGCGTTGGCAGCATTGTCGACCCAACCCTTGACGCGGTTGGAAACCAGCCAGAGATCGGCCTGCGTCAGAAGCGGAGCGACCGGCTGTTCCTTCATGAGGATGGTTTCCGCCTCATGCAGCAGCTTGGAGCGCGCTGCAGGATCCTTTTCTTCATAGGACTTCTGCATCAGCGCGTCATATTCCGCGTTGTTGAACTTCGAGTAGTTGAAGGTCTTGTTGGAGGATACCGAAAGGGCGAGGAAGTTTTCCGCATCCGCATAGTCGGCAACCCAACCGGCGCGCGCCACGTTGAACTTACCGCCTTCCTGGAGGTAGCCGTAGTGCGAGGCGACGTCGAGGTTCACCAGCGACACCTTCGCGCCGAAGGTGTTCTTCCACATGTCGGCAATGGCGGTGGCGACACGCTCATGGTTCGGGTTGGTGTTGTAGCGGATTTCGACGGAAAGCGGCTTGCCGCCCTCGCCGTAACCGGCTTCCTTCATCAGCTTGAGGGCCTCGTCTTCACGATCGAGTTGGGACAGCGTCGCAAAATCGGCTTTTGCAGGCTCGCCATAGGCTTCCATGCCCGGGGGAACCATGGAGTAAGCCGGAATCTGCGAGCCGCTGTAGATTTCCTTGGCGAGGAAATCGCGGTCTACGGCCATCGACAGGGCTTGGCGGACGCGGACATCGTCATACGGTGCTTCGCGCGTGTCGAACGTATAATAATAGGTGGCAAGCGTCGGCGAGACGTGAACCTGTTCGCCATAGGCCTTGCGCAGACGGTCGATCTGGTCCGCGGAGAAGTTGTAGGCGAGGTCCATTTCCTTCGCTTCGAAACGACGGACGGATGCGGCCTGGTCGTCGATCGGGTAGAAGATGACCTTGTCGATCTTGGTGTTCGACGCGTCCCAGAAATTGGTGTTCTTGACGACGGTCAGGCTGTCATTGGGAACATGCGCTTCGAGCTTGTAAGCACCGTTCGAGACCATGACGCCCGGCTTTACGAAGTTGGTGCCGTTCTTCTCATAGCTTGCCTTGGAGATCGGCAGAGCCGCCTGGTGAGAAAGGAGTTCGAGGAAGAAAGGTGTCGGGCGCTCGAGGGTGATCTCAAGGGTCTTGTCATCCACTGCCTTCACGCCGAGCTGATCGACCGGCGTTTCGCCCTTGTTGATCTTTTCGGCGTTCTTGATCGGGTAGAGGATATTCGCGTATTTTGCGGCGGTCTTCGGGTCTTCGACGCGCTGGTAGGAGAACACAAAATCGCCGGCCGTCACCGGAGTGCCATCCGAGCACTTCGCATCCGCACGCAGTTTGAAGGTGTAGACGGTGCCGTCCTCAGACAGCGTCCAGCTTTCCGCCGTACCGGGAACGATCTTGCCGGCAGCATCGTAAATGGTGAGACCTTCATAAAGGTCTTTCAGGATAAAGGCTTCGATGTTGATCGAGGTCTGCGCCTGATCGAGCGTCTGCGGTTCGCCAGCATTGCCACGATGCAGAACTGTTTCCGCAAATGCGGAACTGACGCCAATCAGAAACGATCCTGCCAGCAGAGTGGCGCGCGCTATTGTGGTTATCGACATTGTTTTCTCTCCCCATGAGTATTTTGATTCCACAAACAAGGCCAAATCGCTCCGGAGCGCAACCACAATAACGCAACCACAATAAATTGTGAGTTCATGCGCAAACCAAGAGTTTCACTTGGGTTGACGTATCCGGTGTCCAGCGCCTGACGCGGCAACTTCTTGTAAAAAACTTTGGCGTGAGCCCATCCGGCGTCAAGCTATCCACAGCAAGGATGCGGGCTCGCAGCGCCAGGGCGGTTCGTGCCGCCACCTCGTTGAGGTATTATCCCTTGATCCCGCGCGCCGCGATAATTTATCAGAAACGGCTTGGGGAAAACGAGATCATCGTAGATCGTTACCTGTACATCGGTGAGGAACGGTGTGCCGGCCCCGGCTTCAGGCAGACGATGATTTGGTTCATCTTGCCATGGCTGGCCGTGCGGCCATGCAAGCGGAGGTCTAGAGTTGAAACTACTGCTGGTCGAAGACGATGCAGAACTGGCGCAGTGGCTGATAAAGGCGCTGAAGCAGCGCTACGAATTCATGATCGATTGGGCGGATGACGGAACCGTTGCAGACCAGCGGCTTCGGCAGGAGGAGTTCGACGCGGTCATTCTGGACCTGGGGTTGCCGAAGATGGGCGGACGCGCCGTTCTCTCCGCAATGAGGGTGCGCGGCGACAACACGCCGGCTCTCATCCTGACCGCGCGCGATACGCTCAGCGAACGGATAGGCACGCTTCATGAAGGCGCGGATGATTTTCTCGCCAAGCCGTTTGCGATCGAGGAACTGGAGGCGCGGCTGGTCGCGCTGGTGCGCCGCGCCCATGGGCGCAATGTGGGCACCTTTTCTTGTGGTGACCTTACCTATTATTCGGCCGAGCAGCGCTTCACCCTGTGCGGCGATCCGCTCGACCTGACGCCTCGTGAGCATTCGCTCCTTCGTATCCTCGTGCAGCATGCGGGAGAACCCATGTCGAAACAGAAGATTGTCGACCGGATGTTTTCCTATGACGCCGATATCCAGCTGGAGGCAATCGAGGTCATCGCGCATCGGCTGAGGAAGAAGCTTTCGCACTCGGTCCAGATAAGAACATTGCGTGGGCTGGGATACGTGCTCGAAGCGGGCGCGGCATGAGCGGCGCGGGTAGGTTCGGCAAGCCGGGACATCCGCTCGCCCTCACCCTCGGCCTCTGGATTGTGCCGGCCATCATCCTGGCAATGGCGTCCACGCTGCTGCTCAGTGCGACGACCGTTCAGGAAATGGCCGACAGCGCCTATGACCGATCGCTTGCCGGGGCAGTCCGGGCGATCGACGCGAATATTTCCACGGAAAGCGGCGGTATCGGGGTCGAGCTCCCCTACAATCTCTTCGAGTTCTTCCAGCTGACGGCGCAGGGGAAGGTCTATTTCAATGTGTCCACGAGCGACGGCCTCGTCCAGATCGGCGATGTCCTCCTGCCGGAGACGCCGAATCTCGTGCCGGGACAGCTCTGTTTCCATGACGGCGACTACTTCGGCGAGGTTATCCGTGTCGGAGCATTCAGCCGGCCACTCGATCCCGCCAGGCCGGATGGGACGCAGATCACCATTCAGGTTGCCGAGACGAAATTGTCTCGCACCATGTTCCAGAACGAGTTGATCATCCGCGCCATCCTTCGGGACGTTCTCGTCGTGGTGGTTTTGGGAATGCTCATCGGCATCGGCGTCTTCATGGCCCTGAAACCGCTCAGCAGGCTGCGGGAGGCGATCGATGCCCGTGAACCCGAGGATTTGCAGCCGCTCGAGATTGCCGATCTTCCAAGGGAGGTTCGCCCGGCCGTGGAGGCGATGAATCGCCTGATGGAAAGAGCTGTCGAGCAGGCGGAACAGCAGCGACGGTTCCTGGACGATGCCTCGCACCAGCTCCGGACCCCGATGACGATCCTGCGAACCCAGATCGACTATGCGCTGCACCAGGCAAACCCCGACGAAGTCCGCATGACCCTGGAGTCGTCCAAGGACGTTCTGGATCGTTCGATCCGGACCACGAACCAGCTTCTGGCGCTCGCCAAGGCCCGCACCTCCCAGGGTACGGAAATATATCCGCAGGTTTTCCTGAATGTCGCCGAGACGGTGGCCGAGAGCGTCAGGATGCTGTGGCCGCGCATTCGCGGCCGCCGCATGGACTGCGCGATCGACGCTCACGACGATGGGCTGGTCATCCGCGCCAATGAGGGGTTTCTCCAGGAAGCGATGATGAACGTTCTCGATAATGCGGTGAAATATTCGCCCGAGGGCGGTCTGGTGACGGTGAGGCTGCTGCGCGACGACGGATGGGTTGTTGTGGATATCATGGACGAAGGTCCGGGCATGGAGGAAGACGAACTGGCTTATGCGGGAACACGTTTCCGCAGCGGACATCGGGCGGCAAGCGGCAGCGGCCTGGGGCTGGCCATTGCGCTGACCGTCGCCCGCGCCAGCGGCGGTTCGCTGACGGTCCGGAATAGGGAGGATCGGACTGGCCTCGTGGTCTCCATTCGCCTGCCATTGGCGGCTGAAAGCCAGTTGAAAGCTTGAGAGCGATATATGAGGTGCTTCGCAGATAGGAGGTCTGCGTCACTTTCTGGAGGAACATCAATGACATTCGCATTTCGCGCCGCTCTCGGCGCCGCCCTTTCGGTTACGGTATTTTCCGTCTCCTCGACCATCGCTCACGCCGAGCCCAAAAATCCGGAATGCATCGCTCCCGCCCAGCCCGGCGGCGGCTTTGACATCACCTGCAAGCTTGCGCAGGCGACGCTGCAGCAATCGGGCGCGGTAAAATCGCCCATGCGCGTCTCCTATATGCCCGGCGGTATCGGCGCAGTTGCCTATAACGCCATTGTCGGCCAGCGCCGTGCGGAGCCGAATGTCGTCGTGGCCTTTTCCGCCGGATCGCTTCTCAACCTCGCCCAGGGCAAATTTGGCGCATATTCTGAAAAGGACGTCCGCTGGGTTGCAAGTGTCGGTACAGATTATGGCGCTGTCGTCGTTCAGGAAAGCAGCGAATACAACTCCCTGACGGACCTGATGGCAGCGATCAAGAAGGATCCGAAGTCCGTCATCATCGGGGCCGGCGGCACCATCGGCAGCCAGGACTGGATGAAAGCTGCGATGGCCGCTCGTGCTGCGGGCATCGATTACAAAGCCATGCGTTTTGTTGCTTTTGAAGGCGGCGGAGACTGTGCGACCGCTCTTCAGGGCGGACATGTCCATATCTGCATGAACGACGTCGGCGACAGCCAGGCGGCAATCGATGGCGGCGCCCCGCTGAAGCTGCTCGCAATCTTCTCGGAGGAGCGCCTTCCCGGCAAACTTTCTCCGGTGCCGACCGCCATCGAGCAGGGATTCGACATCAAGTGGCCGATCGTGCGCGGCTTTTATGTCGGCCCCGAGGTCACCGAGGCGGACTATCAGTGGTGGGCCGACGCCTTCGCCAAGGCCATGCAGTCTCCCGACTACGCTGCCGAGCTTCAGAAGCGGAACCTTTTTCCGTTTCCGATGACGGGCGAAGAAACGAAGACTTTCGTCGAAGAGCAGGTGGCCGCCTACAAGAAGCTTGCCACCGATTTCGGCCTTGCGACGACCAAATAAGGGCCTGAACAATGACGACCGACCGTCTCCTGGGAGCGGCCGCAATCGCGGTCGCAGCGATCATGCTCCTGCTCGGATATGAGTTGCAGGCGCCTTTTGCTTATGAACCGGTTGGACCACGCGCGTTTCCGATCATCGCTGCGGCGATGATCGGTCTTTGCGGTGTCATCCTGCTTCTGAAGCCGGGCGAATCTGCCGCCGAACCGGCGGGTCCCATCGTGACCATCGCCGCCCTGTCCGGCTGCCTTGCCGGATACGCCCTTCTTTTCCAGCCGCTCGGCTTCGTGATCGCGACCACGATCTTCATGATCCCGATTGCGATGATCTTCGGAGCCAAATGGTGGCAGGGCGCGCTGACCGGCGTGGTGCTGGCCGTTTCGTCGTATTTGCTCTTCGACCAGGTTCTGGAGGTTGTTCTTCCTGCCGGTCCCTTCGGAGGTATCGTCTGATGGATACTCTCAATTATCTCATGCACGGGTTTGGGGTTGCCCTTTCGCCCACCAATCTCCTTCTTGCCACCCTTGGCGCCGTTGTCGGGACGATGGTTGGCGTTCTGCCGGGTCTCGGACCAATCAACGCTGTCGCCATGCTTGTGCCGGTGGTATTTGCCCTTGGACTGCCTCCGGAAGGCTCGCTGATCCTGATGGCGGCGATCTATATCGGATCCGAATATGGAGGCCGGATCAGCGCCATCCTGCTCAACGTGCCCGGCGAAGCTTCGGCCGTGATGACCGCTCTGGAGGGTTATCCGCTTGCGCGCCAGGGGAAAGCCGGGATCGCCCTTTCCCTCTCGGCCTGGACTTCCTTTGTCGGCTCGGCCATCGCGACCCTGGGTATCGTGGTCGCCGCTCCGATCCTTGCGACATGGGCGCTGGCATTCGGACCGGTCGAATATGTCGCCCTCATGGTATTCGCTTTCGCCTGTCTGACGGGTCTGCTTACTGACCAGCCGGTGAAGGCGATGCTTGCGATCGGGCTGGGTCTGGCGATCTCCACGATCGGCATCGATGCCAATTCCGGGGTCTATCGTTATACGTTCGGTTCGCCGAACCTGGTCGATGGCGTCCAGTTCGCGACCGTGGTCATTGGTTTGTTCGCGATCAGCGAATTGCTGATCATGCTCGACACCATGCATGGGGGCCTGACTGTCCGTATCGAGCAATTGGGTCGCTCGCTATTCAATCGGGCGGAGATGCGCTTCACCAATATGGCCACGCTTCGCGGATCGCTGATCGGGTTTTTCGTGGGCATCCTACCGGGGGCCGGGGGCACGGTCGCCTCCGCGCTGGCGTATACGACAGAAAAGCGCGTGGTTGAAAAGAACGATCCTGAGGGAAGCCGCTTCGGCCAGGGTGACATGCGCGGTCTTGCATCCGTTGAGGCAGCCAATAACAGCGCTTCCAATTCCAATTTCATTCCCATGCTCACGCTGGGCATCCCGAGTTCCGGTACGACGGCAATCATGCTTGGCGTTCTGACACTTTACAATCTGACACCAGGTCCGGCACTTTTCCGTTCGCAACCTGATCTGGTCTGGGGCCTTATCGCTTCGCTCTTCATTGGCAACTTCATCCTTCTGGCGATCAACATTCCGCTCGTTGGCGTTTTTGCCAGAATGCTTTCCGTTCCGGCCTGGGTGCTCGTACCGTTCATCGTCGTCGTCAGCGCGATCGGTGTCTATTCGGGCAAGTCCACGACTTTTGACCTTGTGCTGATGGTGGCCCTCGGTGTTGGAGGCTATGTTCTGCGTCGTCTGGGCGTGCCGATGGCGCCGCTCATCCTCGGTCTCGTGCTCGGCAAGATACTGGAGCAAAGCCTGCGGCGGGCCCTGTCCCTTTCTGCCGGAGATGTTGCCATTCTCTGGTCAAGTCCGATTTCCATCACCCTTTGGATCATGGCCGCCGCAGTTCTTCTCGTTCCGCTGCTTCTGCCGAGGCTCGCGAAGTGGCGGCAGAAAACATCGCTCCAGATGGATTGACCGCAATGAATTATCTCATTCCCACAGATCGGGATCGAACGCCGGCGGGCGAAAGGTTACGAACCCTCCTGCGCGCGCCTGACATTGTCAGAATGCCGGGCGCGCATAGCGGCCTTGCCGCCCTCCAGGCAAAAGCAGCGGGCTTCAAGGCGCTGTATCTGTCCGGAGCGGCGATGAGCGCATCCATGGGGCTTCCCGACCTCGGTATCCTGACGCTGGAAGACGTATTGTTCTTCACCCGACAGATCGTCAGGGCCTCGGGCCTTCCGCTGCTGGTGGACGGAGATACCGGCTTTGGTGAGGTTCTCAACGTCATGAACACGGTGCACCGTCTCGAGGAGGCCGGTGCCGCGGCCATCCAGATCGAAGATCAGGTGCTGCCGAAGAAATGCGGCCATCTCAACGACAAAAAGCTTGCCGCTTCGGAAGACATGGCCGCCAAGATTGCGGCGGCGGCCCGGGCCCGGCGATCTCTTGTGATCGTCGCGCGGACGGATGCGGTAGCAGATGAAGGAATGGCACGGGCGATCGACCGTGCCCGCCTCTATGTGCAGGCCGGGGCGGACGCCATCTTCCCCGAGGCCCTGACGACCGAGGCCATGTTCGCCGAATTTGCCGCCGCCATGAACGGTGTGCCTCTTCTGGCCAATATGACGGAATTCGGCCGTTCCCCTCCCCTGGCGGCCGATGCGCTGCAGGCGCTCGGTTACCGCATGGTCATCTGGCCGGTGTCGTCGCTCCGGGTCGCCAACAGGGCGCAGCAGGAACTTTATGCCGAGCTTGCCCGGCAAGGTGCGGTGACGGACGCCATCCACAGGATGCAGACCCGTGCCGAACTCTACAGTCTGATCGACCTCGCGGGTTATGAGGCGCTCGATGCCAGTATCGTTGCAAGCAGCCTCCCATCGACAGGTTCCCGGTAAAAGTTTCGGCTGATGCTCCCCTCACAATCAAGGTGAGGGGATGTGTTGTTTCGGAGAGATAGGCGGCCTATGCCCGGGCCTGCTTGATGGCGGCCACAAGGCCCTTTTCATCCAGAACGCCGGGGTAGATCGTCTTGCCGATGACGAATGAGGGCGTGCCGACGAAATTGAAGGCGAGCGCCTGGCGATAGTTGCGATCGAGCAGGGCGGAGATCTTCCCGTTGTTCCGGTTCACCGCTGCGGCGATGTCCTTCATCGCTAACCCCGCGCCGGTGAAGGCGTCTTTGATCTCGTCTTCGGAAAGGCGCGCTTTGGTTTTCATCAGCGCTTCCATGGCGACGTGATATTTGCCGATCTGGGCGGCGCCCAGAACCGCCTGTGCCGCAAAGACAGATGCAGGCCCCAAAATTGGCCAGTCCTTGAGGACAAGCCTGACGTCGCCATCATTTGCGACAACCTTTTTCACCATGGCATGGGATGTCTTGCAGTAGGGGCATTGATAATCGAAATATTCGACGATGGTGACCTTGCCCTTGGGATTTCCAAGCACGGGCGCATCCTTGTCGAAGAACACCTCTTCCGTGCTGATTTGCTGTGCGAAGCTTTCGCCCGCAGAGACCAGCGTTCCGCTGAAAGCCGCCAGGCCGCCGATCATGAAATCGCGCCGTGAAAACATCAAAATTCTCCCTGTTGGGTTGTTGGAATGAGGGCCTGCGGGGAATGCCGGCGATTGCCGGCAGCCGCATGGCCGAATGCGGCAGCAACGATCAGGATATCGTTCATGGAGGTGATGCCCGCGCGCTGCGGGCCGATGCCGCGAGATCTATCGCCGAGAATTCGCCGATCAGCCGCGTTGCTTCCGGCTCCTTTCGGTTGCTGTCGAGAAAAACCATCGTCGGCGGCCCAACCACCTTCAATGTGGAGAGCAGCGCCTGCTTGTCTTCATCGAGTGTCGTCAGGTCCAGGCTGACGAGATTCATTCCCTTCAGCGCTTCAACCACGTCCGGCGAGGTCAGAAGCGAGCGCTCGATTGTGCGGCAGGTCACGCACCAGTCCGCTGTCACATAGAGGAGTGTCGGTTCCCTGGGCGCCGAGTTGTCGAGCCGGAGGCGAAGATCTGCGATGGAAGAAAGCTTCTGGAAGTCGCTTTTCTTTATCGAGACGAGCGGTCCTGCCCCATTGCCGGCGTTCAGCGGCTTCAGGGGAGCGAGCGGGTCCGTCGCGCCGATGCCGAGACCGACAAAGATCAGAATTGCCCAGATGATGGATGCGAGACCCGTCGTTCGGGAAAGCACGCTTACGCCGGACTTTGGATTGCCGGCGGCTGCGCTGAAGGCAAAAACGCCAAAGGAAAGCGCAAGCACGGCCCAGCCAAGCACCATCAACCGTTCCGGAATGAGCGGTGTTGCCAGCCAAAGGGCGGTGGCCAGGAACAGGAAGCCGAAAATCTGGCGTATCTTTTCCATCCATAGCCCTGCTTTCGGCAAGGCCTTGCCGCTTGCCGTCGCCACGATGACGAGCGGGATCCCTTTACCCAACCCAAGGGCAAATAGTGCGGCGGCGCCGATAACGACATCGCCCGTGCGGGCAATATAGAGAAGCGCACCCGCCAGGGGAGCCGTGACGCAAGGTCCGATAAGCAATGCCGAGGAGAAGCCGAGCAGCATTGCGCCCGGTATCGTGCTCGCGCCTTGCGGTGATTTCGCAAACCGGGCTGAGATCGAGGCGGGAAGCTGAATGTGGAAAAGGCCGAAATTTGCAAGGGCAAGAGCCGTGAACAGGATGGATATGGCCGCGACGGCATAGGTTGACTGCAGGGCGATCTGCAGGTTTTGCCCCGACCATGCGGCTGCCATGCCCATCAGCCCGAAGGCGGATGCGAGCGCCAGCACATAGGACAGGGACAGTAGGAAGCCGCGTCGGGCCGTCAGTTTTTCACCGTCCCGGGCGAGCATGGCGGCAACGATCGGATACATCGGGAAAACGCATGGCGTGAAGGCGAGCAACAATCCGAAACCGAGAAATCCGGCAAGGAGCAGGATCAGTCCGCCATCCGCCAGCAGTTGATCGACCGTCGTCTGGGCGTGGTCATCCGCCAGTGAGAATTCTTCCTGCGTGGCGACGCTGGAGAAGCCGGACGGAGCCTCTATGGCGCCGGCGAGGTTGTTCTGGGAAAACAAGCCTCCGGCGCTTATGGTGAGATTTGCCATATCGACCGTTTTGGTGGTCGGCGGATAGCAGAGCCCTTTGTCCTGACAGCCCTGATAGGTGAGGCGAAATTTTGCCGGGGCTTCGGCGATCGATGCCGTCGCGGTCTTGTAGTAGATCTCGGTGACGCCGAAATTGGGGTCCTCTTTCATCTCGCCGGGGAGGGACTGGATTTCCAGCCTGCGGCCGCCGTCATTTTCCGCGCTCAGATAATCCCGGTAGAGGTAATAGCCGTCATTGATTACCCAGCGAATGATTGCGCGGCCGTCATGTCCCCGTTCGACGGTCGCCCTGAACGCCTGGTCCATGGCAAGCGGGGTTTCGGCCGCCGATACCGGGGAGAGCGCCCTGAAAAACGCCAGAATCACAAGTGTGAACGTCAATATGCGCATCCGGCATAGCCTTTCGTGTATTCTTCTGTGCCGGACTGATCTCGTCGGGAGCTTAAGGCAGGCTTAAGCTGGGGATCGCATGACGAAACTGGATAGACCTTTTACGGAGGCGCGATTGCGAATTCTCATTGTCGAAGATGATCCGATCCTGCTCGACGGATTGCGGGAAGGTTTGAAGCTGAGCGGTTTTGTCGCTGACGGCGTGACGACGGCCGCCGATGCATCAGAGGCGCTCGCCACGGATAATTTCGATGCGGTGGTTCTTGATCGAATGCTTCCGGATGGCTCGGGGTTGGATGTCCTCAACGGCATACGCCGTGCCGGGAACCGGGTGCCTGTGCTGCTGCTGACCGCAAAGGATGAAGTCGGAGATCGTATCGACGGTCTGGATGCGGGTGCCGACGATTATCTTGGCAAACCCTTCGATCTGGATGAGGTTGCCGCCCGCCTGCGCGCGATCACGCGCCGCGCCGCCGGGCGGGCGAGTGCGCAGATCAGCCTGCGCGGACTGACGCTCGATCCTGCTTCCATGCAGGTTCTTCGCGAAGGTTCGGCTATAATCCTGTCGCGCCGCGAGTTCTCGATCCTTCATGCGCTCATGGAGAACCCCCAGGCAATTCACTCCAAACAGGCGCTGGAAGAGCGCCTTTACGGCTGGCAGGAGGATGTGGAGAGCAACACGATAGAAGTGCATGTGCACAAGCTGCGCGCCAAGCTTGGCAGCGCTTCCATCGAAACCGTGCGCGGGGTCGGCTATAGGCTGGGGATGCCCTGATGCGTTCGATCCGCCTGCGCCTTTTTACGATCCTGCTGGCGACGACAGGCGCCGTCTGGCTGTTTGCCGTCATGTGGACCTATTTCAGCGTGCAGCATCAGGTTGAACGGGTGCTGGATGCGCGGTTGATGGAAGCCGCCCGCATGGTCAGCTCGCTCCTCACCAACCACCATATCGCGGTCGCCGGCGCCGTGGACAATACGAAAGCCGATGACGCCGGCCTGCCATTCGATCTCCAGGGCGATTACAGGCGGCAGCTCTCTTGCCAGATCTGGTCGCTCCAGGGGCAGCTTGTCAGCCGGTCGGAAAGTGCCCCGCATGAATCGCTTACCGACAGCCGCGACGGCTTCAGCGAAACCAGCGTCGATGGCGTTCGCTGGCGTGTTTTCGCGGTTGTTAATCCGGAGCTCAATCTCCGCGTTCTCATAGGCGACAGCCTGGAGATACGCGACAGGCTGGTTGCCGATGTGGTCAAGGGACAGCTCGTTCCGGCCCTGGCTATCCTGCCGATCCTGGCGGTGCTGATCTGGCTGAGCGTAGGACAGGGGCTAGGGCCGCTCAAGAGGATCGCCATGTCGCTGGGGTTAAGGTCTGCAGACGAACTGCATGCCATAGAGAACCGGGATACGCCGAGCGAAATCAAGCCATTGCTCAGCTCCTTGAACTCCCTCTTCCTGCGGGTGGAGGCGGCGCGCGAGCGTGAAAAGACCTTTATTGCCTATGCCGCCCATGAGTTGAAGACCCCGCTTGCCGGATTGAAGACCCAGGCACAGGTGGCGCTGCGGAGCAAAGAGGACAATGTGCGGGACAAGGCGCTGGCGCATATTTCGACGAGCGTCGACCGGACCGGGCGTCTTGTCCGTCAGCTTATCGATCTGGCGCTGGTCGATTCGACCGACCGCGATAGCGGTCGCGAAACGGTGCGGCTTGCGGGGATCATGGAAGATATCCGTTTCGACCTTGAGGCCCTGAGCAGCAGGCGCGCCATTCCCGTGACGTTTTGCCTGCGACCGGATGAAATGGTGACCTTGAGAGACGTCAATCTCCTGCGTCTGGCCCTGCGAAACGTGATCGAGAATGCCATTCAGTATTCGCCCGACGGCTCGGGCGTTGAGATCTCTGTCCTGGGGAACGGGCCGAGGATCGAAATCGAGGTGAAGGATCAGGGACAGGGCATAGATCCGGATGATCAGGTGACAGTCAGGGAGCGGTTCAAGCGGGGACATTCGGCCCGCGGCGAGGGTAGCGGTCTCGGCCTTGCGATCGTCGACATGGCCATGCGCAAGCTTGGCGGGGAGCTCGCCTTTCGCCAGGCCGATTCCGGATTTGTCGTGGCGCTTATCTTGCCACGGGGATGAGTTTGCAAACCCGGGCATGACCGCGGGCCCGCGTGCGGCCCGACGAGTGAAACGAAAATATTCACACCGGAACCAGGGGCGTGAATCAACGTGGCCTGAATGTGCTAGATGAACGGTAGATGCAGCCATTTGGAGACGAATGCCATGTCGAATTCCTCCCGAGGCCTGATGATCGCCGCCACCCTCATCATCGGTGGCGTGATGGCTTTTTTCCTCTTTCTCTATCTCACCGGCCATGATCCCGATGAGCGCCCACTCAGCCTGATGGAGTGGGTCATTGCCGGCGTTCTGATCGGGCCGGGATTTGGCTATCTGCTGAAGTGGCGGAAAACCGGAGACCGCTAGGGCGGCGTCTTCGGCAACCTTTCAAATCCTCATTCGTTTAAGCATCCATGACCGATGCTGACGCAAATCCGAAACCAGTCGATGGCACCGGCCAGAACGGTGCAAAAAATGCACAGGCGACCGATGCCCATGAGGCTGATGAACCCCTGCCGCCGGAGGAAATAGAGCCCTCCGCGGGTTTGACGCCTGAAGAGGCTGAACAGGCTCGCAAGCGATATCTGCTGAAGCGTTTCTGGATCAGTGCGCGAGGTTTCTGGAGCCGCCGTGGCGATGGGCTGGCATGGCCGTTTTCAATCGGGCTGCTGGCGATGATCGGCATCAATGTCGGTTTCCAATATGGCATCAATGTCTGGAACCGCGGGATTTTCGACGCCATTGAAAAGCGGGACGCTTCCACGGTTTATTTTCTCGGCTCCATATTCCCGCCGCTCGTTCTGGGAAGCGTCCTGATCGTGACGTCGCAGGTCTATGTCAGAATGCGGATCCAGCGGCGCTGGCGGTCATGGCTGACGAAGGTGCTGGTCTCGCGATGGATTGCAAATGGCCGCTATTATCAGCTCAACCTGATCGACGGCGACCATCAAAATCCCGAGGCGAGGCTTTCGGAAGATATGCGGATCGCCACCGAGGCACCCGTGGATTTCATCGCAGGCGTCATCGCCGCCTTCGTGTCGGCTTCGACCTTTATCGTCGTCCTTTGGACGATCGGCGGGGCGCTGACGCTGCCGATTGGAGGGGTATGGATCACCATACCCGGCTTTCTCGTGGTTGCGGCGGTGATCTATGCGCTTATCACATCGAGCTCCATTGCGTTGATTGGCCGGAACTTCGTCAGGGTATCCGAGGTCAAGAACCAGCTCGAGGCGGAGTTCCGCTACACGCTGACGCGTGTCAGGGAAAATGGCGAGAGTATCGCCCTGCTCGGTGGCGAAGAGGAGGAGCGAAGCGACCTCGACAAGCGGTTCGGCAATGTCCGGCGGCAGTGGCGGCTGATGGCGCAGCAATATATGCGCACCACCGTTGTATCGCATGGATCGATGCTGATTGCGCCGGTTGTGCCCGTTTTGCTCTGTGCGCCGAAATTTCTCGATGGAAGCATGTCCCTCGGTGAGGTCATGCAGGCCGCTTCCGCCTTCACCATCGTTCAGTCCGCCTTCGGCTGGCTGGTCGACAACTATCCGCGGCTGGCGGACTGGAATGCCTGCGCTCGGCGCGTCGCATCCCTGATGATGTCGCTTGATGGTCTCGAGCGGGCCGAGCAGAGCGATACGCTTGGCCGGATCGTGCGCGGAAAAACCGAAGGCGACACGATGCTGTGCCTCAGGGATGTTTCGGTTTCGCTGGGCGATGGAACGGCTGTCGTCAAAGAGACGGATGTCGAAATCGGGCCCGGAGAAAGGGTACTGGTGGCGGGGGAATCCGGGTCCGGCAAAAGCACGCTTGTTCGGGCGATTGCCGGCCTGTGGCCATGGGGCGGAGGCAGCGTCGGTTTTCGCGCCGGCAGCCGGCTTTTCATGCTGCCGCAGCGGCCATATATTCCGTCCGGCACGCTGCGCCGGGCGGTCTGCTATCCGCAACCGGCCGAGAGCTGGACTCTCGACGAGATAGGGGCGGCTCTCGACAAGGTTGGACTTGGCCATCTCAAAGACAAGGTGGAAGAGGAGGCGCCGTGGGACCAGACGCTGTCGGGCGGCGAAAAACAGCGGCTGACCTTTGCCCGCCTGTTGCTGAACGATCCCGACATCATCGTCATGGACGAAGCGACCGCGGCTCTGGACGACAGGAGTCAGGACAGGATGATGCAGACGGTGGTCGATGAATTGCCCGGTGCAACAATCGTCAGCGTGGCGCATCGTGCCGAACTTGAAGCCTTTCACAGCCGGAAGATCACCCTGGAACGCCGGGAAGGTGGGGCAAAGCTGGTCAGCGACATCGACCTCGTTCCCCGCAAGGCCCGATCCCGCTCGCTGCTCCGTCGCATGGTCAAACGGCGGTAAACCGTCACAGGCGAACCGGGCATCAGGATCGGCGAAGGTGTCTTGCGCTGCAGTGCCCTGATCATGCTAATATTCAGACATGGGATTCGGGGTTTTTATTCATCGTTCAGATTCAATTTACGACGACAGTCCGGCGGAGCAGTATCAGTTTCCTGGCCAATATCTCGGTCGTGTGCACGCCTGTCTTGGCGATTGGATCCTCTATTATGAGCCACGCAAGGTGGCGTTTACCCGCGGCTATTTTGCTATCGCCAAGGTCGCGCAGGTGATTCCGGACCCGAAGGTGGCCGGCATGTATCTGGCGTTGATCGAGCCGGGAAGCTATCTTGATTTTATCAATCCTGTACCGTTCGGTGGGCCGGACGGCATCGTTGAACGCGGGTTGCTGAACGAAAAGGGCCGAATTTCCGGCAGAGCACAGGCGGCAGTGCGCCCGATATCCGCGGCAGATTTCGACCGTATCGTGTCGATTGGCCTGGATGAGCTTGAGCCTGAGTTGCCTCGCTTGGATGAGCCTGGAGAAACGCGAGTTCCAGACAGATTTGACGACCGGGATCAGGAACCCTTTGCGTTCGAGAAAGAGCGTGAGCGCGTCGCACAGCTTTCGTCCCGGATTGTACGAAATCGCTTGTTTCGCCAACTCGTTCTGCAGGCCTACGACAAAAGATGCGCAATCACTGGCCTGAAGCTTATCAATGGTGGTGGACGCGCGGAAGTCGATGCTGCGCATATACGTCCCGTGGAGGCAAATGGTCCTGATATACTTTGCAATGGTATCGCTCTCTCGGGTACGGCACACTGGATGTTTGATCGTGGGCTGATCGGTCTCTCCGACGAACTTGAGATACTGATCTCACGGCAAGCCAATGACCGTGAAAGCATCCGCGGTTTGATCAACAAGACGGGAAGAGCAATTGTGCCGTCTCGATCATTTGAACGCCCGCATCCTCATTTTCTCCAATGGCATAGACAAAACTGCTTCAAGGCCTGAGTATTTCATCATGGCCGGCCACCGCATTCGAGCCGGGCATCTGCGAGGCTATCGAATCCGAGAGAGCAGGACGGAATGGAGAAAGCAATCCAGGAATTCGAGCGCCGGTTCACACTGGAATTGCCTGCCCGGTTGCGAGAAGCATTGCTCGGCGGTGTCATTCCGGATGAGAATGTGATGTTCGAAACACAGGATCACAAAGTTGCAGGCTGGATAACCGAGTTCTTCCCTGTGCAATCCGATGGCGATACCAGCTATGGGTCTGAATACGAGCAGATATCGTTAAGCCAATTGTTGCCGCGCAACCTCCTGCCAATCGCGCTGGTTGCCAACCACGACCGGATTGTCATCTCGTTGAGCGGAAGAGACCGAGGCCATATCTACTATTGGGCCTGGAGTGAGGAGCCGGATCCGGAGTCGAATTCCTACCAATACATTCGTCGTATCGCCGTAGATTTTGCAGAATTTCTTTCTGGTTTGCGGCGAAAAACCTGACATAGGTAAGTACAACACATCACATGGGTGCTCGGCGCTTCCGCCATCGCCCCATTTTTTCCGGCGCAGGGGGACTTTGCCGGAACGATAAACGATGAATGTGTCGGAGGGGGCATGAAACTCAGGAGCCAGATTCTCGCATTGGCCATCGGGCCTCTCGTTCTTGCGATTATCGTCATCACCGCGCTGATCACCTGGCAGTCGATGACGCTGGCGCGCACGAGCATCGATGCGTTCGAACGAAACATGCTCGCTGCAAAAGAGGCTGAACTCCTCAACCTCACCAATCTTGCCCTTTCGGCGATCCGCTCCGTCTATGACCGGGCAGGGCCCGATGACGAGGCCGCGAAGGAGGAGGTCAAGCGCATCCTGACCGGTCTCGATTACGGCACTGACGGCTATTTCTTCGTTTATGACTATGACGGGCTGAACGTGGTCCATCCGCGACAGAATTTCCGTCCGGGAAATAACTGGCTGGATCTTTACGATCCCGATGGCAACCGGGTGATCTACGATCTGATCGTCGAGGCGAAAAAGGGGGGAGGGCTCGTCCAGTACAAGTGGGAAAAGCCTTCCACCAAAAAAATGGCCGACAAGCTTTCCTTTGCCGCCGGCCTCGACAAATGGCGCTGGATGATCGGTACCGGCGTTTATCTCGATGATGTTTTTGCTACCACAGCGGCGGCGAAGGAGGAGTTGCGGCATTCAATCACCTGGAACTTCCTGATCGTCGCCCTGTTTGCGGTTCCCGCCGTGCTGCTGGTGTTTGCCACCTGCATGCTGCTCAATCTGCGCCAGCAGCGGCTGGCGGATGGCCGGCTGAAGGAATTGATGCAAAGGATCATCGATACCCAGGAGGAGGAGCGCCTGCGCATTGCCCGGGAGCTGCATGACGGCATTTCCCAAAATCTCGTCGGCGTGCGTTTTGCAATCGATCTCGCGCGGCGCAAGGTTACGCCGGATAATATCGGCGCCGTTGAGGCGATCGGCAAAGGCGCCATTGCGCTCAACGAAGCGATCAAGGAAGTCCGCCGCATCTCGCACGATCTTCGCCCGCATGTCCTCGACGACCTGGGGCTGACGGCGGCTCTGGAGTCCCTGATCTCGAGTTTTTCCGAACGCACGGGAATCGCGGCGACGCTTGAATCCGTGGCCTTCAAGCATATGCTTGTCCCGGAGGCGCGCGTTGCCCTTTACCGTGTCGCACAGGAAGCGTTGACCAATATCGAGCGCCATGCCGGTGCGACGCAGGTCGCCATCCGGTTTTCCAGCCGCGATGAACGGGTGCAGATGGATGTCAGCGACAATGGCCGCGGCTTTCCGGCCGTTCGCACGGAGAACGGGATGCCGGCTAGCAAGGGGCTCGGTTTGCGAAACATGCAGGAGCGCATGACGCATTTCGGAGGCAGGCTGGATGTCGAAAGTTCCGCCAGGGGAACCGTTCTGCGGGCCGTGCTGCCCATCACCGCCATGAAGGATCGCAATCGCGGCCTGCAGGAGGCCGCCGAGTGACCGTTCATCCGATCCGTGTGTTGTTGATCGACAACCATCCTCTGGTTCTGGATGGGTTGAGGGCCGTCCTCGAGACTTACGAGCATCTCGCCGTCGTCGGAACGGCGGTATCCGCCATGGCCGGTATCGACGCGGCTGTCGCCACGCGGCCGGATGTGGTGCTGATGGATATCAACATGCCGCAGATCAATGGCATCGATGCCCTGGAGCTGTTCAAGGAAAAGCAGCTTTCCGCCCGGGTGCTGATGCTGTCGATGCATGACAGCCGGGAATATATATCGACCTCGGTGATGTATGGTGCGGCCGGTTACATTCTGAAGGATGTGGCGACCGAAGAAATAGTCGCCGCAATCGAAACCGTGGCTGCCGGCGGCACCTATTTTTCCTCGGGTGTTCGTGACGTTCTGATGGAGGGTTCATCCGGCAGCCTGAAGGCGCTGACGACACGCGAGCAGGAAGTTCTGCTGCTGATCGCGCGCGGAAAAAGCAATCGGGACGCTGCCCTGGCGCTCGATATCGCCGAGCGAACGATGGAAACCCATCGCAAGAACATCAAGAGGAAACTGGATATAGCGACGACTGCCGGTCTCATCCGCTATGCGATCGATAACGGGCTTATCAAAGAATAGCAGCGGCCAAAGGCCCGAGGCCCCGGAATGTCGCCATCCAGGGGCCTCGGTAAAGTCTATGTCGGCTTATTTGCCGGCCGTCTGCATGGCATAGCCATAGCTGTCATAGGTATATTCGGCGACGCGGAACCATTCGAAGCTCTCGTCGCGGAACTTCTTCCAGCCCGGATAGATCTTGGCCCATGCGGGGTGCTTCTGCGTGTACTCGTCATAAAGCTCGAAGGTCGCCTTGTAGGCGGCGTCGAGCACATCGCGGGGCAGCGGGCGAAGCTGCGTGCCCTTGGAAACCAGCGAGCGGATCGCATCCTTGTTCTTGACGTCGTAAAGCGCCTGCATGTTGATGTTGGCGGCCTTGCAGGCGGTGTCGAGCGCTGCCTTGTATTCATCAGGCAGTGCGGCATATTGATCCTTGTTGACGAAGAAGTGGATCGTCAGTCCGCCCTCCCAGAACGCCGGATAATAGTAGTATGGCGCGATCTGGTAGAAGCCGAGCTTTTCGTCGTCATAGGGACCGACCCATTCCGCGGCATCGATGGTGCCGCGTTCCAGCGCCGGATAGATGTCACCGCCCGGCAACTGCTGCGGCACGGCGCCAAGCTTGGCGAGCACCTGCCCGGCAACGCCGGCAATACGCATCTTGAGGCCCTTGATATCCTCGACGCTCTTGATCTCCTTGCGATACCAGCCGCCCATCTGGGCGCCCGTCGCTCCGCCGGGAATGCCGATGACGCCGTAGTCGGAAAGGAATTCATTGTAAGCTTCGTTGCCGCCGCCATGGTAGAGCCATGCGTTCTGCTGGCGGGCGTTCAGGCCGAAGGGGATGGTCGAGCCGATGGCGAATGTCGGATCCTTCCCCGTGAAATAGTAGCCGCAGGTATGGGAAATCTCGACGGTATTGGCTTTTACGGCGTCGATGGCCTGGGCGCCGGGAACGATTTCACCGGCCTGGAAGACCTGGATCTCGAACTTGCCGCCTGTAATCGCCTTCAACGCGTTGGCCATGACGACGGCGCCGCCATAGATCGTGTCCAGATTGTTCGGGAAGCCGGACGTAAGACGCCAGCGAATAGTTGGCAAAGACTGGGCTATGGCGGGTGTCGCAAGTGCCGAAGCAGCCGCAGCCGCTCCTGCAAGTACGCCGCCCGACAAGAGCTGTCTGCGACCTGGGTTGACCTTCATAGTTTACCTCCTCCTATTGAACGTCAGCGATCTTTGTTGCGGCGGGCGCTTTTGCGCCCGGCCGATTGTCATGGGGTGGCCGGCTTTCCGAAGCTCGGTGCGCTGTTGCCGGGTGCCGAGAAAGGATTGGCGAACAGATCGGCGTCCGTGCCGATGCTGGGCATTGGTACATTGATATGGACGGCGGAAGGATCGACCTGTTTTGCGCCTGACTTGTAGTGCATCACGATGCCCGGGAAGGCGATGATGATGACGACCATGGTCAGCTGGATGAACAGATAGGGAATGGCGCCCAGATAAATCTGGGACGAGGTGACCGGCTGGATGGTCTGTCCCGTGATCCGATCCTTGTAAGCACGCGTCGGCGCGACGGATCGCAGGAAGAACAGCGAAAAACCGAAGGGCGGGTGCATGAACGACGTCTGCATGTTGACCGCGAGCATCACGCCAAACCAGATCAGGTCGATGCCAAGCGCATCGGCGACCGGCGCCAGCAGCGGGATGATGATGAAGGCCAGCTCGAAATAGTCGAGGAAGAAGGCCAGGAAAAAGACCAGCAGGTTGGCGACGATCAGGAAGCCGATCTCGCCGCCCGGAATAGATGTCATCAGATGCTCGACCCAGACGTGGCCGTTCACGCCGTAGAAGGTCAGGGAAAAGACGCGGGCGCCGAGCAGGATGAGCAGAACGAAGGACGACAGCTTTGCGGTGGCGTAAAGCGACTGCTGGATCAGGCCGAAATTGAGCTTGCGGTTGGCAAGCGCAAGCGCGAGCGCGCCGACAGCACCCATGGCGCCGCCTTCCGTCGGGGTGGCGATCCCGTGGAAGATCGTGCCGAGCACGAGGAATATCAGGACGAGCGGCGGCACGAGCGAGGTGATGACCTTGAGCAGCAGCTTGGTGCCGCGCAGGGTTCGGGCTTCCAGCGGCAGGGCCGGGACTTTTGTCGGGCTGATGATCGAAGTCACGATGATATAGAGCGCATAGGCCGCCACAAGCATCAGGCCCGGAACGAGCGCGCCCTTGTACATGTCGCCCACCGAGCGGCCGAGCTGGTCGGCCAGCACGATCAGGACGAGGCTGGGCGGGATGATCTGCGCCAGCGTGCCGGAAGCCGCAATCGTGCCGGCGGCGACCTTGCGGTCATAACCGTAGCGCAACATGATCGGAAGCGAGATGAGGCCCATCGATATAACCGAGGCGGCGACGACGCCGGTGGTAGCGGCCAGAATTGCCCCGACGAAGATGACAGCAAACGCGATGCCGCCGCGGACCGGTCCAAACAGCTGGCCGATCGTGTCCAGCAGATCCTCCGCCATGCCGCTCTTTTCAAGAATGAGCCCCATGAAGGTGAAGAACGGTATGGCCAGCAGCGTTTCGTTCGACATCTGGCCGAATATGCGGTCGGGGATGGCCTGGAACAACGTCGCCGGCAGCAGCCCGAATTCAATCCCGATGAAACCGAAGAAGAAGCCGACAAAGGCCAGGGCGAAAGCCACGGGATAACCGAGCAAAAGCACGATGATGAGCGCCGCGAACATGATGGGCGCGAGATTTTCCGCAATGAATGCCATTGTTGTTTTTTCCTTCGATCAGAGCAGTGCCGCTGCGGCATCGGCCGCTGCAACCGGATCGGGGATATCTCCGCGCAGGATCGCGATACGCTTGATGAGTTCCGAAACGCCCTGAATGGCGAGAAGGCTGAAGCCAATCGGTATCAGCGCCCAGACGGGCCATTGAATGAGGCCGCCCGTGTTGTTTGAAACCTCACCGGAAGCAAGTTTCTGCAGGAACACCGGCCAGGAGAGATAGACCGTGATGAGGCAGAAGGGCATGAGAAAGAAGATGGTCCCAAGAATATCGACCCACAGCTGGCCTTTGCGCGGGAGATTTCCATAGACCAGATCGACCTTGACGTGCTCGTTGTTAAGAAGCGTGTAGGCGGCGGCGATCAGAAACACGGCGGAAAACAGATACCACTGCGATTCAAGCCAGGCGTTCGAGCTCATCGAAAACGCCTTGCGCATGACGGCGTTGATGGCGCTGATAAAAATGGCCGCGAGAAGCAGCCAGGAAATACCTTTGCCAATGGCTGAATTGGCGGCGTCGATGGCGCGCGAAACGGCCAGCAGAAACTTCATGATATCCTCCCCGGAAGCGGCCGCGTACTCCTCAATACGTGTGGCCGCCATAATCAGGACAGGATAACCACGGCGGCCTGCAGCTCAAGGGCGAGCGCGGGCAAATTTCCCCAGGCGTACCGAGAACTGGGTATGGGCCAGATCAAAACCCACAATTGAGCCGATAATTTCATCTCCCGCATCACTCCGGAGCCATCCTTGGCGTCTCTTGTTAGTGCCTGTGAAAGCAGCAAATTCCTCGGCGCTCAGCCTAAGGGCAAGCATGTGGAGTATGAGAGCAGCGAGATTTACCGCATCGCCGACGGGAAAATCGTCGAGGAATGGATCTGCTCGGATACGCTGACGCTGATGGCCCAGATCGGCGGCCGGGGTTTTAGCATGGGCAAGCTCGCCGCCATGTGGCTTGCCGGATATCGGGTGTGGTTCGCACTTGGCCTCGGGCTCGTCATCGGTGTGTCGGTCATGGGGCTCCTGCGCGTCCTTTGAGGTGGTGCGTAACAGAAAACCCCGGCTGCCTCCGCAGCCGGGGTTTTGTCATTCACTCGGCATTCGGCGGTTTATTTCAGGCCGCCAGCCGCATCCTCGATGAGTTTGGCGACTGCTTTCGGCTGGGAAACGTAGACCGCGTGGGATCCGGCCTGATCGACGACGGTTGCGCCGGCGCGTTTCGCCATGCCGCGCTGGGCTTCCGGAGGGATCATGTGATCTTCGGTGGCGACGAGATACCAGCTGGGCTTTTTCTTCCAGGCCGGAGCGGTGACTTCACCCTGAAGGGCTTCGACACCCCACGGAACCTGCGAGTCCGCCATGAAGGCGGCGAGCTCCGGCTCGACGTCCGCGGCAAAAGCAGCCGCGAATTTCTGCTTGTCGAGGAACAGGAAACCATCCTGCGGCGGCAGGATCGGGGGAACGGCCGCACCTTCCGGCGGGTTGGCGATGAGCTTTGCAATGGATTCGCCGGCGTCGGGTGCAAAGGCGGCGATATAGACGAGACCCTTTACCTTGGGATCGGTACCGGCTTCGGAAACGACGACGCCACCATAGGAATGACCGACGAGGATGACATCGCCTTTGGCGGCGGCGATGGCGCGTTTGGTGACGGCGACATCATCGGCCAGCGAGAGGGTGGGGTTCTGGACGATGGTGACGTCGTAGCCGTCTTTCTTCAGGATATTATAGACGCCCTGCCATCCGGAACCGTCGACGAAACCGCCGTGGACGAGGACGATGGACTTGGTGGGGGCGGACTGCGCCTGGGCTGCCGGTACGACGGCGGCGGCCATGACGAGGGAGGCTGCGGAAGCGAGCAGGGTGTTGAGCATGGACATTGTATCTCTCCTTGTTTTATTGCGATAATTATTATTGCGATAATTAAACGTAGCAGCGCTGAAAGCTTTTGTCCAGATATTTTTTATTGCGATAATGAATTTTGTGATATGATGTTCTCAGGACAATAAATCAGAGACCGCCATGACCGACTCGCAGCCGATCCCTCTCGATAGCCAGCTCTGCTTTTCGCTTTACGGCACGAGCATCGCCATCAATCGCACCTACAAGCCGATGCTCGATGCGCTCGGCGTTACCTATCCGCAATATCTCGTGCTGAGCACCTTATGGGAGGGGGATGGCCAGACGATCTCGGCGATTGCCGATCGCCTGGCTCTGGAGCCGAGCACCATCACGCCGTTGGTCAAGCGGCTTGAAGCGGGAGGCTTCGTTACCCGCCAGCGCTCGAAGCTGGACGAACGGCTCGTCGGCGTTCACCTGACGGACAAGGGAAGAGACCTGCAGGCGAAGACCGGCTGCCTCACCGATACGCTGCTGCAGCGTTCCGGCATGACGGTGGAAGAGATCATCGCTCTCAACACCCGCATCCAGAAGCTTCGCGATGCGCTCGCCGCGCCTCTGGCCGACTGAGACCACCTTCATCGGCGCCAAAGCGCCGATACACGCTGTTGACGACACCCGTCCCATCCTTCACGTGACCGCGAACGGCCGGTTGGTCCAGGGCTTGCCTCCTGTGCCTGATCTTGCCCGCAACAGCCGTTGTGGAATTAAATGGGTGAATTATGGAGCCGCCCGTTTGGCACGACCGAAACCCTTGCCGTGGGCGGACGGGCACGCTACGCGATAATATGCTAACAATGCCGGAGGATTGCCTGCACATGGCAGGGCGTGGACGGCCATCGTGCAAGGGGGGCCGATCATGGATTTTATATTTGGAGACTACCTGCTCGACCAACAGCGGAGGGAGTTGACCCGGCGCGGCGAGGTCGTGGCTGTCGGACCGCAGGTTTTCGACTTGCTGCTATACCTTGTTGCGAACCGCGATCGCGTCGTCAGCAAGGATGATCTGCTGGAGGCAGTGTGGGGTGGGCGAATTGTCTCGGAATCCACCATTACCAGTCACATCAACGCCGTGCGCAAGGCGGTCGGCGACAATGGTGAGGAACAACGCCTCATTCGCACGGTCGCGCGCAAGGGGTTCCGCTTCGTCGGCGACATCGCGACAAATGAGCCCGAGGTCGGTGACCATATCCGCACCGGGTTCGGCGAACCGGATCCGGTGCTTGCAATGCCGGACAAGCCCTCCATCACCGTTCTGCCATTTCAAAATCTGAGTGGCGATCCGGAACAGGATTATTTCGCTGACGGCGTGGTCGAGGACATCATTACTGCGCTGTCGCGTTTGCGCTGGCTGTTCGTCATCGCCCGCAACTCCAGTTTCACCTACAAGGGGCAGGCGGTCGATGTGAAGGAGGTCGGCCGCAAGCTCGGCGTGCGCTATGTGCTGGAGGGAAGCCTGCGCAAGGCGGGAGACAAGGTGCGCATCACCGGGCAGCTGATCGATTCCTCGACCGGTGCGCATCTCTGGGCCGAACGTTTCGAGGGGACGCTCGGAAACCTCTTCGAGCTCCAGGACCAGATCGCCGAAAGTGTCGTTGGCGCGATCTCGCCGCAACTCGAACGGGCCGAGATCGAGCGTGCCAAGCGCAAACCGACGGACAGCCTCGATGCCTATGACTATTATCTGCGGGGCATGGCCAGGCTGCACAACGGCACCCGCGACGCCATTGGAGCGGCATTGCCCCTGTTCCATCGGGCAATGGAACTCGACCCGGAATTTGCGTCGGCCTATAGCGGCGCGGCCTGGTGCCATTTCTGGCGCAAGCTGAACGGCTGGATGGATAATCCCGTCGAGGAAACCGCCGAGGCTGTGCGGCTGGCGCGGCTGGCGGTGCAGTTCGGGCGGGATGACGCCGTCGCCCTGACCAGAGCCGGGCATGCGCTCGGGCATCTCGCTGGCGATCTCGATGGTGGCATCGCGCTCATCGATCGGGCGCGCCTGCTCAACCCCAATTTCGCCCCGGCCTGGTTCCTCGGCGGCTTTCTGCGCATTTTCCGCGGCGAGACCGAGAATGCCCTCGAAGATCTTGCCCATGCGGTCCGTCTGAGTCCACTCGATCCGGAAATGTTTCGCATGCAGGCTGGCATCGCGCTGGCGCATTTCTGCGCCGGACGTTTCGACGCCGCCGCCATCGCCGCGGAAAAAGCCCTGGGAAACCTGCCTGATCTCCTGATCGCCCTCACCCTTCTGGCGGCAAGCCATGCGCTTGCGGGCCGGCTGGCGGAAGCGCATGAGGTGATGCAGCGATTGAACGGGGTCTTGCCCGCCGCGCGCCTCTCCAACCTCAAGGAGTGGCTTCCTATCCATCGCTCCGAAGATATTGCGCAATTCGCCGATGGTCTGCGCAAGGCGGGCCTGCCCGAATGAACCGCCAGCGGCTGCGTAAGGCCGCCGCGTTGACATGAAGCGAAGAGGCAGAGGGTGGCGTTGCCAGCTGTTCCGGCTGTGTCAAGCGGTCATGGCCGCAACGTGCCGGCCGGCTCCCGGCGCGGGTTGCCGGGCAGGCGGGTGCAAAAACAAACGCCGCCTTGGACGAAGAATCAAGATTGCTTCAAGTTCAAATCAAGCTGGCGCCAAGGACTTCACGGCGGCCGGCCGGCATTCTCCCGTCATCTCGACAGCAATCCAGCGGTCGGCACAGGATGGAGAAAAACCATGAAGATCGTCGTGATCGGAGGTTCGGGCCTCATCGGATCGAAACTCGTGAAAACCCTTCGCGAACGCGGCCACGAGGCGCTTGCCGCTTCGCCCAGAACAGGGGTCGATACCATTACCCGCAAAGGCCTCGCAGAATCGCTTGACGGCGCCGACGTCGTTGTCGACGTGGCCAATGCGCCGGTCTGGGAGGATGCGGCCGTGCTCGATTTTTTTGAGACGTCGGGGCGCAACCTCCTCGCAGCGGAGGCCGCCGCCGGGGTTCGACATCACCTCGCCCTGTCGGTTGTCGGCAGCGAGCGGTTGCCGGGCAGCGGTTATTTCCGGGCGAAGGTCGCTCAGGAGGATCTTATCAAGGCTGCCGGCATCGCCTACACCATTCTGCGCGCCACGCAGTTTTTTGAATTCGTCGGCGGCATCGCCCAACCTACTCCCGGCAGTGACGAAATTCGCGTGTCTCCGGCGCTGTTCCAGCCGATTGCATCCGACGATGTCGTCGCCGCGCTGGCCGATCTTGCGCTGGCGCCGCCCCTGAACGGGACCGTCGAAGTCGCCGGCCCACGCGCCATTCCGCTCGACGAGGCGGTCCGAAGCTTCGCGCAGGCGACGGGGGACACGCGCAGGATTGTGGCCGATATCCGGGCCCGCTATTTCGGCGCTATTCTCGATGACCGCTCGCTGACGCCGGGCGAGAACCCGCGTCTCGGCACGATCGACCTTGCCGACTGGCTTGACCAGCAGGCGCGGGGGAACTGAGACCATGGACCCACATCAGGAAGCGACCGCCACGCAGAAGGTGAAGCCGAGCAGACGCAGGAAGATCGCCGGCCTGCTCCTCTGCCTTGCCGCCGTCGCGGTTGGGGCGGGCGGATGGGCCTGGAGCCGCGCGGGCGATGCGGCATCCACCGACAACGCTTATGTGCGCGGCGACGTCACTTCTCTTGCGCCGAAGATTTCGGGCTATGTAACCGGGGTCGATGTTCGTGACAACCAGACGGTTCGGGCAGGCGACGTGCTGTTTCGCATCGACGACCGGGACTATCTTGCCCGGCTGGCGCAGGCGGCGGCGAATGTCGACGCCGCAGACGCCCGGCTGGCCAATGTCGATGCGGAGGTTCGGCTTCAGGATGTCCTCATCCGGCAGGCCGAGGCTCAGCGTCGCGCGGCGATCGCGGAGCTTGATCTGGCGACCAAGGCATTCGGCCGGCAACGCAGCCTCATCCGCAGCAGTGCGGTCAGCCAGGCCCGCGTCGACGAGAGCGATTCGGCGCTGGCGCGGGCGGAGGCAAGTCTTGCCGCGGCGACCTCGACGGTCGAAGCCCAGCAGCAGCGTACCGCCGTGCTTGCCGCCCAGCGCGAAGCGGCGGTTGCCGCCGTGGCGCAGGCGAAGGCCGCGCGCGATCTCGCCGAAATCGACCTCGACAGCACCGTCGTCCGCGCGCCGGTTGGCGGCGTCGTCGGCAATCGGCAGGTCCGTGTTGGCCGGCTCGTTGCGCCCGGGGTTTCACTGCTCGATATAGTTCCCGTCAATGACGTCTGGCTGGTGGCGAATTTCAAGGAAACGCAGCTTGAACAGATTCGCCCGGGCCAGCGTGTACACATCACCGTCGACGGCTATCCTCATGAGACACTGGAAGGCGTGGTCGATAGTTTTGCTCCCGGCAGCGGTTCGGCCTTCAGCCTGCTTCCCGCTGATAATGCCACCGGCAACTTCGTTCGCGTGGTCCAGCGTGTTCCGGTAAAAATCCGCTTTGCCGGCAATCCGCTGCCCGGCCGGCTTGTGCCTGGCCTGTCCGCCCGCGTCGAAGTCGATCTCAGGAGCGGGCAATGACCGTCATCGTTGCAGAAGCGCCGCGCGAGCGGTCGGCGGCCGGGCCGCTGTTCATCACCGGCATCGTGCTGGCCGCCCTCACCGAGGCGGTCGCCAGCACCGTCCTTGCACTCGGGCGCGCCGACATGGCCGGCGATACCCATGCTACGCCCGATGAATTCGCCTGGCTGGATATCGGCTATACCGCGTTCAAATTGATCGGGTTCATGGCAGCGGCCGGATTGATGGCGCGTTCCAGTCCGCGCAACCTGGTTCTCGGCGCGACCCTTGTCATGGGCGGCGCATGTGGTCTCGCCGCCGTCACGGCGCGCCTGGATCTGCTGATCGCGCTCCGGCTCATGCAGGGTTTTTCCGGCGGTGTCCTGCTCGTGGCGGCTCAGGCCGCGATCTTTCTCGCCTATCCGGCGTCTCGCCAGCCTTTCCTGCAATGCATGTTCGCCATCGGCTCCGTTGTCGCCCCCGCGACGGTCGCGCCGGCCCTGGAGGGCTGGCTGCTCGACAGCCAGTCATGGTCATGGATATTCTTCTTTGTGGTTCCCGTCGCCCTGGCGGCGGCCGGGATTCTGATCTACGCGGATGATCCGATCCCGGCCGGGCCCGCGTCGCGCCCGTTCGACTGGACAGGTTTTACGCTCCTCGCCGTGGCGCTGTTCTGCCTGACCTATCTCTTCAGCCAGGGCAGCCGATGGGACTGGTTCGAGGCGCGGCATATCCTGTGGCTGGCGGTCATAGCCGCTTCCGCCCTGCTGGCGTTCCTTGGCCGGCAAGTGCTTGCCGGAGGTCGGGGTCTCATCGATGTCACCCTGTTCGGATCGTCGGATTTTACCTTTGCCTTCATCGTAAGTTTTGTGGCCGGCGCCGCGCTCTTCGGCAGCGCGTTCCTGATACCGTCTTTTGCCGTCTCCGTGCTTGCCTTCACGCCCACGGATGCCGGCGCACTCCTCCTGCCGAGCGGTGCGCTGTTCGTTGCCGCGCTGCTTCTCGCAGCCTTTCTCATACAGGCCCGGGGCGTGGCGCCCTTCGCCACCGTGCCGTTCGGCATCCTCATGATCATGGCGGCGATGTGGATGCTGTCGGGCTCGAGCGGCGAGAGCGGTGCGGGCGACATGATGGCGGCGATCCTGCTGCGCGGCCTCGGGCTCGGCTTCCTGTTCCTGTCGATCAACCTGATCGCCTTCGGCAAGCTCGACGCCCGGAACCTTGCGGGCGGCATCGGCCTCTTCAATACCGGCCGTCAGCTTGGCGGGCTTATGGGGGTAGCCGGGCTTCAGACGCTGATCGACCACGCAACGGTGGCGAACACTACGGTGCTCGGCGCCAGCGTCACCGCGGGAACGCCCGCGGTCCTGGATCGGTTGACCGCGATGACGGCGCTGTTCAGCGCGAAGGGCCTGGATGCCGCTGCCGCCGGCCGGGCAGCGACCGGCCTTCTGGGGCGCAGCGTGACCGGCCAGTCGATCGTGATTGCCTTCGACACCGCTTTCGCCGCGGTCGCGCTTCTTTTTCTCGTCGCTGCGCCGGTGCTGGTTGCAATCAAGATCGCGCTCGCCAAACGTGACCACCGGGCGCAGTCAACGGCCATTTCCTGATGGTTTCATGAACGGTTGTCCTCACCGGCGTTTAACTTGATCTGCGGGAGAAGATTCCCGGCATGGCCGTCATCGACGGAGCGTATTCTTTCCCGGTGACGAAGAACGGCTTTTTTCAAGTGCCTGTCGGTTTCGCTTCGCATACACTGCAACCGGACGAGTTCGTAGACCTATATTGTGGATGGAGGGCGGATTGGCTGTCACGGCCCATATTTCAGTGGACGATGCGGTTGCCGGGATAGGGCGTATTCTCGATCGCCCGCCGGAAATCGCTGGCGAGCCGTTCAGGGATGCAGTCCGCGTTACGAACCGATGGGGACACGGTGCCCTTCATGATTCCCTGCCGGCCCTGCCTGAACATGTCATCATGACCTATTATGGCGTTGACCGGGATATTGTCTGGCGCACCGAGGGGAAGCGGCTGGCGTCTCGAACGCGTAGCGGCACGATCACGCTCATTCCTGAAGGGCATGACGGGCGTTGGGACATCGGCGGCTCCATCGAGGTCAATCATGTGTATCTTCCCGATCACCGGCTTCAGGCTGGCGCCGCTCAATTCACCGGCGGTGGCCGCGTTGAACTTGTTGGCAGAGTGGGATTTGAAGACCCCTGTGCCGCACGCATTCTGGAACTGCTCGGCTGCGAAGCGTCTCGCAACGATCCAGCATCGCGACTTTTTGTCGATCAGGCGATAGACCTGCTTTGCATCCAGCTCGTGCGCGCCCACAGCAGCGTCAACGCCCTGGAACGAGAAGCGCCGCGCGGCGGACTTGCCGACTGGCAGGTGCGGCGGGTCACACGCTATATGCAGGAACATCTTGGTGAGGAGATTGGCCTGGACGAGCTTGCTGCGCTGGTGAGCCTCAGCCGGTTTCATTTTTGTACCGCCTTTCGGAAGGCAACCGGCCATACGCCGCATAATTGGCTTGTTGCATTGCGGATTGAGGAGGCTCGACGCCACCTGAATGAACGAATGCTGGCTGTTACCGATATTGCACTGATGGTGGGGTATCAGACCCCGTCGTCCTTCGCCGCAGCATTCCGAAAACTGGTGGGAATGACACCAAGCGAATATCGTCGGCAGATTATGTAGGAAGACGAAGGGCAACGGCGCCCGTGCGGGGCGCCGAGGCGGGCATTCGCTGGGAACCTTCCTGATCGGAGTCCCCGATTGGACATTCGTCGGTCTACATGGCCCTTAATGGCGCGAAGTCGGTCGAAATCGAGATCTCGCGCCATTCCGCCAGAATTGCCGCATCGGCTGTGTGTTTGGCCTCGATGGCCTGCACTGTATCGCTGCCGAGCGGGAGACGGACCGGGGGATTCGGTGCATCCGCGAACTCCACGAGAACTTTCGCAAGTCTGTCCGGATCACCGGGCTGGCCGTGATTGAGATCGCTCGCGATCTGGCGGACGTGTCCAGCCGTGCCGTTGTAGTCGGGAATGCCATTTCCGCTGATGGACAATGACGTGGAGTCGAGAAAGTCCGTGCGGAAATAGCCGGGTTCGACCACCGTCACATGAATCCCAAGCGGAGCCAGTTCGGCGTGTAGCGCCTCGGACAACCCTTCGACCGCGAACTTGGTCGAACTGTAGACGCCGAAGCCTGCCGCGCCGCGATAACCGCCGATCGACGAGATATTGAGAATGCGTCCCGAACGCTGGGCGCGCATTTGCGGAAGAACGGCGCGGGTAACAGCCAATAGACCGAAGACATTCGTGCGATACAGCCTCTCCACCTCTTCTGCCGTTGCCTCCTCCACAGCACCAAGAAGGCCGAAGCCGGCATTGTTCAGGAGCAGGTCGATGCGGCCGAAGCGTGAGATTGCTGCCTTTGCCGCCTCCTGCGCCTGCGCTTCATCCGTGACGTCGAGCGGGACGGCAAGCAGCCGGGGATGTTCGCCGAAAGCTTCGATCACGGCGTCGGCGCGCCGTGCGGTTGCGACGACATTGTCGCCGCGCTCCAATGCCAGTTTCGCGATGCGAAGGCCGAACCCCCGCGATGCGCCCGTTATGAACCAGGTTTTCATGATGAGTACTCCTTTGCAGCACCTTGCTGCTTAGAAATTACTATCGAACCTGGCTCAGGCACGCCGTTCGCAGATTTCGGCGACTATCGCAATATTGCGCAATTGAACGATGTTGGCGACCGTCACACGTCGAGATAGGACAGAATGGTGGCGGTTACGTCAGGCGACGCCTGCGTCCCAGCCGAAGCGTTTACCTGCCCGTCGCTCTCGCTCGTATTGTCCTGCGCCGCAGCCTCCGGTTCGGCGGCTGAGAGAAGGGAGGCGATATCCTGGACCGAGCTGTTTGCGGACTTGCTGCTATTCAATGCCGCAACCTGCGCCGAAGTCATGGCGGCGACCTGTCCGGGCGTGAAGGCGGCCGCCTGGGATGCCGTCAAGGCCGCAAGCGTACCGGTGCTCAATCCCAGGATCGCGCTCGAGTTCAGGCTGATGATCTGCTCGGCGGAAAATGCTCCAAGATCGTCACCGCCAAGCGCGGCCGCCTGCATCGAGCTGAGGGCGCCAACCTGCGACAGGGACAGTGCTCCGATTTGTGTGGCGCCCATTGCCGCCACCTGGCCATAGCTCAGCGAGGCCACCTGACCGGTCGTCAAAGCGGCGATCTTCTCCGGGGATAGCGACGCCACGACGCTGGTGGACAGTCCCCTGATCGCCGCCGAGCTGATGACAGCGATTTCCCCGGTCGAGAACGTCGCGATATCTTCCGTCGTCAGTCCGGCAAGTCCAGCCGAACTCATTGCGGCGATCTGGCTGGTAGAGAAAGCTTCGATCTGGTCCTTGCCAAGGGCGCTGATCTGATCGCTGGTCAGTCCGGCGACGCCAGCCGTGCTCAGCGCTGCGACCTTTGCGGTCGAAAGAGTGGCAACGAAGTCCGTAGACAGGCCCTTTATCGCGCTTGAGCCGATTGCGGCAAGCTCCTCCGCCGAGAAGGTTCCCAGCATTTCCGTGGACAGACCCTTAAGCGCGTCCGAATTCAATGCGCCTATCTGACGGGTGGACAATGCCTCGACCTGTTCAGCGCTCAAGGCGCCGGTCTGGGCGCTGCCGAGACCTGCAACAGCCTTGGCGTCCAGGGCGGCGATCTGCGCGGTGGAGAGGGAGGCGATGCCGGCCTCGCTCAGGGCTGCAACCTGTCTCGAGGTGAGCGCACCGATCTGGGCACTGGTCAGCGCGTCCATCTGGCCGGTGCTGAGGATCGCTATCTGGTCGGTGGTCAGACCTGGTATCGCCGCCGCGCCGAGGGCCGCGATCTGGGCCGTCGTCAGAGAAGCGATCGCTGCCAGCGACAAGCCGGAGACCGCGCTGGAGCTGATTGCAGCCAGCTCTGCGGCGGTAAACGTATCAAGATCATCGGCATTGAGTGCGGCAAGCTGCTTCGAGCTGAGCGCACCGATCTGGGCGCTCGTCAGGGCCTCGACCTGCTCGGTGTTGAGGGCCGCGAGCTGATCGGTGGTCAGACCCGCCACGCCTGCCGTGCTGAGCGCAGCTATCTGGGTCGCCGCCAGGGAGGCGATGTCGGCTGGACTGAGGGCGGCAACCTGCCTGGAGGTGAGTGCAGCGACCTGGGCGGTGGTGAGGGCATCCACCTGACCGGTGCCGAGGGCGACGATCTGGTCAGTGGTCAGGCCCGATATCGCCGCCGTGCCGAGAGCCGCGATCTGGGCTGTTGTCAGCGAAGCGATCATCGCCGTCGACAGGCCCGCGACCGCACTGGCGCTGATTGCGGCCAGCTCTGCGGCGGTGAAGGTGTCAAGACCTTCGGCCTTGAGCGCCGCGATCTGTTTCGAGTTGAGAACGCCGATCTGGGCACTGGTCAGGGCCTCGACCTGGCTGGTGTTCAAGGCGGCGATCTGGTCGGTGGTCAGGCCGGCCATGCCCGCCGCGCTGAGCGCAGCTATCTGGGCTGCTGAAAGCGAGGCGATGCTCGCCACGCTCAGCGCCGCAAGCTGCTTCGAGGTGAGAGCGCCGACCTGCGCACTGGTCAGGGCGTCCACTTGATCGCCGGTCAAGACGGCAACCTGCGCCGTGCTCAGCCCGCCAATGCCGGCCGTGCTCAGCGCGGCTATCTGGGCCGTGCTCATCGACGCTATGGTTTCCGCAGACAGGCCCGCGATAGCACTCGAGCCGAGTGCGGCAATGTCCCTGGTCGAGAAGGTCGCAATGTCGTCCGTACCCAGGGCCGCGATCTGTTTCGAGCTGAGCGCGCCGACCTGATTACTGTTCAGCGCCTCGACCTGATCGGTGCTGAGGGCCGCGATCTGATCGGTGGTCAGGCCCGTGATGCCCGCAGCGCTAAAGGCGCCGATCTGGGTTGTGGAAAGCGAGGCGATGTCGGTCACCTGCAACGCCGCAACCTGCCGGGAGGTGAGGGTGCCGATCTGGGTATTGGTGAGGGCGTTCACCTGGTCGCTCGTGAGCGCCGCGATCTGCCCGGTGCCCAGTCCACTCACACCGGCCGGGCTCAGCGCCGCGATCTGCGCTGTCGTCAGTGATGCTATGGTTTCCGTTGAAAGACCCGGTATCGCATTCGAACCGATCGCCGCAATGTCCCTGGTCGAGAAGGTCGCTATATCATCCGCGCCCAGAGCCGCTATCTGCGCCGAACTCAACGCACCGACCTGTGCGGTGGTCAGGGCCTCGGCCTGAGCGGTGCTCAGGGCGGCGATCTGCGCGGTACTGAGCACGCCGATGCTTCTTGTGCTCAGGGCTGAGATTTGCGCCACTGTCAGCGACGCCATGGTCTCCGTTGACAAGCCGGGTATCGCATTCGAGCTGATTGCGGCAATGTCCTTGGTCGAGAATGTCGCAATGTCGTCCGCGCTCAGGACCGCTATCTGTTTCGAGGTGAGAGCGCCAACCTGGGTGGTGGTCAAGGCCTCGACCTGAGCTGCCGTCAATGCGGCGATCTGGGCGATGCTCAGCGCGCCGACGCTTTGCGTATTCAGGGCGGCAATCTGGGCTGTCGTCAGTGACGCGATGATCTCCGCCGACAATCCCGGGATCGCACTCGAACTGATCGCGGCGATGTCCTTGGTCGTGAAGCGTGCCAGGTCCTCCGTCCCCAATGCTGAAATCTGTGTGGAGTCGAGATTGAGGATCTGCGTGCTCGTCAGGGCTTCAACTTGCGCGGTGCTGAGGGTCGCAAGCTGCTGTGCGCTAAGTCCGGCAATGCCTGCGGTGCCCAGCGCGGCAATCTGGGCCGTTGAAAGAGCGGCTATGTCGTCTGTTCCAAGCGAAGCGACTTGTGCCGCGGTCAACGTCGCCATCTGCCTGGTCGACAGCATGGAAATCTGGCCGGTGCCGAGGGCGGCGATCTGGCCGGTTGAAAGTCCGGCGATACCGGAGGTGCTTATGGCTGCAATCTGGGTTACTGAAAGCGATGTTATGTTCCCCGTACCCATGGCCGCGATCTGTCCCGCGCTGAGGGACGCGATCTGAACGGTGGTCAAGGCCGCGAACTGGTCGATGCGCAGGGCTGCAATCTGGTCAAGGGTCAGACCCTTGACGCCTAATGCGCTCAACACGGCGGTCTGGCTGGTGGACAGGACTGCAACATCCTCACCTAGGGCGGCCACTTGCGCCGAACTCAGCGCCTTGATCTGCGCGGAGGATAAAAGGCTGACCTGATTGCCGCTCAGGGCTTCGACCTGGTCGGGCGTCAGACCGGTAACCGCACTGGTGCTCAGAGCGGCGATTTGAGCCGCGGTAAGCGCTGCGATGACATCCGTGTTCAAGCCCGACACGGCCTTATTTGTGATCGCCGCGATGTCGGCGGTCGAAAATGTCGCCAGGTCTTCGACGCTCAGCGCCGCAAGCTGCGCTGAGCTCAGGGACCTCACCTGTGTCGCCGACAGGGTTTCGACCTGTTGGGTGTTCAGGGCTTCGATCTGATCGGCCGTCAGCCCGGCGATGGCGCTGGTGGTCAGGGCGGCGATCTGCGCCGTGGTCAGCGCCGCGATTGCATCCGGGCTGAGACCGGACATCGCCTTGCCGGTGATTGCCGCGATATCGGCGGTCGAAAATGTCGCTATGTCTTCGGCGCTCAGGGCTGCGAGTTGCATCGTGCTCAGCACCTTCACCTGCGCTGCAGACAGGGCTTCGACCTGTTGGGTGCTCAGGGCCTCGATCTGATCGGCGATCAGGCTCGCGATCACGCCGGTGTTCAGGGCGACAATCTGGGCGGCTGACAGGACCTCGATCTGACCAGCGCTCAAGGCCTGGAATTGCGCGGCGCCGAGCGCGCGCATCTGGCCCGTCGTCAACGCCGCGATCTGATCTTTCGTGAGCAGGCTGATCGCCTCCGTGCCCAGACGCGGCATCGCCCCGCTCGTGATCGCCGCAATATCGGCGGTCGAGAATGTCGCGATATCGTCAGCACTCAGGACCGCAAGTTGTGCCGCATTCAGCGATCTCACCTGTTCCGGAGACAGGGCTTCGACCTGGTTCGTGCTAAGGGTGGCGATATGGGTCGTCTTGAGTGCGGCAATCTGGGCCGTTGTCAATGCGGCGATCTGATCGGTGCTCAAGGTCTCGATCTGCTCGGTCGTCAGGCCCGCAATCGCGCTTGCGTTGAGGGCGGCGATACGCTCCGGAGCAAGATCGGCGATTGCTGCGATGCTCAGGCCAGGCATGGCCTTGATGGAAATCGCGGCAAGGTCGGCCGTCGAGAAGGTGGCGATATCATCCGTGCCGAGGGCAGCGATTTGCAACGAGCTCAATACCCTGATCTGCGCCGGCGACAGGGCTTCGGCCTGATCCGGGCTCAACACCGCGATCTGATCGGTCGTCAGGCCGGCAACGGTGCTTGGGCTCAGGGCGGCGATCTGGTCCGGGGTCAGCCCTGCGATCACCTCCGTGCTGAGGCCCGGCATGGCTCTGGCCGTAATCGCCGCCATGTCGGCGGTTGAAAATGTTGCGATATCCTCCGCGCTCAGGGCCGCAAGCTGCGCCGCGCTCAGGACACGCACCTGAGAGGAGGTCAAAGCCTCCGCCTGATCCGTCGTCAGGCCATGAAGCTGGGTGGTCGTCAGTGCGGAAACCTGTATCGAGCTCAGGCTTTTGATGGCGTATTGATCGAGAATATTGAGTTGATCCAGCGTCAGACCAACGATGGCGCCCTGTGAAATGGCGCTCAACTGTTGAGAGTTGAGGACTTTGACGTCCTCAGTATCCAATGCGGCGATCTGAGCCGAGGAGAGCGCCTTGATCTGGGCTGTGGAAAGCGACGCCACGTCTTCGGTCGTCCAGGCTGCGACCGCCTCTGTCGAGAGATATCTGATCTGATTGACATTCAGGGAAGAGATGATCGACGTCATGTCCGAAAAATCCTAAAGCCTAAGCGCGACAGATGGATTTTCTGCCCAGGGCCCGGAAGGGCATCGGTCACTCAAGTCCACCATTTTTCAGATATTGAGTACGCAATCGGGCTTGCCTGAACCTGAAGTTGCTATGCCGCCGTCGATCTCCCTTAACGATACTGCCATTAACGCCGCAAAAGCATCGGAGGCGCCAAGCCGCTGCCGGCTGCGCGCCCAGCATGTGCTAACCGCAAGTGTATGAAATGTGGGATCGGGCTCAGACGGGCGAATGCAGGAAGGCCGGCATCGTGCCGCCGCCTGACAGCTTCGCGAGATAGAGGCGGGCGGTGTCGAGCGCTTCGCGGATGGTCGCATCCATATCGAGATAACGATACGTCCCGAGCCGCCCGACAAAGGTGACCGACGCTTCCCGTTCGGCACGCGCCACATATTCGGCAAGCTGTTCTTTGTCCTCGACCAGCCGGATGGGATAATAGGGAATGTCCTGCGGGCCGCATTCACGGGAGAACTCCCTGTAGCAGACCGAGCCTTTATGTTCTTCCCACGGGGAAAAGTGCTTATGTTCGGTGATGCGGGTAAAGGGTACGGAAACGTCGCCGTAATTCATCACCGCGCAGCCCTGATAGTCGCCGTCATAGGTGAAGCGTTCGAAATCGAGCGTCCGGTATGCCAGGCGGCCGAATTCGAAGTCGAAATAACCATCGAGCGGACCCGAATAGAAGACGTGTCTGGATGCCGGCGCTTCGGCGCGGCGGAAATGCGTGCCGAGCGTCACCGTTATGTTGGGGTGATCGAGGATGCGTTCGATCATGTCGGTATAGCCGGTTTCCGGCATGCCCTGATATTTGTGGAAGAAATAATTGTCGTCGTAGTTGAAGCGCACGGGCAGGCGTTTCAGGATGGAGGCTGGCAGCTCCGTCGGTGAGCAGCCCCATTGCTTCTCGGTATATCCCTTGAAGAAGGCTTCGTAGAGATCGCGTCCGACGAAGCGCAGCGCCTGCTCCTCGAAGGTCTGCGGATCGGTAATCGACCTGTCGGCCTTTTCTTCGATGAAGGTTCGGGCTTCATCGGGCCGGAAGTTCCTGCCGAAGAACTGGTTGATCGTGTGCAGGTTGACCGGGAGGGAATAGACGCGCTCGCTGCTCGTCGTCTTGACGCGGTTCTTGTAAGGCATGAAGGTCTGGAAACCGTTCACATAGTCCCAGACTTCCTTGTCGTCGGTATGGAAAATATGCGGACCGTAAACATGCACCATGACGCCAGTTTCGCCGTCGCGTTCGGTGTGGCAATTGCCGGCAATGTGATCGCGGGCATCGACGATGTCGACCATATGGCCGGCCAGCGCGAGTTCGCGCCCAATGACCGCGCCGGAAAGCCCGGCGCCAACAATGACAATTCTTTCTTCGGCGAACATTGATAATCAGTCCTGTTCATACGCCGCCCTGCGGGCGGTCAAGATTTGCATCGAAGAGTTGCCGCTGAACGCATGCCCGGGCCGAACGCGAATATCTCGTGTTCAGCTCTCCGGCTTTTGCCAGAGACGACGGTCATAGGGGATCGGCGCATAGTCGTGCCACTGATTGAGTTTCTTCAGATAGCGGTTCCGGTAGCTCTGTTCGTCTTCGAACTCGATGTTTTCCAGCAGGGCTTCGACACCCACTTCATAATAAATGTCGAGATTGCTGAGATCCGGCACCGGGGTCTCGCCGCGTTCGCATTCGCCCTGCATTTGCCAGAACAGCTCTTCCAGGCGGCGCGCCAGAGCGGGAATATCCCGCAATACGCTCGTCTCGCGTTGCCGGGCGATCGATTCCCTGACCGCCAGAAGACTCTTGCGGTCGCGTTCGAAACCGATGGCGCGGGCGACATAATCTTCCGGCGAAGCGCAAAGCATTTCCGGAACGCCCGCTGCGGTGACGATGCTGCCGCAGAAACGTGCGGCAAAGGTCTTGCCGGACATGGTCAGGACGGGCAGGCCGGATGTTATCGCATCCGCTGCCGTGGAATGTGCGCCATAGGGGAAAGTGTCGAGAAACAGGTCGGCAACGCCGATGCGGGCAATGTGCTGCGGATTCGGAGCCTTCGGTGCAAACACCAGCCGTTCGGCTGCGACGCCGCTTTTTTCAGCGAGCTCTCTCAGGCGTTGATTGACGTCGTCATCGCCCGTCAGCAGCCATAAAAGGCTGCCGGGCGTCTGCGACAGGATCGTCATCCACCGTGCGAAGCAGCTTTCGGTAATTTTCTGCATGCCGTTGAAGCTGGCATATACGAACGCATCTTCCGGCAGTCCGACTTCGGCCCGGCTTGGCCGGGCGGCAATGGGCCGCTTCCGGTCGAGCGGCTGGTCGCAGGCGATGCGCAGGACCTTTTCGGAATAGTAGATTTCGTTCTCCGGCGGGATCATGTACCCGTCCGAGATCAGGTACTGATGAAACGGGCTCCCCATCGATCCGGGGTAACCGCAGAAACTGACGATGACCGGCGCGGGGCGATAAGCGAAAATCTTTGTGCGCGCATCCTTGGTGTAGCCGTTCACATCGATCAGTATGTCGATTTCGTCGGAGATGATCTGCGAGGCGGCGGCGGCATCGTCCAGACCGTGAATATCCCGCCAGCAATGAACCGCTGCCTTGATGCGCTCCTGCGTACTATCAGTGCTGCGGACATTGCCGCAATAATAGGCGAAAACCTCAAGACTGTTCCTGTCATGCAGTTCCAGAACCTCGCAGAGAGCAAAGCCCACGGCGTGGTCGCGAAGATCCGAGGAGAGATAGCCGACGCGCAGGCGCTCGCCGGTTCCGGATTTCTGCTTCGGCGATCTGCGCGGGAAACGGCTGAGGTCCGGACGTGCGCCGATCAGCGTCTTGCTGAGGCGATATGCCTTGGCCAGCTGGAACATCGGATCGTCGGCATAACAGCTCAGCGTCAGCGAGGACATGGCGTCGAGCATCTTGCGGACGGGGATATGACTTGACGGCGCAAGCACTGGCCATTTGCACTGGCGCTGTCGCAGCGACACCCAGTGCTGGCCGGATTCCGGCAGTTCCGGCCGCAGCTCGAACGCCTGCAGCAAGGCGTTTTCGGCGTCATCAAGCCTTCCGGCGCCCTCAAGCACCCGGCCGATGTTCTGCAGGGTCATATGCCGATGGCCGACCGCCTCGGCGTCGAGCTGTTTCGTAGCCTCGGCATAATGCGACCATTGCTCCACCGCCTGGCCGATCAACCCGGCGTCTTCAAGCGCACGGCCGAGATTGATGTGGCCGGGAGCGAATTCCGGATTGGCCTTCAGGCAGGCGCGGAATGCCTGCACGGCGCCCGCGCGATCGCCAAGCTGATTGAGCACGACGGCATAGTTGAAGTAGGCGAGATGAATTGTGGGATTGTTGTCGTTGAATGCGACCCAGGTCTTGTAGAGTTCGGCGGCCGCGGCTCGCTGACCGGCAACATTCAGCGCCTCCGTCACGCTCAGCAGGTCCATGAGACTCAACCGTTGGCTCCGCGCGAGATCGAGTGCACTGGGAGCGGCGGCGTCGTTTGAAGGAGAGACGTGGTTGGCGGTCATGACATCCTGCGGCAAGGCGACAAAGGGTCGAAGATGGAAACAGCCTGTTGATGGGCCGTCCTTTGCTATCGCAGGTAACTTGCCTGTGGCTGGATGTGTTTGAGGCAGGATTGCCTGTGCAGATCAGCCGGCGGCCGGGTGGAGCGAAGTTTCCTCCCAGTCAGACGCCGGTTCCTGAGGTGTTGATGCTGTCACGCCGGAAGCAGGGACTGCTTACCTGTTCTAGCGGCGGGAATGTTTCATCCTGTAGCTCGCCAAAGCAATTGACGGATTGATGCGATAGACACTGTCGAAATCTTCATCCGTGAAGTATTGATAGGAATGCGCGACATATTCGCGGAAAAGGCCGTGCAGGTCCTGCCGCATCTGCTTGCCGGCCCACTCCAGCAGACCTGCCTTGAAGACGACGAAGATCGGGTAATATTTCGCCCTGAAGATCGGGTTTTCCAGGAAAAGCTTCTCGGTGTCTTTCAGCGCTGCGAACATTTCAAGTCGGCGTTCGTCAAAAGTGCTCGTATGCTGCTCGCGTCCGGGGACGAGACGGTGCGTTGTCAGGCTGCTGTTAATGGCGAGAAAACGCCCGGCATTCATATAGGCCGCCCAATGCGGCAGGATGTCCTCGTTGATCCGCGCCGTGGAGAAACGCCAGTTCGTCCGGTGAATGAAAGATGTCCGTAATATCTTGTTCCAGGGGTAATTGATCGTCACCAGGAACTGCGCGGTCGAATCGAGATCGATCAGCGCCGTATCGCGGTTGCCGAGGACGGTATCCCAGATATTCTTGTCGATGGGCGGCATCTCGCCGGCATCGCCTCCTGCCGTTCTCAGCACGCTATATCTGAAGGACGCGACATCGATATCCGTGTCATCCATCAGGGGCAGAACGGTATCGACGGCTCCTTCATGCAGAAGGTCGTCGGCATCGTGAAACAGGCAAAATTCGCTGTCGATGGTCGCCAGCGCCCTGTTGCGGGCAACGCCCGGCCCGGTGTTCGTCTCGCTGCGCATCAGCTTTATGTTGGCGTGCCGCGCCATGTATTGCTCAACGATGTCGCAGGTATTGTCGGTGGAGGCATCGTCGACGACGACGATATCCATCTCGGTTTCATTGCGCAGAACACTGTCGAGTGTCTCGCCGATAAGATTGGCCATGTTGAAGGCCGGAATGATGATGGATATTTTTGCCATGAGAGATACTGAATGTCCTTTTGGAGCATTCTGCAATTTGAATGTATCTACGATACGACGCGGCCCGGGGGCCGCGTCGCAATTTGCTCGGTTCTTTAAGTTTTACACAGCCTTATAGGCTTTGATGATCGCTTCGACCTGCGCATCGTTCATCACCTTCAGCTGCTGGGCCGAAAGCGCACCGGCCTGGGCGCTGCTGAGACCAGCCAGGGCGGCCGTGGAAAGACCGGCGACCGCGTTAGCGGCGATGGCCTTGATCTCATCGGTGGAGAAGAGCGCCAGTTCGTCGCTGCTCAGTGTCCCGATCTGGGCGGAGCTGAGGCCTGCGACCTGATCGGAGCCGAGGGCCTTGAGCTGGTCGGTCGACAGGGCTGCGAACTGCGCCGTGGAGAGCGCCGTGGCCTGTGCCTTGCTCAGCGCGGCGACATTGCCGGTGCTCAGCTTGGTGACGTCGAGGCCGGCAAGCGCCTTGGCGCTGATGGCCTTGATCTCGTCGGTGGAGAAGGTGGAGAGAGCATCGGAGGTCAGGGCGCCCAGCTGCGTCGAAGACAGCGTTGCGATC